>JAITKF010000062.1 GCA_031278545.1 Prevotellaceae bacterium
CAATATGCTGCCGTCGCCTTTGTAGGCAAAATACTGATAGCATTCGTCTTGATTTTCAAAAGAGATATAATTACTTGAATGTTGCGCCTTCGCTTCCTGGTGAATAACAGTGAGCGAAAAAAGCATCAGTAAAGACAAACGGAAGATATATATTAAGCGATGCATACGGGTGGCAGTTCGTTTGGGTAAATTAATCATAGACACACCGAAAATCGGTTCTGTCATTTATATAAATCCATTGTAAATCATTTATCATACTACATATTTTAAAGAACAAAGTTCATTGTTCGTACGGCAAAAGTACAAGCCGGATTTTACAAATGAGTTACAATCACATTGCAAAACAATGACAGATGGGGCAACCCATCCACAAGCGCCACCCTGTCCGAGCGCTACGAGACCTATTAATTTCTTTCTATTCATACGACGATATTCAATTATATAATAATATAAGGTAATAAAACGAAACAAAGGTATAATATTTATTTAATAAAAAAAAATATTTCTCTACATTTTTGCAAATTATTTTTTACAGTAAAGAGAAAGTGGCTATCTCAAAAATGAGCAGACTCTTTGAACTTATCCTGATTAAAAAACGGGCATTGTTAAATTAGTATAGCTTTTGAACAAAAATACAGGCGTAAATATCTAATGTTCAATGTTTCATTTTGAATATTTCTATATCAAATTAACAATACCAAAAATTACTCTATACTCTTCGTTCTCTTTTTACATTACAAAAAAATTCTTACCTTTGCCGTCCCAAAAAACAAAGCTATTTAGCTATGAGTGCCATGGGTTTTCGGCTATAGCCGGATTGAGTAACACTTTTTTAACTAAATTATTTACAAGTAATGAACACATTTGCATTAAATGGAACTGCCCGGACAGTGGGCAAAAAGGCCAACATCAAAGCGATGCGCCGCAATCAACAAGTACCTTGCGTACTATACGGAAACAATACGGAAAATATACATTTTTCGGTAGATGAAAAAGATTTGAAAAATCTGCTGTACACGCCGAACACGTATATCGTAGATATCAACATTGACGGGAAAACGCACCCGTCCGTCATGCGTGAGGTTCAATTTCACCCTATCACCGAAAAAGCGTTGCATATCGACTTTTTCGCGATTGATGAAGCAAAGCCGTTAGCTGTTGACATTCCGATAGTCTTTACGGGAAATTCCGTGGGCGTGCGCGCCGGTGGCCGGTTGAACATCCTCACCCGCAAGTTGAAAGTACAAGCCCAGCCTAGAGACTTGCCGGATACGCTGTCGGTCGATATTTCCGAATTAGGATTAGGCAAAAATATTGTAGCCGGTGCGTTATCGTTTGAAAAATTGACAATTATTACGCCAAAGACGACTATCATTTGCGCTGTGAAGACCACCCGCGCCGCAACCGCTGATGCGGCGGCAGCAGCCAGTGCCGCCGCCGAAGCGGAAAAGAAAAAATAAAAATCCTGATAACACGTAAAGCGTAACGGACGGACAACCCCCGTTACGCTTTCTGTTTTACCACTAACATGTATCAAATTTGTATGGCCTTTCTTATTGTCGGATTAGGAAATATCGGGCCGGAGTACGCCAATACTCGCCACAACATAGGTTTTAACGTGCTGAATGCATGGGCAGAGGCGGCGAAAGCCCGTTTCACGAATGCCCGCTACGGCGCGATTACGGAAGTTCTATTCAAAGGCAAACGCTTCATGCTGCTTAAGCCTTCGACTTACGTGAACCTGAGCGGGAAAGCCGTCAATTACTGGCTACAGGCCGAACGGTTCGAGAGGGAAGAATTATTGGTCGTAGTCGATGATTTAGCCTTGCCTTTCGGCGCTTTGCGGATGCGCAAGCAGGGCAGCGACGGCGGACACAACGGATTGAAAAATATCAATGAAAGCATCGGCTACCAGCAATATGCCCGGCTGCGCGTGGGTATCGGCAACACCTTCGTACAAGGCCAGCAGGTTGATTACGTGTTGAGCGAATGGAGCGACGAGGAACAAAAAGCGCTCCCCGCCGTGCTCAACAGAGCGATTGACGCGATTAAAGCCTTTGGTCTGGCAGGCATTGACCGCGCTATGAATACATTCAACACGCCGGCAACCGTAGTCGCACATGCCCAATCGACAACTCTCTCATAATGGATACCGGCAATGATAGCACTATTGAAAAGACTGGTTTCATTTTCAGGAAGCGAACGTATCGGCGTGGCGGTGTTGCTGGTATTGCTGTCAGGGTTGATTATATGGCCGAACCTTATCCCGTCGCCCACCTCATCCGTTGCGGATATGGACAACTTTAAGCGTCATATCGACAGCCTGTCGCGACTATTGCCGGCCGACAATGACGTCGAACCGTTCTTTACATTCGATTACCAACGAAAGAATCGTGATACGGATTATAAGCAATACGAGAAACGTAAAATAAATTACGTTCATTTCGACCCGAATACGGCTGATACGACGATGTTCGAGCAACTCGGTTTTTCGCCGAAACAGGCAGCGGCTATTGTCAATTACCGTTCGCACGGTGCTGTATTCCGTACGCCCGACGACTTTAAAAAGGTATTTGTCGTCAGCGATGAGCATTTTGAGCGGCTGAAATCCTACATCCATATTGATACCGTCGCCTTGCCGAAGATTCAACCCCGCGTACGGTTCGACAGCCTGCGTTTTCCGAAACGCGAGCCGCGCATTGTCGAAATCAATGCGGCCGACACAGCGGAACTGAAGTTAGTAAACGGCATCGGCGAAGCTACCGCCAGACAAATTGTAGCCTATCGCAAACGTTTGGGGGGCTTTGCTACTATCGAACAGCTGCGCGAAATCCGCGGTATGACTGACGAACGCTTCGAACAAATCGCTTTACAAATCACCGTCAATACCGACCTCTTCACACGCATTGATTTAAAAACAGCCTCCGACACCGTGCTCAAAGCCCATCCTTACATCGGCGCATACGCGGCACGCGGCATTCTACATTTCCGGCAGGTAGCGGGAGCAGAAGCCTGCACTGTCGATGCGTTGATAACGAACAATATTCTAAAAAAAGACATAGCCGAAAAACTGCGTCCCTATGCGGAAATAAAACCATAGAGGTTCGCATAACAAATCAACAAATCAACAAATCAACATGAATTACATTGATATTATTATTGCCATTTTGCTTTTGATTAGCATTTTTATAGGCTGGCGACAGGGTTTCATTCGTCAGTTATTCGGATTGATGGCGTTGTTCTTGGGGCTGTTCTGCGCCTACCGCTTTTCGCATTTTACCGCACACTATATTTCCGACTGGTTTGAGGTGAGCGAACCGATAACCAACGGCGTGGCGTTTGTCGTTACGTTTATAATAGTATTGCTGGTCGTCGTACTGGTCGGTCGATTTGCCGATAAAATCATTAGTATGGTGGCCTTTGCATTCTTCAACAGGCTATTGGGAGCTATCCTGTCGCTATTGAAGGCGGTTTTGATAATCAGTGTACTACTGCTCATCTTAAATATATTCGGGCTCATTCCGCAAGCGCACCAAAACCAATCAACACTATATCGTTCGATGGAAAAGATCGGCGTGGCCGTTTTTCCCTATTTAAAACAGCTTGTAGAAGAAACGAAAAATCTTTTTTAGAGAACAAGGTGCACGCACGACATTATCCATTATCTTAGGGGGACATATCGCCGCAATTTCTCCCTGCCTTATGCTATTGCATGCAGGCTTGTAGCCTGTGCTATTGTTGATGCTGTTTCATGGCTTGCATCTCACGCCTCACGCAGGTTGCTGTTTGGCGTTCGGCGTTGAGGCCGGTGATGAGGATGTATTGCAGGCGTCCAGTTAGGTCGCGGCGGTAGGGCGTTTCGACTTTCAGGTAGTTGTCGGTAAAGCCGAACATCTGTCCGTCCTTGCAGGCGCTTTCCCATAGTACGCGCTGTTCCTGTCCGATATTGTGTACGTAAAACTGTTGGTGCAGGCGACTGCACAGGTCATTGAGCGCCCGTACCCTCGCAGTGCGTTCCGGTTTCGGTACGCTGTCCAGCATCATGGATGCCGGCGTGTCCGGACGTTCGGAATAGGGGAAAATGTGCAGATAGGCCGGCGTGAGGCATTCAAGAAAAGCATACGTTTCATGAAAATCCTCTTCGCGCTCACCTGGGAAGCCGGCAATCACATCAACGCCGATAAAAGCCTGTGGGAGAATGGCTTTAATTTTCCGTACACGTTCGGCAAATACCTCGCGGCGGTAATGGCGACGCATTAACGCCAGTATCCGGTCGCACCCCGATTGCAGGGGGATGTGAAAATGCGGCATGACGGTTCGCGACAGCGCCATCCACTCAATCATTTCGTCGGTAAGCAGGTTCGGTTCGATGGATGAAACACGGATACGTTCGATACCGTCTACCTCATCTAACGCTCGCAGCAAGTCGAAAAACGATTCGCCGGTGCTCTTTCCGAAGTCCCCGATATTGACGCCGGTGAGCACTATCTCGCGGATGCCTGACGCGGCAATGGTTTTTGCCTCGCGGAGGAGGTCGGCTATGGGACTGTTGCGGCTTTTTCCTCGCGCCAACGGGATGGTGCAATAGGAACAACGGTAATCGCACCCGTCCTGCACTTTTAGGAATGAGCGTGTCCGGTCGCCCGATGAGAAGGCCGGGAAAAAACTGTCGACCGTCCCGATGTCGCATGAAACAATATGTCCACCAGTTTTTCCTTTTGTGCGTAGATTGTTGACATATTCAAAGAGATTCCCCTTTCGGTCGGCGCCGAGCACCAAATCGACGCCTTCGATTTGCGCCACCTCGTCGGGTTTGAGTTGCGCATAGCAACCGGTAACTACCACCAACGCTGTGGGGTTGAGCTGCGCCAGTTTGCGGATGGCCTGACGGCATTTCTTATCGGCCTGTTCTGTTACTGAACAAGTGTTGACAACATACACATCGGACGGCTGCGAGGGGAGCCTCCGCTCGAATCCTGCCTCCATGAAACGCCGCGCCAGCGTGGAGGTTTCCGAAAAATTGAGCTTGCAGCCGAGCGTAATGAAAGCGATAGAAGGCATGTTATACTTATATCTGAGCGTTTGTGCCGGTTACGGATTCGACCTTGTCGAGCAATGCCTGTCCGCGATAGCGCAGCAACAGTTGCGCTACGGCCAGCACATCCTTTTCGCAGTAGCGAATGATGCGGGGCAAATCACCGTCAATATAATACACTGATGCCACCTGACTCCCGTCGATGTCGTCCTTCGGCGTATCGATATTCAGGACGGTGGTCAACAGTTCCAGCGAACAGAAATGCTTGTAGTCGCCGAATTTCCATAGTTCCATCGTATCGAGAAACAGTGTTTCCCATGGTTTACGTCCGGCCACATCGAGCGCCTCCGGCAGGGGTAAGCTGTTTATCAGCAAGCGTCGCGCGATGTAGGGAAAGTCAAATTCCTTGCCGTTGTGGGCACACAGTCGGACGTTTTTCTTTTTGGCAATGAACGCCGCGAGCATTCTGCAGAAACCTTGCAGTAAGGCCTTCTCGTTGTGTCCGGCAAACGATTTCAAACGTAACGTTGGCTGTCCGTTATGCCGGTAGATAAACCCGGCCGAGAGGCAAATGATGCGCCCAAACTCAGCCCAAATACCGGCGCGTTCATATACGTCCTCCGGCCGTTGCTCCTCCGTACGAAAATACGCCGACTTCTTTTCCCACAATTTTTTCATCGCCTCCGGCACATCCGCATAGGAAGCGTATTGCGGAACGGTTTCCACATCAATAAATAGAATATGTTCAAAATTCAAATCCATATACATTTATGTTAAGCGTTTGCTTTACATCTAAAGTTCGAAATCAGTTATCCAATATCCAAAATCTAATGGCCAATGGCTACTACGGGGCTTAATCGTGAGGCCATCCATGCGGGAATAATGCCCGACAGGATGCCGACGACCGCCGAAATTAGGATACCACGTAAAATATTAATCAGGGTCAGGGCGATGGCAAAATCGAAGGCGTGAGTAACCAGCGTAGTGGCGGCAAACACCAGCAGTAACCCCAGCAGTCCGCCTGCCACCGTCAGCAGCATCGCCTCGAAAAGAAATTGCGTAAGGATAAAATAGTTTTTTGCTCCCAGCGATTTTTGAATACCGATAATGGGCGTACGTTCCTTGACCGACACAAACATGATGTTGGCCACGCCGAACCCGCCAATCAGAATGGAAAGGCCGCCGATAATCCATCCGGCGAGGTTCAGGGTGTTTAATATCGGGTTAAGTTCACGGGAGATGACGCTCATTTCATTCAGTGCGAAATTGTCTTTTTGCGACGGGCCAAGACGTCGCAATGCACGCATCATCACGCGGAGTTCATCGTGCAGGTCGTCCATGCCTACGCCCGGTTTGGCTTTGACCAGAATGTCCTGATTACCGCGGCGCATATCGGCAAATTTGCCCGCATAGTTGAGAGGTATTACCACGGTATTATCGTAATTCATGGCAAACATGTTGCCCTGTTTTTTGAACAGTCCGATGACTCGTGTTTTACGTCCGGCGACGCTAAATACACGTCCGACCGGATAATCGTCGCCAAACAGTTCGTCGGCCAGCGTCCGTCCGATAATCGCTACATTGACGCCACCGTTGATTTCCATCGGCGAAAAGTAACGTCCCTCCTCAATCTCGACGGTTGCCATTTTTTTCCAATCGTAAGTAATGCCATATATGATGACCCGCGAGGTGGTGTTGGTTTTATATTTCAACTGCCGCTGGAACGGATGGATAAAAGCCACCTCTTCGGCATTCCGGAGATTGTTTTGCAGATAGGTAAATTCTTCGTACTTTGCGCGCGGTCGTTGGCGGTATTCCCACCATTGTTCTTCGCTGATTTTTCCCCACGGCCATTTCTGGATATATATCACATTGCTACCAAGCGATTCGATGCCCTCGCGGATATTATCTTCTAGGGCATTGACCATCGTAAAGACCGAAATAATGGAAAAAATCCCAATCGTTACGCCCAGTAATGAGAGGAATGTCCGCAGTTTATTGGCCTTCACCGAGCCATAGGCAAACGAAAAACTTTCACCCAGAAGCTTGATTAATACATACGTATTTCGTAATTTTCGTCTCATCGGATTGTAGATTTTAGATTTTGGATATTGCTACTGCCTGCTGCCACTAATTCTGCCATAGTCTGCATGGGGTCGGTTGCGTTGAAGACGGCATTGCCGGCAACCAGAATATCTGCGCCGGCGGCGTAGAGTTGCGCGGCGTTGCGGGGGCTTATTCCTCCGTCGACTTCAATCAGTGTAGCTGCTTTTTCGCGGGTGATTAGCGTCTTCAATTCGGCGATTCTGTGCAGCGAATGCTCGATAAACGCCTGTCCGCCGAATCCCGGGTTGACGGACATGATCAGTATAAAATCGGCGGTATGGAGACTGTCGACCAGCAACGATACCGGTGTATGCGGATTGAGGGCTACGCCGGCTTTCATGCCTGCCGAACGGATTTGTTGCAACGTCCGGTTCAAATGTACACAGGCCTCGTAGTGTACCGACAGCCAAGCTATGCCGACGGCGCGAAATGACTCAATATAACGGTCGGGTTCGACAATCATCAGATGTGCATCAAGAGGTTTCAGGGCTTTGGCGGCAATTGCCTTAATCACTGGGAAACCATACGAAATATTGGGAACAAACCGTCCGTCCATCACATCTAAATGGAACAGGTCGGCCGCTCCGGCATTCACCATTTCAACTTCTTCGTTCAGCCGGCCGAAATCCGCCGACAACATAGATATCGATAGCATTTTCATTGCAATATAGATGTATTGTTTTTACAAAGATACATTTTTTTCAGGATGAGTGATGAAATCCTATTCTAAAAAGAAACGATATGCATTCCGGCCTATCCAGTACAGGATAATCACTGCCAGCATGCCCCATATAAAAGCGCTCCCCGACAGTATCCGGTGTATTGTCGGAAAACGTTTTTTTCCGTCGAATGAATTTAGGTACAGGAGCAACGCAATCAGCGCTAAGGCGGGAATAAGAATCGGATTGTAGAGGAATGCTTCTTCCCATTCTCCGTGCAGTAAACTATGCAGGGCGCGCTGTGTACCGCATCCGGGGCATTGGAAACCGGTCAGTTTATAAAAAGGGCACGGTGGAAAAGGTATCTCTGCCGGATTGAATACATAAAACAATCCGGCCCCGACGACCACGCCGATCGCTATCGCCAAGACTTTCCACCTATTTGGTTTGCTTGTCAAAAGCCCCGGTCGCAACCGCCTTTTATCATTTGGTGGTACAACAGGCCACTATTCAAAAAGCGGTAGCAGCGGTGAGCTGCTGGTGGCTGCCCCTATGATATAAATGAGATAGATAGTATAGGGAATATAAATGATCAACGCTGTAACGAGCGACGCAATCGTAAAGTTTTTGGCATTGCGCGACGCTCTATATGCGGCGTCGATATTGCCGTTCATAAAGTATTTCTCTACCTGTGCGGCATATACAATCGCCGGGATGCCCAGCGGCAGGCAGCATAAGATAGTAACTACTATCGACTGCCACAGGTAGGTTGCCGGCATTTGGTCGTACGGCGGCGAGGGTTTCTTCGGTGTCGTGGCTGGCGCCGGCTGCGGCGCCGGCTCGGATGTCATTTCATATCCGCATTTCGTACAGAAACGCGCATTGTCGGGATTTGCTTCTCCACAAGTTGAGCAATATTTCATAATGATAAAAAATTAATATTAGTCTGCAAAGATAGCAAAAAATATTTGAGATATTGGATTCGGGAAAACTTTTACTACACGTTGGAAAACCACTATTTCCTGTAACTTCCACAGGCAAGTCCCGCTGGGACGATACTCTATTAACCGTATGCTTTAGCTTACGGATACCAGCCTCCCCCGGCTTTGTCCGCAAGGGCAGGATTTTGACATTCCCCTCTTCCTGGCTTTGCCTTTCAGGCGGACGTAGACGCCGGCGTGCGCACCTACATCGGCTGCATTACCTCCCTCGCTTTCCTCACCGGCTGTCCGGGAATCGTTCCCGAACAGCCGGCCATCAGCGGCACAAAAACAATTTACATTTTCGGCAACCCGCGAGGAGAGTACCCGGGCACATCCGGCTGCAACCAAAGCATCGCTACAGACAAGGGCTGGACGGTGGATACGTCATTTTGTCCTCCTTAAGAATGAAGAAACACCTCAATCGAAAAAGTGGCACTTTCCAATGGTGTAGGAAAGTGTCATTGCCCCCCCGGTCAGACTTTCCAATGGGGTTGGGAAACCCGTAAAAGCGCTAAAAAATAATATGGTTAATTTAAATGGTCTCCACACGGGCGGATGAAGGGGGCTCATACGTTCGGATAATCGGCATGGCCGAATTGACTGTCCACGGCAACGCTGCACGGCAATCCGCAACTTTTCGTATCTTTGCACTCATTTTTTCACAAAAAGACAATCACATGAGTAAAAAATTTAAAGAATACAAACAATTAGATCTCGTGACCGTCAATCGGGACGTGCTGGCGCAATGGGATGCGGCCAAGACCTTTGAGCAATCGCTGGTAAAACGGCGCGGATGCCCGCCGTTTGTATTTTTTGAGGGGCCGCCGTCGGCCAATGGCATGCCCGGCATCCACCATGTTATTTCACGCGCCATTAAGGATGTCTTCTGCCGCTACAAAACGCAAAAAGGCTTTCTGGTCGAACGCAAGGCCGGATGGGATACGCACGGCCTGCCGGTCGAACTGGCGGTGGAGAAAATGCTGCAAATTACAAAGGAAGACATCGGCTCGAAAATTTCGGTTGAAGACTATAACGCCGCCTGCCGTAAGGAAGTGATGAAATATACGAAGGAATGGGAAGCGCTGACACGGCAAATGGGTTATTGGGTCGATATGCGGAACCCCTACGTTACCTGCGACAACCGTTATATCGAAACGCTCTGGTTCCTACTGAAACAAATCTACGAACAGGGATTGCTCTATAAGGGCTACTCCATCCAGCCCTACTCGCCCGCAGCTGGCACCGGATTGAGTTCGCACGAATTGAACCAGCCCGGCTGCTATCGCAATGTGAAAGATACAACGTGCGTCGCACAGTTTAAAGTGATACACAACGAACCGTCGGCATTCCTCTTCGGAAATACTGCTACGGACGCCCTGTTTTTCCTTGCATGGACGACAACCCCGTGGACGCTGCCTTCAAATACCGCGCTGGCCGTTGGAAAACAAATCCGCTATGTAGCGGTTGAAACCTTTAACCCCTACACCGCTGAACCGATTACAGTGCTGCTAGCGAAAGAACGCGCTGCCGCATTCTTTCCCGAAAAGAACGCCGGCGCGCCGATGAACTATCAGGTCGGCGACAAAACGCTGCCCTACCGCTTCGGCCACGAGTACCTCGGCAGCGCGCTAGAAGGCCTCCGCTACGAACAGTTGCTGCCATACGCCCAGCCCGAAACCGGCGACGCCTTCCGTGTCGTATGCGGCGATTTTGTCAGCACCGAAGACGGCACAGGCATCGTACACGTAGCGCCTTCGTTTGGCGTCGACGACTTCCGCGTAGCGCGGGAAAACGGTATCGGAGCCCTCACGCTGGTCAACAAACAGGGGCGCTTCATCGACGGCCTCGGTGACCTCAGCGGACGGTTCGTAAAAAACGACTACGACCCCGCCGCCAAACCCGACGACGAACCGGTAGACGTCTATATCGCCATGAAATTGAAGAAAGCAGGACGCGCATTCAAAATCGAACGCTACGAACACAGCTATCCACACTGCTGGCGGACAGACAAACCGGTGCTATACTATCCGCTTGACGCATGGTTTATCCGAACCACCGCCGTCAAAGACTCGCTGATTTCCCTGAACAATACGATCCGTTGGAAGCCCGAAAGCGCCGGCGCAGGACGCTTCGGCAAATGGCTGGAAAACCTTCAGGACTGGAACCTCTCGCGCAGCCGTTACTGGGGAACGCCGCTACCCATCTGGCATACCGACGACGGAAACGAAGAACGATGCATCGGATCGGTCGGTGAACTGTTCGATGAAATCGAAAAAGCCGTAGCCGTAGGATTCATGCCCAAAAATCCATGGAAGGAAAAGGGCTTTACACCGGAGGTATATACCAAAGACAATTACGACTGCATCGACCTGCACCGTCCATACGTAGACGACCTCATACTGGTCTCGCCGTCGGGTAAACCCATGCACCGCGAAGCGGATTTAATCGACGTATGGTTTGATTCGGGTGCCATGCCGTTTGCGCAAAACCACTACCCCTTTGAAACGGACGTATTCAAAAGCGCCGACTTCATTGCCGAAGGCGTCGACCAGACACGCGGCTGGTTCTTCACCCTGCATACCATCGCAGCCATCGTCAAAGGCGAGGTCGCCTACCGTAGCGTGGTGGCCAACGGGCTGGTGCTCGACAGGGAAGGTAACAAAATGAGTAAACGCCTGGGCAATGCCGTAGACCCCTTCAAAATAATGAACGCCTACGGCGCCGACGCCCTGCGCTGGTACCTGCTCACCAACGCGCAACCATGGGATAACCTGAAATTCGACGCCGCCGGCATAGACGAGGTACGCCGTAAATTCTTCGGCACGTTGTACAACACCTATTCGTTTTTTGCCCTCTATGCCAATGTCGACGGCTTCACGGGGCAGGACGAAGAAGTACCCGTAGCGCAACGCCCCGAAATCGACCGCTGGATAATTTCCCTGCTGCATACCCTAATAAAAGAAACAGGCGACGCCTACGAAAATTATGACGTAACCCTGGCAGGACGCATGATTCAGGACTTCGTGTGCGATCATCTAAGCAACTGGTACGTGCGCCTGAACCGCAAACGTTTTTGGGGCGGGCAGATGACCGACGACAAGCGGGCGGCCTACCAAACCCTATGCACCTGTCTGGAAACCGTCGCGCAATTAGCCGCGCCCATCGCCCCGTTTTTCATGGAACGGCTTTATACCGATCTCAACAACGTAACGGCGCGCCATGCCGAACCGTCGGTTCACTGCACGGAATGGCCGCCCTTCAACCCCGCTTTAATCAACCCGAAACTGGAGCGGCAAATGGCGCTGGCGCAACGCGCCTCATCAATGACGCTGGCCCTGCGACGGAAGGTCAATATCAAAGTGCGGCAACCGCTGACGAAAATGATGATACCCGTGCTTGACACCGCTATGCAGGAACAGTTGGAAGCTGTGCAGCAGCTGGTACTCAATGAAGTTAATGTAAAAGAAATGCACTTCCTGACCGACACAACCGGCGTTATCGTAAAGAAAATAAAACCGAAATTCAACTCGCTAGGCAAGAAATATGGCAACCGGATGAAGGACATTGCCGCGGCCATCAATGATTTCAACCAACAGCAGATAGGCGAGCTGGAAAAGACCGGCTATTACATGCTGGCGCTAGCGTCGGGTAAAATCGAACTGCAACGGGACGACGTGGAAATTACGTCGGAAGACTTACCGGGCTGGCTGGTGGCTACAGAAGGCGCGCTCACGGTCGCGCTCGACGTTACCGTCACCGACATGCTCCGCCGTGAAGGACTAGCGCGCGAACTAATCAACCGCATACAGAACATCCGCAAAGAAAGCGGCTTCGACATCGTCGATAAAATCCGCATCCGCCTCAACAGGCAACCCGAAATAGCCGCTACCGTAGCCGCCTTTGGCGACCTGATACGCTCGCAGACATTGGCCGTCGCCATCGACTTGTGCGACTCCCTCCCTTCCTCCGCCACCGTCGTGGAAATAGATGAAATGAAGGTGGAGATAGAGGTGGAGAAGCAGTAAAGCCTGCTTGCGGCCTGGTTTCATTCGCTGCCGCTTCAATGTTCCATTGTTATATGTAGCTATGTATCCCGCCCAGAAGGAAACTTACGCCGAAGAAGGTTATGGCTACGGCGGCAAAGGCGATGGCGCAGTAGAGATGAAATCGGCAGGGCGAGCGGAAATAAGCGAGACTTTGCCGGTGGAACGGCACGGCATAGACGAGCAGGGTGATGAGCGCCCATGTCTCCTTTGCATCCCATCCCCAGTAGCGTCCCCATGAAATATTTGCCCACACTGCGCCGATAAAGATGCCTGCCGCCAGCAAGAATACTGCCGGATAGAGCAAGCGCATGTTCCATCGGTAAAACTGCAGTCGTCGTTTGCGAGAGCATAATCCGGCGATAGCCGTAACGGTTATAAAAAGAAACAGGGCATACGATGCCATAATGACCGACACGTGGGCAGCCAGCATGGGAGAACGCAATACGGGCGTCATAGGATTGAGCTGCGAAATATATATCCACAGGCCGGCGACCGGAAGGACTGTCCACAGCATACCCCGCCACCCTATGCGCCGCCACAGCAGCCATAGCATAGCCGCCGCCAGCATCCCGTAACCGGCATAGGTCAGGCCGATACCCCACGGGTCGTGGTTGACGAGCAGCGTACTACCCATTTCGTCGGGGTCGTAGTCCATTTGGTACAGGCGGTAACCGTGCCGGGTATATATTTTGTTCATCGACACGCGGACGATTTCGTCGTCTATTTTCAAGAAACTGATAAAGTCGGCGGGAGCGTCGGTGTCCGGGTGGTATTCGATGTCGAAAAGCACGAGTTTGACGTTGAATGGCAGGGAGCGTGTGGTGGCGTCCTTGTCCGGGGTGTAAGCGCGGACGGTTTCGCCTTGCCGCAGGTGAATATAGCCGCGTTTGGCTGTCGCAAAGGTAACCAAGGCGCCGCAGAGAATGACCGCCAGCGCCGCGTGCAGCAGAAACGCCGGTTTATTACGGTAGAGCGCCATGCCTATAATATAGGAGCATGCCACCGCCGCCAGCGTTCCCCACAATGCCACAAACCACCATGCACTGTATATACTTGCCAATGCCACCTCGCGTCCGGCTATCTTTTCCACTGCAGTAGCTGCTGCCAGCGTAAGCAGGATAACGGCCAGCATACTGAAAACGCCATATTTATTATATTTTACAAACATATCCAATCCTGTTTGCCGCACGCGCGGGAACTGTCCCCCACAAGGCGGCAGCCTGTCCATGCTTGATTATATACAGCTATATTGCCTCCTGTCTTCCTGTATCCGTTAGATGGCTTCGAGAAACTTAATTAGCGCCTCGCGGTCTTCCTTCGACATGCGTCGAAATTTTTCCTTGCTTTGCTGCGCTTCGCCGCCGTGCCAAAGGATGGCTTCTTCGTAGTTGCGGGCGCGCAGGTCGTGCAGTTTGTCGGTGTGTCCCGACACGATTTTTGTCAGGCCGCGTCCCCACAGCGGGGTAGTGCGGCACATTTGCACGCGACCGGGTTCGACCATGTCAAGGTTGTGTCGTAGCAGGTCGGTGTAGGGGTAAATCTTCTGGTTCGATAGCGCCGGCAGCGGTTTGTAGTCGCTGCGCGTGGTCCATGAGGGACGATGGCAGGCAGTGCATCCAGCGTCGTAGAACAGGTTTTTGCCGCGCTGCACGGTCGGATTGTCAAGGTTACGGGCAGCGGGCACGGCCAGTCCGCGATGCCACACCATAAAGGCTTCGTAGTCATCCGTCGTCATTTCGGGACGTTGTTTTTTCGACATCAGCGAATCTTCGATTTCCTGTGGCTGTAGTCCCGGATAGATGGTCTGCACGTCGGGGTCGAGCGACATGCGGCGGGCGTATTCACGGGTGATATAGAGTTCGCTACGGCCTGTGCGGTCGGGTAAATCGGTAACGACGTTGGTGATATTCCAGATGGCGTTAGCGCCAGGCCCGTTGTCGAGCGTGGCGCGGGTGCAGAGGTAGGTAAAACGACCGGGATGCAGTCCGGGGTAATACGGGTTGCGTCCGGTTTCGTCGATGTTGGCGCCGATTACGCCGGCACAGTAGTCGCGTGTTTGCTGCTGCTGGTATTCGGCGCGCAGGTCATCGTCGGAGATAGCGTCGAGCAGGCCTGTACCGTAGATGCCGATGGTCGCTTCGATAGACGCCTTATGCTGGCTCATGTCGAAGTCGGGGAACAGAATCGCACCCTGCGCCACGCTTACGCGGGGATAAATCAGCGTACCTTCGTATGACGTGCCGGCGCTGTAGGGCGTGCCGTCGTCGTAGCGGTTGCCGTGCTCGTCGACGTACGGCAGCCATTCGATGGTGATGCCGTCTTCGTTGACCGGCGCTTTGAACGGGGGCACAGCGCGGGTTTGTGTCATACCGGTAAAGTAGTTTGTGGCCAGCGGAAGCGTCGGGTCGTTGGGATTGTATATCATCAGCAGGTAGCTGTTGCGGCTGTCGTTGGAGTCGTATTTATCGACCCGCTGGCCACGTCCGCCGTAGCTCGGGTGGCAGGCGATGCACGATTTCCGAATATACGTCGGCCCCAGACCTGAATAGCCCATGCCTTCGGAGGCGACGAAGCTCTTATCCGCGATGCGCTCGCCGCGCATAAACTGCCGGTAGAGCGTGGCGTCGGCGTCGATGACCGGCATGGGCTGCTTGTAGGCAAACGACGAGGCTACGAAGACTGTTCCATTGACACCGCCGGCGTAGTATTCTTCGCCATATTCCTGAGGGATTGCCGGCGTAACGGGTTCTTCGGAGCCGGCGCACGCCGTCAGCCATGCCGCACAATAAAAGAGTAGGATTATTCTGATACCTTGTTTCATTCTATATTATTTAATACTGTTGCTTGTGGATTTATTCATCATTTCCCAAAAATTCCCTTAGTATCCGTCATGCACCCCTTTCCAGAGTTCCCTGTTCCCTTATTTTAAAAGAATAAATAAGAGAATAGAAGAAAAAGGAGAATAGGTTGTCCGGCTACTAAGGGAATTTTTGAATGGACTATCGTCGATTATTTGATATTCAATATTTATTCAATAAGGTCGCTGATTTGGCCGAACAATGCTTCGAGGTCGGCGCAAGCTTCTACGGCGGCGTCGACTTGTTCGCTGCGAATGCCGTCGCGTACTACTTCATAGAATGAATAGGTGTAGGAGCCTGTGGCAGCGTTGTAGATGCCGATGGCGCGGATCTTTGTAATGCTGTCTTCTATCTTGGCTTTGATACGGCTGTCGAGGTCGCTGTTTTTGCCCGCTACAAAAGCGCTTAGCGAGTTGGTTTTTGGCGCGGCGAGGTCGAGTCCGCCATAGTAGGCGTTACGGATACTGATGATATTATTTGCATAATCGTCGAGGGAATGCCAACTGTACCACGATTCCACTTCTTCTGTTTTGTGGGTATCGTAGGGCGAGGCGATTTTGGTTTCGCCTACTTCGCCGGCAATATCGGCGCATCCGGCGGGTATTTCACCCAGCGCTGCGGCAAGGTTTCCGCTGTAATTACCTGTGCCGTTTTTCAGCTTGTCGGCAAACTGCTGGAAGGCCGGATTAGCTTCATAGAAGGCTACGATTTCGCTGTTTTCACGGAATACGCTTTTGATTTCGTCCGACACGTTCGCTTCACCGGCCCATGCTACGTATGCCAGCACGCAGTCCCATATCAGGGCGTCGGTAGCGGCGATGAGGTATTTCAGCTCGGCGTCGGTCAGGCTTGTGCGGGGATGACCGTCGCGGAACAACAGGTATTCGGTTACGTGGAATCCGATCTCTTCGGCGTCCATTCTCCAGCAACTTTCACTGGTGAGTCCGGCGGCTTCGTTGGCCAGCACTTCGTCGATGGCATTTTTTTCTAACGGCCACGAGTCGATGTGTCCGTCGATGTCAAATGCATCTTCGCCTACAGGCCCGAAGAGGAAGGCTTCGCTCTTTTCCCAAAAGATCCGCGCCGTCATCCATGCGTCGGCGGCCGCTGTAATTGCTGCCGACGACTGTCCTTGTTTCAGCGCCTGATTAGCGATGCGCATCCCAAGCGCGGCTTCGGCCAGCGACCGGTATGTAGGGACTACTGTAGCGTCTACATATTCCCGAAGGATGGCTTTGTACACTTCGTCCACATTATCGTCGGGCGTCGGGCTATCCTTTTCGCATGCAGCGAAGGTCAATGATAGCATGCCGGCTGTTATCCCAAACAGCCAATTTCTAGCTTGTCTTTTCATGTTTGTTTGTTTCATTATTCAGTTATTTCATTATTGATTTTTTTAGTTGTTTACTTATTTCTGCATGCTGCATTCTGCACGTTTCAAAGGAAAAATCCCGAGTACCCGACACCTATCGAGACCGTCGGTTCGTCGTTGTAGCCGTCGGCAAGTTTGCGTAGCAAGTATTCGGCTTTTATCACCAGTCCTTTCATCGGAAAATAGTTGACGCCTGCGCTGACGATAGTTCGTTCGCACCATGCTTTGTCGGCGATTCCTTCGGCGGTGCGGTACATGGAATCGTAGTAGCCGTAGTGTGCGTAGACGTATAGCCGGTTATCTTTGTAGCGGCGGTTGCCGAAGAACGACAGCACGTCGTAGCCGGCTTCCACGTAGTAGCTTAATGCGTCGGACGCCACATCGGTGCGCGGCGACGGACTGGCCGACGGGAACCGTTTATTGACCGCCGAAATATCTTTTGAGCCGCCCAGATTACCGTACACCACATTCGCGCGAGCCAGTATGTGATGGTCATCATATACGGCGTCGAACGTGCCAATTGTAACGATTCCCCTGACATTATAGCGCTCGTAACGCTTTGGCTTAAGCGAATTGTCGACGCTGTAGCCGTAGTAGCCGCTGGCTCCGAGACGCAGTCCTTTGATGGAATGATTGTCAATGCGCATCGCGCCGGCATACTGGTTGGCGATTTTAAATTCGTAGGGCGAGGTGGCGCCGTCGGCAATCCAGCCGGCGTCGCTAAAACGTTCGGCGTCGAGGCCGGCAACAAACAGCGCTTCGTAGCGCCACGCGCCGGCGCGTCCCCAGAAACTGAGGCCTGTCTCGTGCCACGTGCAGGGCAGAATAGCCGATTCCTCTTCGGGACGCAGCACCGAGAAGAACTCGGTCGGCATGTGATGCTGGTTGGTCAATCCGACCGGCACGATAATATGCCCCATGCGCAGGTTGGCATACGGGGCGAATGTTTTCTCAATCCAAAATTGTTCGATGGCTACTTCGCCGCCTTTCTCTATTTCGGTTTCGTATTCTTCGGCTTCCGTCCGTTCTATTTCGTAGGTAGTACCCGTACCGCCGTGTTCAAATTCGATTTCGCTACCCAGCTTCCACCCGCGCCCGAAATCGTACCCGATATACACGATGACATGCGGCAAATCCACCCGTCCGTGCGATTCGTTGGTATAACGGTCGGCGTATGAGTAGCGCGACGGGCTGTCGCTATAGAACATCCGTTGCATCACCGCCTCGCCGTAGCCGCCGACTTGCAGGCGCCGCGCCTTAGACCACACGCTACTGCTGTCGGACGCGCCGAACGTTTGCATACGCATCGTGCCGGTGTCCTGCGCCGCTGCTGGCCACGACAAACATACGCCGAAAAGGAAAAGGAGGAGAAAAATTCGTTGTATCATACTGTTTATATTGTTCAATACGGTTCATTCATTTTGGTGTACAAAGATATGGCGTATTCCGTGCTGCCGCAATCCCTAATGATAGGGAAATTGAATGAAAAAACTAATTATATTAGGGGACTGGCGCGTCGCACCTCATGCTTCGCAAGTCAGTAAACCGACTGTTTTTTCCACCTTCTCCTCCATTGGCAGCGCGGCATCTATCCAGTGAATCGGAATGCCTTTGCGCTCCATACCGCGAAACCATGTCATTTGCCTTTTGGCGAATTGATGAATAGCCGTCTCGAGGCGTTCGGTCATTTCGCTACGGGTCAATTGCCGCTGCAGGTAGAGGGTCACAAATTTGTATTCTAAGCCGTAATACATCAGGTCGGCAGCGGCGACGCCCTGCCCGAGCAGCCGCTCGACCTCTTCGACCAGCCCGTTTTGCAGCCGGTCGTGCAGCCGTTGCGAGATACGTTCGCGGCGCTGTTCGCGTGGCAGCGTCAGGCCTACATAGAGCGTACGGATAGCCGGGAAAGCGTTGTCGGGCGACGGATGGTTCTGCGCGTACAGGGCTATTTCGATAGCCCGGATGGCGCGCCTGCGCGAACGGGTATCGGTTGTGTTATGCAGTGTCTTTAGCGATTGCAGCAGCGCCGCCAGTTCCGCATCGCTTTTTTGTTCCAGCGACCGGCGCAGGGATGCGTTGGGCGGCGCATCGGGCAACGAATATCCCTGTGTAACGGCGGCGATATACAATCCCGAACCGCCGCACAGCACCGGCATTTTCTGCCGTTGGCGAATGGCGGCATACGCCGTCCGGAAATCCTGCTGATACTGGTGGACGTTATATTTTTCGCCGGCATCGACGATATCGATTAAATGATACGGCACGGACATGCCGTCGACCGTATATTCGGCCAAATCCTTTCCTGTGCCGACGTCCATGCCGCGGTATACCTGCCGCGAATCGCCCGACAACACCTCGCCGCCGAGCCGCAGGGCTGCGCGGACGGCGACGGACGTCTTCCCGACAGCCGTCGGGCCTAGAACCGTAAGTAAATCATATTTCATTATGAAGCAAATTTACGCTAAATTTGTAAATTATTCAAAGACTCATTATGCGACCGAAAGCAACCATCGAAATAAAGAACAAACGCGCGTCGTTTGAATACGAGCTGGTGGAAACATTCACCGCCGGCATTGTGCTTGTCGGGACGGAGATTAAATCCATCCGGGCAGGCAAGGCCTCGCTGGCCGACGCCTACGGTTATTTCGTCGGACGAGAACTGTTTATTAAAAACCTGCATATCGCCGAATACTGGTGGGGCAATCTGCAAAACCACGACCCCCGCCGCGACCGCAAACTCCTCCTCAACCGTCGCGAACTTTCCAAACTGCAACGCCGCACCAAAGAGAAGGGATTTGCCATCGTCGCCACCCGTCTCTACATCGCCAGCAACGGCTACGCCAAATTAGAAATCGCCCTGGCGCGCGGCAAGAAGGCTTACGACAAGCGCGAAAGCATCAAACAAAAAGACCTGCGCCGGGAGTTAATGCTTCATGAGTAGTGCTTAGCAGGGCGCTGCCGCAGGCATGTCGCCCGTAGGGAGCGACTATTCATAGAGAGATGTTTATGCGTCCCTTAGGGGAGATTCCCCTTCTCCCACTACCCACTAAAAAAAGCCCCTATCCGCAGGGGGATAGAGGCTCCTTCCAATTATATTTAAAACAACAATGAAATATTCTTTACATACTCCGTACACAACGCACATAGCCGGAGCTTTTCCCATCTTCTGATGAGATACTAATACAATCACCATGTGAGTCGTACATGTATAAGACCGGAGAGATACTCACTACTCGCTGCCCGGCCTTACGTGTTCCCAAGCAGTCGCTCACCACATACGCTGTGTGTTCAGCACTACCAACAAACAAACAGTTGGAGTTTGAGTCATGAAACTCTGTTTCTCCTGTGGGGACAAACGCTTTCGTCAGGTACTGCGCCCAGGCGTCGATTGTGGATTCAAACTCGGATTGATCAGGCAGCCGCCAGCCTGCCGGGCACAGCGAGTTGGAAGAGGTAGCCAGCACATCTTTCCAATACTCTTTCCCTGTGGCGTCGTGATCATCGCACTTTGAAACGGCTATGACGGCCGAATGCGAGGCGTAGGCTAAGTAATCATCCATCGTCCAGAAATTGTTCGTCGACAGCATCGCGATACGGTATATTGTATTGTCGCGCGAGTCCTTTATCCACGCTTCCCAGTTCTGTGCCCCGCTGCTTCGTTTCTGGCAGGGGTGCGTAGCATTTTGGTATAAATCGGCGCCGGTGTAGGGGCACGACTCGACGGTGAGGGAATACTCTCCTGCCGCGCGCTTCCATGTGTCGGTATCGCAGGCGTTGTCGCGCACTTCGCGGTAGTAGGTATAGGTGCCGGAGGTTGCCAGTTCGCTTGCTGTAAATATATAGCTGGCGGTGTTTGTGGTGAACGTCGCCGCCGGGTTCTCGCGTACCCACCGGTAGGTGTAGGCGCCCGATGCGCCGGACGCGGGCGTTCCTGCCGCGATGGTTGCGGTGGTTGCGGTATTGCCTGCGGTGGCTGTGTCGCTGCCGCTGATGGCGCCGGCGTCGAGTGCGGTATAAAGTGTCACTTCTTGCTGGTTGCTTTCGGACGTGCAGTGCGAGGTTTCGTCGAGAACGAATATGTAGTACTTGCCTGCTGCCGTTACGTTGAAGTATAATGTGCCTCCTGTGCCGTCCTGCATGCCGCCGACGGGGGAGTGCCCGCCGTCCAGCAGTTGATAGGTGTAGCCGCCGAGCCCTGTACAGCTTATCGCGGTGTTTGGGTGGCAGTAGGTGGCCGCTGCCGGCAGCGCCGGAACCGGCGGCAGCGGCCAGCCTACGCAGACGACCGACAGGCTGTCGGTGCATCCCGAGGCGTTGATGGCTTTTACGTATATTGTAACGCTGCCGCTGTCGGGCATGGTAAACGTGTAGTTGTTGGAGGCCGTGTAGTTGCAGGAGAGGTTTTCAAACTCGCATTCGGCTTCGGAGGGGTCGCCATTCCCGTTGTGATAGGGATTATGGATGCATTCGGAGCAGGAGTGCGTAAAGCAGTATGATTCCCCGCCGGCGACTATGACCGTGACTTCGCTGCCGGCGCATACATTCGTTGGCGCGGAGGTAACCGACAGGGTGGGGGAGGGGAGTACGGTTACCGTGGTGTTGGCTGTTTTGATGCAGCCGCCGGCATTGCGTACCGATACGTTGCAGGAGGTATCCTGCTGGGGCGCTATGCGTGTGGTGGCCGAGGTGGTGGCGGTTATCCACGATGCGCCGCCGTCGAAGCTATACGATGATGCGCCGGTGGCTGTGGCGGTGAGCGTAAGGCTGTCGCCGGCGCAGATGGTCGATATCGAGGCGGTGAAGGAGGTGATTTCCGGCGACGGGGGGATGAGTCCCGGGCAGCCTGTCGTGTCGGTCAGGGAGGTGATGCAGCCGCTGTAGGTGGCGACGCCGGCGGCGAGCCGCACGCCGTTGACTACGAATGGCGGCGAGCCGTGCAGGTCATAATAGCCGTTGTTGTCCGTCGCGTTGGGCGGGTAGTCGGAGGCGTAGGTGCACCAGTTGAAGCGTGTGTTGGAGGGTACTCCGGTGAGGCCGACGGTAATGGTTGCACTGAATGAGCCTGCCGGATTCCCGTAGAGGTAGAATCCGCGTGTGTTCGACGGTACGGTGGCGATGGTTCCTTCACTGCCCGACGCGAGGGCGGGGGCGTTGAGTGTGGCGGCTGTCCACGCGCCGTAGGCGCCATTGGCGTGTATTGGTTGGTAGTCGATGAAGAGCCATACGCTGTCTAAGTGTTGGCCGGAGGGCGCGGTGTCCCAGTAGACCCGGAAGGTTACTTTGGGGGGTGTTGCGATGTAGTCGGCGCCTATTTGCGCGACGCGTACGACGGACTCCTGTCCGCGGCTCACGTGGCTGAGGGCACAGGCGAGGAGGAGGAGGACGAGGGATAGGAGGTGTTTATGGTATGTGGCAGGAGTTGGCACGGTTGTAATCAACATATGGGGTCTATCGGGCGATGTTAAACGTCGCGGTTTTTTGTCCTTTGTAGGCGCCTTTGCCGTGGAGGGTAACTTCTGCGGTGCCTACTTCGACGTTATTTTTGTAGGTTACCGAGAAATCTTTACCCAGCGTCAGTTCTACGGTCGGGCTGTTGTCTTCGCGGTAGTATGCTTTGGGCACTACGGTGATGGGTTTGCCTGAGTAGGGTTGTGTTTCGATGGGTTCGATGACGGTGTGGTCGCTTTGGCCGAGGTCTTTTTTGGCGGGGCGGTGGGCGTGGTCGTTATAGTAGGTAACGTTTTGGTTGAATTTTTCTACGAACGCGTCGGCGGCGCCATTGTTCAGGATGTTGTAGGCGTCGATTTTATCGGTGATTATCCGGTATTTGGTTTCTACTTCGCGGCGTATGTCGGGCACGTGTCCATGCGGGCGTTGGCTCCATTCTTCGTTTCGGGCGAGGTAGAGTTGTTCAAAACGTGTTTGCACGTTGGCCATTTCTGTGACCCATTCGGTGATGCCGATGGTGGCGACGTCGGCGGCGTATGCGTCTTGCAGGTCGGCGATGAGTATTCCTACGGCGGCGGATTCTTCTTCGTAGCTTTTTCTTTCGATCTCGCCGTTGAATGCTTTCATGCGTACTTCGAGGCGGTGGCCGGCTTGCTGGACGGCGCTATTGAAGTGGTGCAGGGCGACGTTGATAGCGCTGTTGATGCCCACGATGCAGCGGTCGCGCCGCAGGTCGGTGTCGGCGATTTCTTCGGTATAGGCGCTGCCCCGCACGGCGTCTATCAGCGTCTTTTCGGTATCTATCAGTTGGTAGAATACCGGCAGGTCGTCGGCCAGCAGGGTGGCGATTACGGTGTCGCCGTTAATTAATACGCGTACTGTTACTAAGTACTGGTAATGCGCTTCGTTGCGCAGGTAGCTAAAACGGATTTTTAGAATCTTCATGTTTTTTTATATTTTGGTTAATTGTTTATACAGGCCATGAGTGCGGAGGGGCGTTGTGATAATATCGATGGTAGCCGCCCGAACAGTTTTTTGGGGGAATCCGACGCGTCGGGAAACGTCCTGCGCGTTTCGGGAAGGAATCCGACGTGTCGGATTTTGTCCTGCGTGTTTCGGGAAGGAATCCGACGCGTCGGATTTTGTCCTGCGCTGTTCGGGAAGGAATCCGACGTGTCGGGAAGCGTCCTGCGCTGTTCGGGAAGGAATCCGACGCGTCGGGAGACGTCCTGCGCTGTTCGGGACGACGTCCCCACGTAGTGGGATAGCTGCCGGAGCGGGAATTTTCGTCATATTTTATGGTAAATAGAGGTATCATGTATTCGTCGTTTAAAAAACCAGCTGCAAAGATAATATAAAATATTTAAATATGTACACGTGTGTGCATAATAAATGATGAAAAATAAACAAATGATAAAAAAAAAGTAGGTTAGAGGGGGAGGAGTGGGGTGTGGGCGTATCCGAAAAAAAACGCTACATTTGTCGTTCAATTTTTATAATCAACATGAAACAGTTTATCCCTTTTGTGATGGCAGCCGTCGTAATGCTGCAATTAAGCGCATGTGGCGGGCCGGCGCCGTCGACCGGCGATTTTAATCCCTATATTACGGCTTGCACCGGCGGCCACGCCGTGTCGACGAACGACGTTGTTCAGGTGCGTCTGGCCGTCGACTATTATGAACGGACGGACGACGACGAGCTCCTCCGCAATCTCTTCAAAATATCCCCCGCCGCCGCCGGCGAAGCCTTCTGGGTCGATGGTAATACTGTCGGCTTCCGGCCGGCCAAGCGCCTCCGGAGCGGAACGGAATATACCGTACGGTTTCACGTCGCCAAACTATTCCCCGAAGCCGGCGACGGATACGAAACCTTCACCTTCTCTTTCACTACCGTCAAACCCTCGTTCACCTATAATATATATGGCCTGCAAATCTACGACGACGATAACCCCGACACCTATTACCTGAAAGGTAGCGTCCTCACGGCCGACGCCGCCGACGCCGCCGACGTCGAGAAATTGCTGGCCGTCCGCGTCGACGGGCATAAGGCCAACGTGCAATGGCAGCATGAAGAATCGAACGTCAATGAACATTCCTTTACCGTCGGAAACCTGCACGCCCGCGAAACGCCATACCACATCCTCCTCAACTGGTCGGGAAAACCTATCGGCTACGACTTCATGGCCGCCGACACCGTCGCCGTCCCCAAGAAGGGCGCCTTCACGGTGCTCGGCGTAAAAGTTAACGCCGATAATAATTCCATTGAATGCCATTTCTCGCAGCCGCTCGACGGCCGGCAAAAGTTCGCTTCCTTCATACAACTGGACTTCCCCGGCACGCCCCACTTCATGGCCTCCTCCAATAAACTGGAAATATTCCTGCCCCGTAAACCAACCCTGCCCGTCAAACTGACCATCAGCAAAGACCTGCGCGCCAAATCCGGCGAAACACTCGCCGGCGACTACGATACCTCGCTCCTCTTCGAGGAACTTAAACCGCTGGTGCGCGCCATCGGCAAAGGCGTCATCATGCCCAACTCGCCGGGGCTGACGTTGCCCTTTCAAGCCGTCAGCCTCCGCGCCGTCGACGTCCTCGTATACCGTACCTACGAAAGTAATATCCTCCAGTTTTTACAAGTGAACAACCTCGACGGACGCCGCGAACTAAACCGCGTCGCAAAACCCATCGCCCGGAAAACCATCCGCCTCGACGAAAACAAATCCCTCGACCTCCGCCAGTGGAATACCTTCTCGATTGACCTCGCCTCCATCATATCCCCTGAACCCGGCGCCATCTACACCGTGAAAATCGCCTTCACCCGGAAATATTCCCTTTACAGCGCCTGCCCGGGTAGCGGCGTAAACGACGACGAGCTGCTCGAAAACAAACCCAACAATGGTAACGCCTCCTACAACGACGACGACGACGACGGCGATGCTTACTACGAATACTACTATAGCGGTAGCAACCCCTGCTCCGAAAGCTACTACTACGGCAGCAACCATTTTATTATACAAAATATACTGGCCACCGACATCGGGCTGGTCGCCAAACGCGGCAACGAAAACCATTATCTCGTATTCGTAACCAGCCTGCTTACCGCGCAACCGATGAACGGCGTCAAAGTGGAACTTTACGACTACCAACAGCAGAAAATCGGTGAAGCGGTATCCGACGGCAATGGCGTCGCCCAACTCACCTTTACCGGCAAGCCCTACGTCATCGTCGCCCGGCAGGACGTCCAGAAAAGTTACCTGCGGATTGATAACGGACTGTCATTATCCCTAAGCACTTTCGACGTGTCGGGTACAAGAATGGAACGGGGACTGAAAGGCTACCTCTACGGCGAACGGGGAGTGTGGCGCCCGGGCGATACGCTCTTCCTTACCTTCGTCCTCGAAGACCGCCTCCATACCCTGCCCGCCACGCACCCCGTAACCTTTGAACTCTACAACGTCAACAACCAGCTCGTAAGCCGGCAGGTACGTACCGAAGGCCAGAACGGGTTCTACACCTTCGCCTGCCCCACCGACCCCGACGCTCCTACCGGTAACTGGAATGCCTACGTGAAAGTCGGCGGCGCCAGCTTCAGCAAGACCCTGCGTATAGCGACCGTTAAACCCAACCGGATGAAGATAGAGGTAACGTTAGACCACGATCCCGTCGAAAGCGGCCAGCCCATCAGCGGCGCCATTGCCGCGCAATGGCTCCACGGCGCCAAGACCGCCGGCAACGAAGCCGACGTCGCCGTCGAGTTAACCCCCGTGCGAACCGTCTTCGACGCTTACAAGGACTACAGCTTCGACGATATAACCAAACCATTCCCCGACCCCTGCGACGAGCGGCAGCGCGGCCGCCTTAACAGCGACGGCATCATGCGATTCAACATCCCCGTCAAAACAAACGAACAAACCTCCGGCAAACTGCGCGCCGACATCGCCGTCCGCGTCTTTGAAGACGGCGGCGAGTTCAGCGTCGACCGCTTCTCAGTCGAAGTGTCGCCCTACGACGCCTACGTGGGATTGAAAATGCCCAAGGGCGTCGGCTACTACGACCGCCTGCCAGCCAATATCGACCACACTTTTGAAGTCGTCGCCCTCAACGCTGCCGGTAAACCCCTGCGCCGGTCGCTCGACGTCGAAATCTTCCGCAACGAATGGAGCTGGTGGTGGTTCTCCGCCGACGGCAATCTTGCCGACTACTCCTACCGCCTCTTTAATAACCGCCTATTCTCCACGAAAATTCAAACCGGCGCTAACGGACGCGCCTCGTTCACCTATAAATTAGAGTACCCCGAATGGGGACTGCTGCTCGTCCGCGTAACCGATCCCGAAAGCGGCCACCGCGTCACGCGCAAAGCCTACATCGACTGGTGGGGCTACGGACGCGGCGAAGACAACGGCAATACCGGCGTCGCCATCCTCTCTTTCCAAACGGACAAAGACAAATATATGGCCGGCGAAAAAGCCGTCGTAACTATCCCCTCCAACGACGGCGCGAAGGCTATCGTATCCGTCGAAAAAGGCGGTCGCGTCATCTCCTCGTTCCGCGTCGATTGCAAAGGCCCCGAAACCGCCGTCACCATCCCCGCTACCGCTGAAATGACCCCCAACGCCTACATCGCCGTCACCCTGCTCCAACCCCACCGGCAAACACAAAACGACCTGCCTATGCGCCTCTACGGCGTCATCCCGCTCATGGTCGAAGACCCCGCTACGCGCATCCAGCCCGTCATTAAAATGCCCGACATCATCCGCCCCGAACAGCCCTTTACCGTCCACGTCTCCGAAACCGGCGGCAAAGAAATGACCTACACCCTGGCCATCGTCGATGAAGGATTGCTCGACCTGACCCGCTTCAAAACGCCCGACCTGTGGGAATTTTTCTTTCAACGCGAGGCGCTGGGCGTCCGTACATGGGACCTGTACAACTATGTCATGGGCGCCTACGGCGGCAAAATAGAACAACTGTTCGCCATCGGCGGCGGCGATTTCCTCGACGCTTCCAAAGGCGACGACAAGGCCAACCGCTTCAAGCCTGTCGTCAAATTCGCCGGCCCGTTCACGTTGAAAGCCGGCAAAACCGCCGAACACCGCTTCACCATCTCCAACTACGTCGGGTCGGTACGCACGATGGTCGTCGCCGGCAACCGCACCGCCTACGGCCACGCCGATAAAACCACGCCCGTCCGCAGCCCGCTGATGGTGCAGGCAACCCTGCCGCGCGTCGTCGGCCCGGGCGAAGAAGTAACCTTGCCCGCCGCCATCTTCGCGATGGAACCGCAAGTCAAAAACGTCAAGGTAGAATTACAGTCCGGCGACCTCTTTGAACCGCTCGACGGCGTCGCCCGCACGCTCGTATTCCCCAAAACCGGCGACGAACTGGTGAAATTCCACCTGCGCGTCAAAAACAAATTAGGCGTCGCCCGCGTCAAAGTCATCGCCACTTCGGGCGCTGAGCGCGCAGAGAACGAAATCGAAATCGCCGTCCGCGCTGCCAATCCCACTGTCGTCCTCCATGAAACCGCCATCGTCAATAGCGCGCAAACAGTCAAACTCAATGTGAAATTACCCGGCCTCGAAGGAACTAACTCCGCCCAACTCGAAGTCTCCAGCATCCCTCCGCTCAATCTGGGAACGCGCCTCAACTACCTCATGCAATACCCCCATGGATGCCTCGAACAAACGACCTCCGCCGCATTCCCGCAGCTGTTCCTCCCCTTTGTCGTCGATATGCCCGACAAAGAAAAAGAACGCGCCGCTACCAACGTCAAAGCCGCCATCCAGCGCCTTGCTTACTTTGTCAGGCAGGACGGCAGCTTCAGCTACTGGCCCGGCGGAACAGGATACTCCTGCGAATGGACGAACAACTACGCCGGCCATTTCCTCATCGAAGCCGAACGAAAAGGATACAGTATCCCCGGAAATATGAAGGAAAACTGGCTCGCCTGCCAGCAAAAAACCGCCCGCAACTGGACCCCCACCGTCCGCAACGACCGCTACGCCTGTTCGCAGAACGACCTCATCCAGGCCTACCGCCTGTATGTTTTAGCGCTGGCTAAAAAAGAAGAACTAAGCGCTATGAACCGCCTCAAAGAACGTAGCGACCTTTCCGTGCAAGCCGGATGGATGCTCGCCGGCGCCTATGCGCTGGCCGGACAAAAAGAAGCCGCCCTCAAAATCGTGCAGAACCTCCCCGTCGACGCCCGCAACGCCTGCAACGGCGCCTCCGATACCTACGGTTCTGCCGACCGCGACGACGCTATTACGCTCGACGTCCTTACGCTTGTTGGAAATAAAGAGAACGCATTCCGAATGGCCAAACAAATCTCCGACGCCATGAATACCGACCGCTGGATGAGTACCCAGACAACCGCCTATTGCCTCTTAGCTCTCTCCAAGTACGCCCTCGACGAAAAAGGCGGCCTGTATTTCACCTACGCCCTCGGCAACGGCAAGCAACAAACCGTCAAATCCGCCAAATCGATATGGAATATCGCCCTCAACGACCTGCCCGCCGCCGCTCGCCATGCCCAAATAGCCTTCGACAATAAAGGCGGTAACACCCTCTTCGTCCGCCTCAGCGTACACGGCACACCGCCCGCCGGCAGCGAACAGGCAGCTGAACATGACCTCGGCCTTACCGTCCGCTACCTCCACTCCGACGGCTCCGAAATAGACGTTGCACGACTGGCGCAGGGAACCGATTTTGTGGCGGAAGTGCGCGTCAAAAACCCCGGCCAGCGCGGAAACTACGCCAACCTTGCATTGACGCAGATAGTTCCCTCCGGCTGGGAAATTACCGATGACCGCCTCCACGATGATGCCATGCCCGAAGGCGTAACGTACCGCGACCTCCGCGACGACCGCGTATACGCCTACTTCGACCTCCGCGAAAACAGAACGCTAACCATCCGCCTCCACCTTCGCGCCGCTTACGTCGGCAAGTATTACCTTCCGGCCATCGCCTGCGAAGCCATGTACGACGCCGCCATCAGCGCTAATACCACAGGCAAACGCGTCGAAGTTTATTAAAGAGGACAGAAGAAGGAAGGAACGACAAACGACGAAGGAGGAAAGGTGAAAGGAGAAAAGCGAAGGAGGAAAGGAGAAGGAAGAATGAACCATGACTCCATTGCCCCCAAACTCTCCGCTGCCCCAAAAAACCCAAAGAAGTCGAAATCCCAATATGCTCCTCTTCTCAGGGAGGGGTTAGGGAGTGGCTTGCTCCTCCTCGCGCTCTTCCTTCTCCTTCCCGTCTCGTTTCAGCCACAGCCGACTTCTACCCTCGTCGTCAGCGCCGACGGACGCCTGATTGGCGCTAAAATCGCTGCCGACGGGCAATGGCGTTTCCCGCCCTCCGGCAAACTGTCCGAGAAATATATCCGCTGCGTCGTCACCTGCGAGGATAAACGCTTCTACGCTCACCCGGGTATTGACGTCATGGCCGTCGCCCGCGCCGCATGGACGAATATCCGGCGTCGTCGCATCGTCGAGGGCGGCAGCACAATTACCATGCAGACCGTCCGTCTCATGCGCGGCAACCCCCGCCGCACGTTCCTCGAAAAAACCATCGAAGCCCTCCTCTCCCTGCGGCTCGAATGGCGTTATTCCAAAGCGGAAATCCTGCAACTTTACGCTGCCCACGCCCCCTTTGGCGGCAACGTCGTCGGCATTGACGCCGCCGCATGGCGCTATTTCGGACGCCCGCCTGCCGACCTCTCGTGGGCCGAAGCCGCTATGCTGGCCGTCCTTCCAAACGCCCCCGCCATGATACATCCGGGACGCAACCGCGACCAATTACGGCAAAAGCGAAATACCCTGCTGTCGCAAATGTGCAACGCCGGCCACATCTCCCCCGACGATTTACTCTTGGCGCAGGCCGAACTGTTACCCGACAAACCTCTGCCGCTCCCCTCCGACGCTCCGCACCTGCTTGAACGGATAGCTAAAACGAATGAAGGCGAGAATAACCGAACCTCTGTACTTTATGCTCTCCAGCAGCGCGCCAATGAAGTCATTGTACGGCATGCACGGCAGCAGCGGGGAAATCAGGTGCACAACATCGCCGCCCTTGTCCTCGAGAACGAAACCGGACACGTACTTGCCTATATCGGCAACGCCCCTGCCGAAACTATCGCCATGCAAGGAGAACAGGTTGACATCATAACCGCCCCGCGAAGCACCGGCAGCATCCTTAAACCCTTTTTATACGCCGCCATGCTCGACGAAGGCGAACTCCTGCCTGCTATGCTCCTTCCCGACGTACCCACTTACATCAACGGATTTGTACCTCAAAACTACCTCAAATCCTACGATGGAGCAGTTGAAGCGCACCGTGCGCTTGAGCGTTCGCTAAACATCCCCGCCGTTTTACTTCTGCAACAATACGGTGTAGCCCACTTTCAGGCGCTCCTGCAGCGTATGGGCTTCACCACAGTCACCGCCTCCCCCGACCATTACGGTCTTTCTTTAATCTTAGGCGGTGCGGAAACAACCCTGTGGGAAACAACCAATGCCTACGCTTCCATAGCACGCGTTGTCAACCGCTTTGCCAACCGCAACGGCCTCTATAGTCCTGACGATTGGACGTCCCCTCGTCTACTCCTAGATTCCTCCGTCGCCTCCAATCTGTCCACCGACCCTAAGGCGGAGGCGCTCCTCCTCAGTGCCTCCGCCTGTTGGCAAATCCTCACCTCTCTCTCCGAAGTCAACCGTCCCGAAGGCGAATCCGAATGGCGACGCTTCCCCTCATCCCGGCGGATAGCATGGAAAACCGGCACAAGCTTCGGCAACCGCGATGCGTGGGCAGTCGGTACAACCCCGCAATATACCATCGGCGTATGGGTCGGCAACGCCACCGGCGAAGGCCGTCCCATGCTCACCGGCGTACAGGCTGCCGCCCCCGTACTCTTCGACTTGTTCAACCTTCTTCCCCCGACCACATGGTTTGCCCAGCCCCTCGACGAGATGACCCGTGTAGCCGTCTGTCGTCAAAGCGGCCACCGCGCCACCGACCTCTGCGCTGCCGTTGATTCCGTCTGGATTGTCAATGCAGGCCTCGATTCACGCCCCTGCCCCTATCACCTCCTCATTCACCTCGACCGCACGGAACGTTACCGTGTAACAAGCGACTGCGAAGATCCACACCGCATCGTTTCTAAACCGTGGTTCGTACTCCCGCCCGCGCAGGAACTCTATTACAAAACCCGACACTATAATTATATCCCCTTGCCGCCATATCATCCTGGCTGCCGCCCCGACGCCAAACCGCCAATGGATTTGCTCTACCCGCAAAACAATTTTCACATTGTCCTTGCCAAACAAATGGACGGCAGCATTGGCCGACTCATCATGCAGGCCGCTCATCGCCGCCCCGAAGCCATCCTCTATTGGCATCTCGACAACCAATACTTGGGAGCTACCGTCCACCCCCACCAAATGGCCGCCCTCCCCGACACCGGTCGGCACGTCGTTACCATAGTCGATAACGAAGGCATGAGCCTGTCGCGGGTATTCAGGGTTAAACAATAAGGATGAAAAGAGGAAAGTCGTTCCGTATTCCCGAATTAATTAGTACCTTTGTGAACCCAAATTAAGAATACATTAAATAAAATATGGCAGAAATATTATTCTCTGACTTTCCTCCCGTCTCCACGGAGCAATGGGAGACAGTGATTCAAAAAGATTTAAAAGGCGCAGACTATGCAAAAAAATTAATCTGGAAGACCCCTGAAGGCATCAATGTGCGTCCCTACTACCGCGCCGAAGATTTACAAAATGTGAAACAGATACGTTCCGGTAAATCCGACAATAACTGGCTTGTACGCCAAGATTTCGATGCACGTGAAGATATAGTGGAAGCGAACCGCAATGCGTTGGAAGCCCTCAACCGGGGCGTTGACTCCATCGGTTTTAAGATTAAAAAAGAGGGTTTGAACGAGGACGAGCTCAATACATTAACCAATGGTATTGTATGGGAAGCTATCGAAATGAATTTCGCCGGTGGATGTCGCGCCATAGCCGATTTCGTACAACTGATTGCCCGCAAAAACGTCGCCATAGCTGCTAACCTGCGCGGCTCGGTCGATTTTGACCCCTTGCGCCGCTTATCCTGCCACGGCCGTTTTTGCGACGACGAAACCGCATCCTTCAACCAACTCAAAGCGGCATTGGATGCAGCGAAGACACTGCCGCTCTTTCGTACCGTTGGCGTCGGCGCGCTGATATTCCATCAAGCCGGCTCAACGATTGTGCAGGAACTGGCCTTCGGGTTGGCCATGGGCAGCGACTACCTGAACCGATTAACCGACGCCGGACTAAACGCTGATGACGTCGCCCGAAAAATGAAATTCACCTTTGCCGTTGGAGCTGCCTATTTTATGGAAATCGCCAAATTCCGCGCCGTACGACTGCTGTGGGCGAACATTGTCAAAGCATACGGCGCTACCGAACCCGCTTCGACCACAATGAATATCCATGCGGTAACCTCAGCTTGGAACCAAACGGTATACGACCCGAACGTAAATATGCTACGCGCCACCACCGAGGCTATGAGCGCCACGCTTGCCGGGGTAGACAGCCTCGAAGTGCTCCCCTTCGACAAGCCGATACGCAAGTCCTCCACATTCTCGAACCGCATTGCCCGCAATACGCAAATTCTTTTAAAGGAAGAATCCTATTTCGACCGCGTCATTGACCCCGCCGCCGGTTCGTACTACATCGAATCACTGACCGGCGCTATTGCCGAAGAAGCGTGGAAACTATTTAAGCAAGTCGAAGAAAGAGGCGGCTATCTGGCGGCCTTCAAAGCCGGTTTTATTCAGGAACAAGTGAAGGCGTCGGCACAAAAGCGCGATGCAAATATTGCCACGCGTCGACAGATTTTATTAGGCACGAACCAATACCCGAACTTCATGGAAACAGCCTCTGACGACCTTACCGAAGCCACCGTTACCCGTGCGGCAAACACCGTAGCGGAAATTGGCCAAATAGCCGAACCACTCGAAGAATACCGCGGCGCGCAGGCGTTTGAAGCCCTGCGATACGCTACCGACAAGGGCGGTAAACAACCAACGGCATTTATGCTGACCTTCGGCAACCTTGCTATGTGTCGGGCGCGGGCGCAGTTTGCCTGCAATTTCTTTGCCTGTGCAGGATTCAAGGTTGTAGACAATAACCGTTTTGAGGCCATCGACGAAGGAGCGAAAGCCGCATTAACCGCCCACGCCCAAATAGTCGTAGCCTGCGCAGCCGACGACGACTACGCCGAAGCCGTACCGCAAATCGCCCAACTCATCGGCGATAAAGCCATCTTAGTCGTCGCCGGCGACCCCGCCAGCCGCCCGGAACTGGAAGCAAAAGGCATTAAAAAATTCATCAACGTTAAATGCAACGTACTTGAAACGCTGATAGAATACCAAAAGCTAATTTTAATTTCAGATAAATTTTAATATGCGCCCCCAATTTACAGATTTAAACTATACCCTCGCCCAACGTAGCGAAATCCCACAAGCATCATGGAACACCCCGGAACAAATAACCGTAAAAAACCGATATGATGCAGCCGACCTCGAAAGCCTCGAACATCTACATTATGCTGCTGGCCTGCCCCCATTCCTGCGAGGGCCGTACAGTACGATGTATGTAATGAGTCCCTGGACCATCCGCCAATACGCCGGCTTCTCGACCGCCGAAGAATCCAACGCCTTCTACCGACGCAACCTCGCAGCCGGACAAAAAGGTCTATCGGTAGCCTTCGACCTGGCCACCCACCGCGGCTACGACGCCGACCACCCCCGTGTCGTCGGCGACGTAGGAAAAGCCGGCGTAAGCATTTGCAGCGTCGAAGACATGAAAGTACTCTTCGACCAAATCCCGTTAAACAAAATGTCCGTCTCGATGACTATGAACGGCGCCGTATTACCCGTACTGGCATTCTACATCGTCGCCGGACTCGAACAAGGCGCGTCGCTCGAAGAACTGAGCGGCACTATCCAGAACGACATCCTCAAAGAATTTATGGTGCGCAACACCTACATCTACCCCCCCGACTTCTCAATGCGCATCATCGGAGACATCTTTGCATACACGGCGAAAAATATGCCGAAATTCAACTCCATCTCCATCTCCGGCTACCACATGCAAGAAGCTGGCGCTACGTGCGACATCGAGATGGCCTACACACTGGCCGACGGGCTGGAGTACCTCCGCACCGGCATTAAAGCTGGCATGAGCATAGACCAATTTGCCCCGCGACTCTCGTTCTTCTGGGCTATAGGGATGAACCACTTCATGGAAATTGCCAAAATGCGCGCGGCGCGTATGCTATGGGCGAAGCTTGTCAAAACCTTTGACCCCAAAAACCCAAAATCCCTCTCCTTACGTACCCACTCGCAGACATCCGGATGGAGCCTGACCGAACAAGACCCCTTCAACAACGTAGCGCGCACCTGCATCGAAGCGATGGCCGCCGCCTTAGGACACACGCAGTCGCTCCACACCAACGCCCTGGACGAAGCCATTGCTCTACCCACTGACTTCTCGGCGCGCATCGCCCGCAACACACAAATCTACATCCAGGAAGAAACCTACATCACCAAATCCCTCGACCCATGGGCCGGCTCCTACTACGTAGAAAAACTAACCCACGACATAGCGCATCGGGCTTGGGAACACATTCAAGAAGTAGAAAAATTAGGCGGCATGGCCAAAGCCATCGAAACAGGCATCCCCAAACTACGCATCGAAGAAGCCGCTGCCCGAAAACAAGCGCGCATCGACTCGAACGCCGACACCATTGTCGGACTCAACAAATATCGCCTCGAAAAAGAAGACCCCATTGACATCCTCGACGTAGACAACACAAAAGTGCGACAATCACAAATCGAACGACTGACTCAACTGCGCACCTCGCGAGACGAACCCCGCGTACAAGCCACCCTGGAAGCCATCACCGACGCCGCCCACCACCAATCGGGAAACCTCCTTGAACTGGCCATCGAAGCCGCCAAAGCACGCGCCTCCCTCGGCGAAATTTCCGATGCGTGCGAAAAAATAGCAGGACGTTATAAAGCCACCATACGCATGAACACCGGTGTATACTCCGCAGAAGCGCAAAACAACAGCGTCTTCCAAAAAGCCAAACAACTCGTTGCCGAATTTGCCAAGAAAGAAGGACGGCAGCCACGCATAATGATTGCCAAACTCGGCCAGGACGGCCACGACCGCGGTGCTAAAGTCGTCGCCACAGGCTACGCCGACGTCGGATTCGACGTCGACATGGGACCCCTCTTCCAGACACCCGCAGAAGCCGCAAAACAAGCCGTCGAAAACGACGTCCACGTCGTCGGGGTTTCATCCCTCGCCGCAGGACACAAAACCCTCGTCCCACAAATCATCGACGAACTAAAAAAACGCCACCGCGAAGACATTCTAGTCGTCGTCGGCGGCGTGATACCCGCTCAAGACTACGAAGCCCTCTACAACGCCGGCGCAGCCGCCATCTTCGGCCCCGGCACACCGGTATCCGTCGCCTCTGTTAAAATGATGGAACTGCTACTCATGCGCGAGGCCTAAAAACCTCTGTGTACCTCTGCGCCTCCCGGTGTAACACCCCCCAACTCCACCCAACCCCCCAACGTTACACCCAGAGACGCAGAGAGACGCAGAGTGGCGCCAAAAAACGCCAAGCGCCTCATACATCCCATTATTTTTTTTACCTTTGCCAAAAATTAACCCCCACGATGACTTCCAACCAATACTGCATTATCATGGCCGGCGGCGCAGGAAGCCGTTTCTGGCCAATGAGCCGCGACTCGCGACCTAAACAATTCTTAGACATCTTAGGCGACGGGAAATCATTCCTGCAAGAAACATTTGCCCGCTTTGCACACATCGTACCCCCAGAAAATATCCTGATAGTAACGGGTAACGCCTACGTCGACATCGTCCGCCAACAACTGCCCGCCGTCGACCCCGCGCAAATACTGGCCGAACCGTTGCGGCGCAACACCGCCCCTTGCATTGCCTACGCCGCCTACCGGATCCTCGCCAAAAACCCACATGCCACGATGGTCGTTACACCGGCCGACCACTACATCGCCAACGAACAAGCATTCCTGCAAGTGATACAGAACGCCCTCAACTTTGCGGCAAACAACGATTCACTCATCACACTCGGAATCCAACCCACACGCCCCGAAATCAACTACGGATACATCCAGTTCAACAAATCCGAACAACACGATGTCAGCAAACAGAAAGTATACCGCGTCAAAACATTCACCGAAAAACCCAACGCCGAGCTGGCGCAAATATTCCTCAATAGCGGCGAGTTCCTCTGGAACTCGGGCATCTTCATCTGGCACATTAAAACCATCTGCCGCGCACTGAAGACATATCTCCCCGACATCGCCGCACTATTCGAGAAAGGAGCCCCGGTATACCATACCCCCGACGAGCCCGCCTTCGTGGCCGGCGCCTACGCCGAATGCCGCAATATCTCCATCGACTACGGCGTCATGGAAAAAGCCGACAATACATATTGCTTCATCGGGCGCTTCGGATGGTCGGACTTGGGCACGTGGTACTCCCTCTATTCACACAAACGGAAAGACCCCTGCGGTAACGTCGTCGACGCCCCGGAAACGATGCTCTACGACGTCGCCGACACCGTCGTTTTCTCCGGAAATAAACAAAAACTGATAGTCCTGCGCGGACTGGAAAACTTCCTGGTCATCGACACCGACGACGTCCTGCTCGTGTGCCCCAACAACGACAACGACGTAAAAGAAATCATCAAAGACATCCCGCTAAAAAAAGGGAAAAAATACATGTAAAACACAGCATGGCCGCTTCTGGCGCCCAGTAATAACACCCGGCGTAAATTTCAAATCTCCTTTATCACGCCGGGAGGGCGCTATGGGCAACCGCCCCTCCCTCCCCCCGCCTCCACGCCGGCGGCTACAACCGCAGCCCCTGCCGCCTGCGCTATCCCTCGACGGCGATGCTCGCTTCGATACTAAACGTCATCCTCTTTTTCCCCGTATACCCGCCCTTGCCGCGGATGGTAAGCTCGGCCATACCCGGACGGATATTATTCCGGTAAGTTATCGAAAAATCATGCCCCAGCGACAGCTCAACGCCCGCATCGGCGCCGGTATCAGCGTCGCGGTAATACACCTTCGGCACGACCGTCACAGGCTTGCCCGTGGCCATTTGCGGCGGGATGGGTTCGATACACGTGCATCCCCCCTTACCCAAGTCTTTCCCAGCATGGCGGTGCAGCAACTCCCTGAATTTGTCGGCTACGACATTGAGGCGCACGATAAACTCGTCGAACGCGCCGGGCGTGTCGCCGACGATGGAGGCCGCCACAATGCGGTCGATCATCCGGTCGTAGACGGTTTCGACGCTGCGCCGCGCCACACGTAGCCGGCCATGCGGTTTTTGCGCCGCTTCGGAAAGGCGCTGGTGGTACAACTCCACGAACGCCGTTTTAGCAGCGGCCAGCTCGTCGACCCACGGCATTAGCCCGATAAGCGTCGCCTTCGCGGCGTACTCAGGGCTGCGGAGTGCATCCATCCATATCTCGATAGCAGAGAGTTCCGCCATATAATCTTTCCGGCGTATGATGCCGAATGCTTTGAAGCGGTAATAAAGATCCTTCGCCGCGTCTTCCATGGCGGGGTCGAAATGGTGCAGCGCCGATGTCAACAACGCGCTCATGCCTGTCAGGCAACGCTCGATACGCCTCTCGGCCGTCATGATATACTTCGTATAGCTGCTTTTACGTATTTTACCCAGCAGGGCGAACTCCTCATCGAGCCGTTCGATGAAATCAGGATACAGGTCGGCCACAACCTCTTTTACCTGCGGCCATGCATCAAGCAGCTCTTGAAAATACGTGAAGTATTGACTGTGTTCATTAGCACGGAGCGAATGAAAATAGATCAGTTTAATTTTTTCCATCTTTTTTAAAATTATATAATATTTTATTTCTATTTAAATCTTTCAATATGTCATCAAAATTTTGGGACGGCATGTCGCTGCGAGCGACGGTTCGTCCCAAAGTTGGGACGGCGTGTCGCTGTGAGCGACGGTTCGTCCCAAAGTTGGGACGGCGTGTCGCTGCGAGCGACGGTTCGTCCCAAAATTGGGACGGCGTGTCGCTGCGAGCGACGGCTCGTCCCAACTTTTTTATAACGTCATAGAATGTTTATTACATTGTCATAACGTTGTGACGATGTATTGAACGTTCTAGTATAGCGATGCAAAGGTAAGCATTATTTCTTACCTGAAAAATAATTGAAATGATTTATTTGGTTTGGCGTCCTGCGCTTTACATTTTCTCGTAGAGGCGGCGCAGTTTGGGGGCTGTCATAATCTGGGGCCAGTTTTTGCCGAGCGCGTTTTCCCAGAGGGGGGTCATTCCGAGGGAGACTTTTATCATTGTATCGAACTGGTCGTCGGTACAGTTTGCGCAGACGTTTTGTGGCAGGTCGATGCGCCATTTGTCGAGCATGTCGTGGAACCGGCGGACGCCGTCGGGGTAATATTCTTCGAGTTGATTAAAGACGATGGCGTTTCCTACGCCGTGGTGTGTGCCTAACACGAAGGCCATGCCGTAGCTTACGGCGTGGGCGACGCCAACCTGCGAGTAGGCGATGCTCATGCCGCCGTGCCACGAGGCCATCATGAGCGCCTCGTCGCTGTCGTCGTCCCACGTGTTTTTGTGGAGGAATACGTCTTCGCACAGCGCCTGCGCTTTTTCGCCGTAGCTTTTGCTGAAGGCGTTCAGGTATGTTCCGTTCAACGATTCGATGCAGTGGATGTAGCAGTCCATACCGGTGAAGAATCGTTGGTTTTTCGGGGCGTCTTTCGTCAGCGACGGGTCGAGCAGTACTTGGTCGAAGGTCGTATAGTCGGAGTTGAGGCCGAGTTTCCGTTCGGGGCCTGTCAATACGGCCGTGCGGGATACTTCGGCGCCTGTGCCGCTCAGTGTCGGGATGCCGACGCGGTAGACGCCGGGGCGTTGCAGCAAGTCCCAGCCTTGATATTGCGCCGACGAGCCTTCGTGGGTCATCATCAGCCCGACGGCTTTCGCCATGTCCATGATGCTGCCGCCGCCGACGCCGATGATGCCCGATACGGCGCCAAATTCTTTTTGCAGCCGGTCGCGTAGCGCGTCTACCTGTTGTGTTTTCGGTTCGTCGGTGGTGTTGATGAAGATGACCGTATCGCGTTCCGCCAGCGGGATGCGTCGGCGGAGGCTCTCGTGGCGGGCGAATACGTCGTCGACAAGGAAGATGAACGGGGCGCCGGCTTGTCGTTTCGGGGCGATGATTTCGTGGAGGTCGTCGAATGCGCCGCGTCCGTAAATTACGCGCGGCACCATGGGGAAGTTTCTATATTGCATAGTTCGATTGTTTATTTTTTGATGGTTGGTATTTGAGGTGGGGTTGCGGGGGTGTTGGCGAGGTGTTTTTCGGCATTGAGCAGGTCTTCGGGGGTGTCGATTTCGATGCCCATGTAGTCGGTGAGTATCATTTTGATTTTTTTTCCTGTTTCGAGGTATCGCAGGCATTCGATTTTTTCGATGCGTTCGAGGGGGGTTGCGGGGGTGTTGGCGAAGTCGAGCAGCGCTTGCCGGCGGAATGCGTAGACGCCGATGTGTTCGTAGTATGGCGGCCGGATGTCTGTTGCGCGGGGGTAGGGGATGGGGGCGCGGGAGAAGAGCAGGGCATAGCCGTTCTGGTCGACGACGACTTTTACGAAGTTCGGGTCGTTGATTTGGTGCCGGTCGTGCATCGTTTGCATGAGTGAGGCGAGGTCGGTTTGTGCCGCGTCGGGGGCATCGAATACGGCCAGCAGTTTTTCTAACGGTTCGCGTGAGGTAAAGGGTTCGTCGCCTTGTACGTTTACGACGATGTCGGCGTCGAGTGTGGCGGCGGCTTCGGCGATGCGGTCGCTGCCGGTTTCATGGGGTCTTTGGCTCATGTAGGCGCGTCCGCCGTGGTGTGTGATTTCGGTGTATATCTCCGGGCTGTCGGTGACGACCATCACGTCGTCGAACAGGCCAGTGTTGGTTACGGCGGCGTATGTCCGCCGGACGACCGGTATGCCTCCTAACGGGGCCATCAGTTTGCCGGGGAAGCGGGAGGCTTCGTATCGTGCGGGGATGAGCGCTATTCGTTTCATTTTGTCGGGGGATGGTCGTTTCTACCGGGATGCGGGGGTGCGTAGGGTGTTTTGCAGGGAGTGTTTGATGGTTGTAGCCCGCCGGTGTACGTCGTCGTCGCTCCATCCCATTTTGATGGCTATTGAGAGGGTGCGTGCGATGATGTCGTCGGATTGTGGGAATGCGACGGTGGCGTAGTCGGGCAGGAGGTCGAGCAGGGGTTTGTAGAGGGGGTGTGCAAAGGCGCGTGCTTTGAGGTGTTCCCATTTGCGGATGTAGTGCCAGTTGTTGTCGTACCAGTGGAAGACGCCGTCGATGCCGGCTTTTTTGAGGGCGTTAGAGGCGCGTCGGGCGAGGTCTTCGGAGGGCATGAAGAGGGAGAGGAATGTGGCGCTGTCACCGTCGGGGTCGGGCAGGCGGCGGAAGGCGATGTCGGGCAGGTCGGCGAGGGATTCTTTGAGGGTTTGTTTATGTTTGCGGTGGATGTCGACGAAGCGTGCGAGCTTGCTTATCTGTGCGCATCCGATGGCGGCGTGGAGTTCGGAGATGCGGTAGTTGTAGCCGATGAAGGGGTGTCCTTCGGCGCCGCGGTCGTCGTTCGTATGGTCGTGTCCGTGGTCGTGGTATTGGTCGGCGCGTTGGAGGAGCGTATGGTCGTTGGTAACGACGGCGCCGCCTTCGCCGCAGGTTATAATTTTATTAAAGTCGAACGAATAGCAGCCGGCGTCGCCGATGCTGCCGAGCATTTTTCCTTGGAACGAGGCGCCGAAGGCTTGGCAGGCGTCTTCGAGGAGGAAGAGTCCGTGTTGGCGGCAGATGTCGAGCAGTTCGTCTACTTGCGCCATAGCGCCGCACATGTGTACGGGCATGACGACCTTTGTGCGCGGCGTAATAGCCCGGCGTACGGCTTGCGGGTCGAGGCAGAGGGTGTCGTCGATGTCGGCCATCACCGGCACGGCGCCCGTAGCGAGGATGGATTCAAAGCTTGCGACAAATGTGAACGGCGGGAGGATGACTTCGTCGCCGGCGCCTACGCCCATCGCCGCCAGCGCCGTCGTCAACGCGGCGGTGCCGCTCGACAGCAACAGGGCGTGGCGTACGCCGGCTGTCCGGGCGATGGCCGCTTCCATTTCCTTCGCTTTCCAATGTCCTTTGCGGAGGCCGTTGAAGCCATACCGCATTAAAATTCCGGTATCCATTACATCCTGTAATTGTTCCCGCTCTGCATGATCGAATAATTCAAAACCTGGCATTTGTTTATTTATTTAATGGTTGATTTGTTTTGTTGTGGGCTTGTGGTGGTGGTTTGCGCCATTCTTCGAGCGTCCGCAGGACGGTTTCTGCGGCGGCGTCGGAGGGTGTTTGCGTCGGGGGGCTGAGGCGGTTCAGGCAGTCTTGCGCGGCGGCTATCTGCGCAGCGCGTCGTGTCGCGTCCTGCATCAGCGCCAGCGCGACGGGCGTAATCAGGTCGGCGCGGCAATATTGCAGGACAAATTCGGGAATCACCTGCCTGCCGGCTATAATGTTGATAAGATTGGCGTAGCGGGTGGTCGCTAGCCGCGCGATGAGGTGATTGGTAAGGCGGTTAAATTTGTATGCTATCAGGTGTGGCGTTCCGCAGGCCGTGAGCTCCAGCGATACCGTCCCCGATGCGGCTATCGCAAACTCCGCCGCGCCGAACGCTGCATACCGCTCTGCCAGCCCTACCACTACGCGATGCGGCGTCGCTACCGACGCAAACGCGCGCGCGACCTCCTCCTGCATCGCCGCTACCGACGGGATCAATACGTATAAATTGGGCGCCGCCGCCTGCAATCGTTCGAGTACGGTAATAAATACCGGCGCGAGTTGCCGTATTTCGTGACGTCGGCTGCCAGGCAGTATGCATAGCACGCGCGCGCCGTCGGGCACAGGACATGTTGCCGGCGTCGCCTCCGCTATATTTTCTGCCGCCGGATGCCCGACGAAGGTACACGGAAGGCCGTATTTCTCAAAATAAGGCGGCTCGTAGGGGAGAAGCGTCATCAGGTGAGTGAGCCGTTTCGCAGCTTTTTTGGCGCGGCCTTTCTTCCACGCCCACACCTGCGGCGCTACGTAATGTACCATCGGAAACGACATTCCTTTCCGCTTTAGCCGCCCCAGAACGCGGCTGATAAATCCCCAGCTATCGACAGTTACCAGCACATCCGGCCGCTCCTGCCCGATGTGTGCGACGACCTGACGCATCCGGCGCAAAATGACCGGCAACTTCGGCAGTATTTCCCAGAAACCCATCACCGACAGGTCGCCAATATCGAACAGCGAACGGAACCCCAGTCCGGCCATCGTCTCGCCGCCCACGCCGCAAAAGCGCACGCCGGCGTCCCGTTCGCGCAACGCCCGCATCAGCCGCGACGCCAGAATATCGCCCGACGGCTCCCCTGCTATGATATAAATTGTCTTCACCTAAAAAAAATAGTAAGCCGGCACAAAGATACAAAAAAATGCGTGAGACGCGCCCCGCGCCTTCACATAATAAATCACTATCTTTGCACCCTCATTTTACAAGCTATGGACATACGTACGGAATTAACTAAACGAATACTGATACTCGACGGCGCAACCGGTACGGCTTTACAGAAATTCAACCTGAGCGAAGAGGCGTTCCGCGGACGCCGGTTTGCCTCGCATACGGCGCTACTGAAAGGAAATAACGATATACTTACGCTCACTTGCCCGGAGGTAATCCGGCAGGTACACGACGAATATATTGCCGCCGGCGCCGATATTATCGAGACCAATACGTTTAGCTCTAATGCTGTTTCGCAGGCCGAATACCAATGCGGCGAATGGGTCGCAGAGCTGAACCGCGAGAGCGTCCGCATTGCGAAGGACGCCGCCCACGCCTGCCCCGACCGCAAGGTGTTTGTGGCAGGCAGTATCGGCCCAACCTCCAAATCGCTCACCTTAGCGCCCGACGCCGCTCATCCGGAACGGCGTGCCATCGACTTTGATACGATGGCGGCAGCCTACGCCGAACAGGTCGATGCGTTAATCGCCGCCGGCGTAGATCTACTGTTAGTCGAAACGATTTTCGATACGTTGAATGCCAAAGCAGCCCTCTATGCCATCGCCCACGTGCAGGCGCAACGGGCGACTGCCGTACCGGTCATGGTGTCCGTAACGGTCAACGACCGGCAAGGACGCATCCTCACCGGACAGTCGCTCGAAGCCGTATATACCAGCCTGCGACATTACCCCCTGTTGAGCTTCGGGCTCAACTGCTCGTTTGGCGCTACCGATTTGGAACGGTTCATCAAAGAACTCTCCGCCACCATTCCCGAGTACGTCAGCATCTATCCGAATGCGGGACTGCCCAACGAAATGGGCGACTACGACGAAGACCCGCCCTATACCGCCGGCTGCCTCAAACGGATGGCTGACCAGGGATTGATTAATATTGCCGGCGGCTGCTGCGGCACAACGCCTGCGCACATCGCAGCCATCGCCCGAGCATTGCGCAACTGCCCGCCCCGCCGTTGCCCCGACATCCGCTTTCCGCTTGTCGTAAGCGGGCTGGAGACTGTTACGGTCGATGTCGAACGCCGTCATTTTATACACATCGGTGAACGTACCAACGTGGCAGGGTCGGCAAAATTCGCCCGCCTGATACGGGAAAAACAGTACGCCGACGCCGCTGAAATCGCCCGCCGGCAGGTGGACGACGGTGCATCAATAATCGACATCAACATGGACGATGCGATGCTCGACGGCACCGCCGAAATGGAAACCTTCGTCCGGCTTATCAGTAACGAGCCCGACATCGCCAAAGCCGCCCTGATGATCGATTCCTCGAGATGGGATACCATTATCGCTGGCCTGAAAAACGCGCCGGGCAAGTGCATCGTAAATTCCATCAGTTTGAAGGAGGGCGAGACGGAATTCCTGAAGAAGGCAAAAGAACTGCGGTCGCTAGGTGCGGCGGTGGTGGTGATGGCCTTCGACGAACAGGGACAGGCGGTCGATTATGTGCGTAAAATCGACATCTCCCGACGCGCTTTTCAGCTCCTCACGACGCAGGCCGGCTTTGCGCCGGAAGATATTATTTTCGACGTAAATGTACTGACAGTAGCCACCGGCCTCGAAGAGCACAACCGCTACGGGGTGGATTTCATCGAGGCCGTGCGATGGATTAAGCAGAACCTTCCGGGATGCCGGACGTCGGCCGGCGTGTCGAACCTCTCGTTTGCTTTTCGCGGCAATAATTCGGTGCGCGAGGCCATGCACTCCGCATTCCTTTATCATGCCATCCGCGCGGGGCTGGATATGGCCATTGTCAACCCGTCCCTGTTGCAGGTATACGACAGCATCGCGCCGGAACTGCTACAGGCAGTGGAAGACGTCATCCTCGACCGCCGCCCCGACGCTACGGACATCCTTTTGGCGTTAGCCGAAAAATACCGCGCCGGTAAAACCGACGTTAAACATATCCCCACGGACCGGTGGCGGGAGGGAACGGTCGACGAACGTCTGATTCACGCGCTGGTCAAAGGCATTACCGGTTTCTTGGCTGCCGACTTGCACGAAGCCCTTACCATCTACCCTGCGCCGGTAGATATTATCGAAAAGCCGCTGATGGCCGGCATGGAGCGGGTAGGGCAGTTTTTCAGCGAAGGCAAAATGTTTCTGCCGCAAATCGTCAAGTCGGCAAAGGTGATGAAAGAAGCCGTGCAGTTGCTCCAGCCCGAAATCGAACGCTATAACAGCCACCACCACAACCGGCAGGTGCGACGCCCGAAAATCGTAACGGCCACCGTCAAGGGTGATGTACACGACATCGGAAAAAACATCGTCAATATTGTACTCTCGTGCAATAACCTTGAGGTGATAGACCTCGGCGTGATGGTCGATAACCGTACCATCCTGCAGGCCGTCAAGGAGCATCAGTCCGATTTTGTAGCGGTAAGCGGCCTGATTACGCCTTCGCTGGCCGAAATGGAGGGGCTGTGCCGCTTGTTGCAGGAAGCGCAATGTGGCATCCCGCTACTGGTCGGCGGCGCTACGACCTCGTCGGTACATACGGCCGTCAAATTGGCACCGCTCTACGACTGCTGCGTCATCCATGGCGGCGACGCCTCGCACACCGCCGGCCTTGTCCAGCGTCTGCTGAAAGACCGCGATGGCACTATCGCTGACATTAAATCCAAACAGGAAGCCATTCGTCGCTTGTACAGCGGACGGAAACAGACGCTCGTGCCGCTTCCGGAAGCCCGTCGCCGCGCCCCGCGCCTGCCTGTGCCGCCCGACACCGGCTTCGGGCAAATCGACCTGTTCGATCCGGATGTCGACCTGCGCCTGCTCACACCCTATATCGACTGGACGCCGTTCTTCCATTTCTGGAACTTCAAAGGAACGGTCGAAACCATCCGTCACAACGCCGAAGCGGGCAAACTGTTTCAAGAAGCCGGCATCCTGCTCGACAGCATCATCAGCCGGCGCGAGTTCCGGGCATCGGCCATCGTCCGCTTCTTCGACGCCTGTGCCGACCATGATACGATTCTTATCGACGGCGGTCGACCATTAGCCATGTTGCGCCAGCAAAGCGAAAACAGCGAGTACCTGTGTCTCTCCGATTTTCTGCCGCCCAAAGGCGCGGGTGCGGCACGCATCGGTCTGTTCACGCTCGTAGTACGCGATACCGTTACGCCCAACGTAAAGGACGATATGGAAAAACTGCTGCGCGAAAGCCTGTGCGCCCGTCTCACGGAAGCCTGTGCCGTATGGCTGCAGGAACAGATATTCGGCATCCGGCACGGCATCCGTCCGGCATTCGGCTATCCCGCCTGTCCCGACCATGCGTTGAAGAAAGAGGTGTTCGACATGCTGCAAGCCGAAGATAAACTCGACATCGCCCTCACCGCCTCCTACGCCATCATCCCGACCACCAGCATCTGCGGCCTGTTCATCGTACATCCCGACGCCCGTTACTTCAGTGTCGGCCACATCGACCGCGACCAGATAGAAGACTACTGCAAGCGGCGGGGAATAAGAACGGAAGACTTACAAATTACGAATTAGGAATTGCCCTGCGGGAGATTCCCCGTAGCGCTAAGGTCTCCTCAACAAAAAATCGTATCTTTGATTTTCAAATAAGCAACTCAACAACTCAATAAACATGAAAACAGTAATTCTTTGCGGCGGATACGGTACCCGTATTCGCGATGTGGCGGAAAATATTCCGAAACCAATGTCGCCTGTGGGCGGTTATCCTATCTTATGGCACATTATGAAATACTATGCCGTATTCGGCTACGACGAGTTTGTGCTCTGCCTTGGCTACAAAAGCGAGGCGATAAAGGATTTCTTCTTTAACTACGAAACGCACGCCAGCGATTTTACGCTAAAATTGGGCGTGAAGAACAGTCTTGTACGCCATAATTCGCACAGCGAAGAAGGCTGGACAATTACCATGGCCGAAACCGGCCTGAATGCCATGACCGGCGCACGAGTGAAACGTATCGAAAAATACATTGGCGCCGACGACTGCTTCATGCTCACTTACGGTGACGGCGTGGGCGACGTGGATATACCCGGGCTGGTCGAGTTTCATCGCTCACACGGAAAAATAGCAACACTCACGGGCGTCTACCCGCCGGGACGGTTCGGCGAATTAGTTACGACCGATGCGCGGGAAGTCATCGGCTTCAACGAAAAACCGCAGGTGAGCGGCGGACGCATCAACGGCGGATTCTTCGTGTTTAACCGCGCTTTTTTCAGCTACCTGAACGACGACGAAAACCTCGTGTTGGAGCAAGAACCCATGCAGCATCTCGTGGCCGACGGTCAACTGATGGTCTTCGAGCATGACGGCTTCTGGCAACCAATGGATACTTCGCGCGAATACAATCTTCTGAATCAATTATACGCAACAAAGCAAGCGCCATGGATGAAATGGTAAAAAATACGGTATTCGGCAACGTGTATGCCGGAAAAAAAGTGCTGGTTACAGGCAACACCGGCTTTAAGGGAAGTTGGCTGACGGTATGGTTGCTGGAGTTGGGAGCGACGGTGCACGGTCTGTCGCGCGATATACCGACACAGCCTGCGCTGTTCGACGTCCTCGACTTGCGACAACGCATCACGCACCACGAGGCTGATGTGCGCGATACCGATGCGGTGCAACGCATCATCGCCGACGTACAGCCCGATTTTGTATTCCATTTGGCAGCACAGCCTATCGTATCGTACTCCTACGACCATCCGGTGGAAACGATTACTACCAACGTCGTCGGCACGACCAACGTGCTCGAAGCCCTGCGTGTACAGAACCGGCCGTGTACGGCAGTCGTCATCACCAGCGACAAATGCTATGACAATGTCGAATGGCTGTGGGGTTATAGAGAAAACGATGCGCTGGGCGGAAAAGACATTTACAGCGGCTCAAAAGGAGCTGCCGAACTAATGTGCAAGTCCTATTATCATTCGTTCTTTGCAAAAGACATCTCGCGTGTACGCATAGCTACCGCCCGCGCCGGCAATGTCATCGGCGGCGGCGACTGGGCGCGCGACCGTATCGTGCCCGACTGTATGCGGGCATGGAGCGAAGGCCGGTCGGTTGTAATCCGCAACCCGCAAGCCACACGTCCGTGGCAGCATGTACTCGAACCGCTTAGCGGATACCTGCTCTTAGGACAGGCACTATATCACGAGGCCGAACTGAACGGCGAACGGTTTAACTTCGGGCCTAAAGCCGAACACAGCTACACTGTCCGTGAACTGCTCGAATCCCTTAGCCGGCACTGGCATTTTACCGACCCTGCCGCCGCCTACCGAAGCGCTGGCAACATCCCGTTCCACGAAGCGGGACTATTAAAACTGAATTGCGACAAAGCCTTCGCATGCCTCCGCTGGACGCCCGTGCTCGACTATGACACCTTGATTGCCTTCACCGGCGAATGGTATTATGCCTACTATCGTTCGCACGGCGCGGGCGGCATCGATTTCTATGCCTTTACTGTAGCGCAAATCAACCGCTATGAACAATCCGCTATTAAACAAAAACACGTATGGATACACGAATGATAGACGGGGTTATTCTTACCCCACTACGACAAATACAACACCCGCAGGGCGACGTATTTCACGGCATGAAAAAAAGCGATGCCGGTTTTGCAGGCTTCGGCGAAGCCTATTTTTCAACTGTCCGCAAGGGCGATATCAAAGCATGGAAAAAACACCTCTCTATGACGCTTAATATAATAGTGCCGACGGGTGAAATCCGCTTCGTCCTTTTCGACGACCGTCCCGTCAGCCCCACCAAAGGCGCGACGAATGAATTTACGCTGTCGCCGGATAATTATTATCGTCTGACCGTACCACCGCAAGTATGGATGGCCTTTCAAGGATTAGGTGACGACAACCGGCTGTTGAATATCGCCAGTATGGAACACGTGCCCGACGAAATGGAACGGCTGCCGCTCACGGCTATTCCTTACTGCTGGTCATGATGAAAGTACTCGTTACCGGCGCAAATGGCTATATCGGTGCGCAAATTTGCCGATACCTCTCGCAGCAGGGCTACCGAGTGAGCGGCCTCTGCTATCCCCGCATCCCCGACGACGAATGCTGGCGACGCGGGTTTGATGACCTTTTTGTGTGCGATGTGCGCGACGCCGACGCCTTAAAACGAATAGCCGAACGACCGTTCGACGCCATCGTACACCTCGTATCGCTTGACCATCACCAGTCTAGCGGCGATCCGGCATTGGTAGCGTCTATCAACGTAACGCCGACATGGACGTTGCTGGATATGTTCGCCCCGCGGGGATTAAAAAAATTTCTTTATTTCTCGACCATCCATGTGTACGGCGTAACGCTGCATGGCGCCGTAACCGAAACGCATCTGCCCCGCTGCGTTACCCCCTACGCCCTGACGCACTACATGAGCGAAACCGTGTGCCGTTACTTCGGCGACCGCAGCGACGTAACCTGTCTTGTAGCGCGGCTGTCGAACAGCTACGGCCCGCCGGTATTCCCCGACAATAATTGCTGGTGGCTGGTAGTAAACGATCTTTGCCGAAGCATGGCTGTTGACGGTACGATTACATTGAAATCCGACGGTTCGCCCCTGCGCGACTTTATCCACGGCTACGACGTATGCCGTGCCGTGCAAATACTGCTCGAAAAAGGGGAGAATAATCAGGTGTATCATGTCAGTTCAGGGATTACGTATTCGATAGCGGAGTTGGCCGAGAAAATCAGGGTGACTGCTCCTCAAAGCAAAGTAACCGCCGCCCAAACTCCTCCTGCGTTAGCGTCTGCTGCCGCCCCTGCTGGCTATACTATTGATAACAGCAAACTGCGGGCATTAGGCTTCATGCCAGAATATACCCTTGAGCGGGGAATCGCGGAGTTGATGGAGTACCTTGCCAATTGAATATTGACGTAAAGCGTAAGACGAACCTTATTTTTCAGGTAATACCATTTTCGTAGCTCGCGGCAAAAAATCGGCTCCCTATCTCAACAGCTCAACTACCCTTTCTGCTAACGCTTCCGCTTGCGCTTCGGTGGGCGCTTCGGCGTAGATGCGGATAATCGGTTCGGTATTGGATTTACGCAAGTGTATCCATTGTCGTTCGTTATCAAAATCGATACGTACGCCGTCGACGTCGGTGATGCGCTGGGAGGCGTAGATGGTTTTCATGCGTTCCAGCAGTGCGTCGAGGTCGGTTTGCGGGGTGAGCGCTACTTTGTTTTTGGAGGTGAAATAGCGCGGGTAGCTGTCGCGCAGGTGCGTGCAGGTGGTTTGTTTATGTGCCAGATGTGAGAGGAATAGGGCGATACCTATCAACGCATCGCGGCCATAGTGGAAGTCGGGCACGATGACGCCGCCGTTGCCTTCGCCGCCGACGACCGCCTGCACCCTTTTCATTTCGTCAACGACGTTCACCTCGCCTACCGCCGAGGCGAAGTATTGTCCGCCGTACTGTTCCGTTATATCGCGGAGGGCGCGCGACGATGAGAGGTTGGATACGGTGTTGCCCGTGCGTTTCGAGAGGATATAATCGGCTACGGCCACCAGCGTATATTCTTCGCCGAACATCGTCCCATCTTCGCATACTAGCGCTAGCCGATCGACGTCGGGGTCAACGGCAATGCCGGCCTGTGCGTTTTCTTCGACGACTTTGGCCGACAGGTCGCACAAATGAGCGGGTAGCGGTTCGGGATTGTGGGCAAAACGTCCGGTAGGTTCGCAAAATAGCGGTACGACGTCGACTCCCAGCGCTACGAGCAACGATGGGATGGCCACGCCACCGACCGAATTGACCGCGTCGACTACCATTTTAAATCCCGCGCGGTAGATGGCTTCTACGTCGACCAGCGGGTAACGGAGGACAGCTTCGATGTGGCGTGTCGTATAATGGGTATTCTCCGTCAGGACGCCCAGACGGTCGGCTGCTGCAAAATCGCAATCATTTCGATCGGCTAATTGTAATAGCGCCTGTCCATCGTCGGCATTTAAAAACTCGCCTCGACGGTTGAGCAGTTTCAGGGCGTTCCATTGCGCCGGATTGTGCGAGGCGGTGAGGATGATACCACCGTCGGCCAGCTCGAACACAACAGCTAACTCGGTAGTCGGCGTTGTGGCCATCCCGATGTAGATGACGTCAACGCCGCAGGCCATGAGTGTGCCGCAGACGATACGTTGCACCATTTCGCCCGAAATGCGCGCATCGCGGCCAACGACTACTTTCAGCCGGCCTCCCGGCGTTTGTTGTGATAACCAGTTGGCGTATGCCGATGTGAATTTAACTAAATCGACCGGCGTGAGCGCATCGCCCGCCTGCCCGCCGATAGTACCTCGAATACCGGAAATGGATTTGATAAGTGCCATGGTGGTGAAATGGATAGTTTGGTTTTTTTAACTATTTTCCTGTGTAGGTGTGCGGCGAGAGTTGTAGCAGTTCGTTTTTGATGTCGTCCGATACGTGTAGCGAGTGGATGAATTGTACAATGCTTTCTTTGGATACGGTTTCGTTGGTACGTGTCAGTGCTTTCAGTGCTTCATAGGGGTTGGGGTAGTTCTCGCGGCGGAGGATGGTTTGGATGCCTTCGGCGACTACCGCCCAGTTGCGGTCGAGGTCGGCGTCAATGGCGGCGCGGTTGATATATAGTTTGCTCAGCCCGCGGCACAGCGATTGTATGGCAAGCACGCTGTGCGCCAACGGTACGCCGATGTTGCGTAGTGTGGTACTATCGCTCAGGTCGCGTTGCAGGCGCGATACCGGCAATTTAGCCGACAGATGTTCGTACAGCGCGTTGGCTACGCCGATATTCCCTTCGGCATTTTCAAAGTCAATCGGATTCACTTTATGCGGCATGGCCGACGAGCCGACTTCCCCGTCGTTGATTCGTTGCTTGAAATAATCCATCGAGATGTATAGCCACATATCGCGCGACAGGTCGAGCAGTACGGTGTTGATGCGTTTCAGGGCGTCGAATTGAGCGCTAAGGTAGTCGTAGTGTTCGATTTGCGTGGTATGTTGCGAGCGCGTCAGTCGTAGCGACCGGCTTACAAACGCGTCGGCCAGCGTCGGCCAGTCAATCGTCGGATACGCGGCATGGTGGGCATTGAAATTGCCTGTAGCGCCGCCGAATTTAGCGGCAAACGGGAGGGCTTTCAATAGCGCCTGCTGCTTTGTCAGGCGTTCTGTGAATACGTTGATTTCTTTTCCTACGCGGGTAGGCGACGCCGGCTGTCCGTGCGTGTGCGCCGGCATTGGGACGTCGTCCCATTCGGCAGCCAGTGCCTGCAATTGCGCCAGCAACGTATCGAGCAACGGATAGTAGACGGCCTGCAAGGCATCGCGGAAGCTGCACGGGATGGCGGTATTGTTAATATCCTGCGATGTCAGACCGAAGTGAATAAATTCGCGGAACGGCTGTAGTCCCATTGCGTCAAAGCGCATCTTGAGGTAATATTCTACCGCTTTAACGTCGTGGTTCGTCGTGCGCTCGATGCGTTTGATTTCTTCGGCGTCTGTCGGATGAAACGATTCGTATAGCATCCGCAAGGCTCCGTAGCAATCGCGGCTGACCGTTGTTAGTTGCGGTAGGGGGATTTCGCACAGGGCAATAAAATATTCTACCTCGACCAACAGCCGGTAACGAATCAGTGCGTATTCCGAAAAATAAGCGGCCAGCGGTTCTGTTTGCGCCCGATAACGCCCATCGACAGGCGAAATAGCAGTGAGTGGATGTAGTTCCATGACGTGTGAAGTATGAGGTGTTTTGAATCAGGGAGCAAATGTACGGGAAATATTTTGAAAATCCTATTGTCGGATGCGTGTTGCAGGGTAGAGGCAATATTGGTTACCATCAGGAATCCTTTATGCATTATACTTACTTCTTCTGAGATAGCATCACCCCGAATATGACAACCCCTACGCCGATGATTTGTTGTAGGCTCATCGTTTCGCGCCCCATGAGGAAAGCGGCGATGGTAGTGATGATGGGAATGAGCGCCGAAAACATGTTCGCCTGTGTAATGCCGATGTGTTTGATAGAAGTTACAAATAGCACGAATGCGCCGCCCGATACAAACACCGACAACATCACCAGCGGGTACACTACTTGCCGGCTCCATACTACGGCTGATAGCGCATCACACTCGAAAGCCAGTACCAGAGGCACGAAGTAGAGCGCTCCGATAAGATTCTGGTACGCGACGATAGTGATGGCCGAATAATGATGCAACTTGCGGATGATGACTGCATAGCCCGCTGTAGAGAGCGACGCCACGAACAGCAACAGGATGCCGCTCAACGGTACTTTCAACGTAAAATCGCCGGTGAGCATCACCAGCCCCACGCCGGGGATGGTGCACAGCACGCCTGCGATATTCGTCCACGTCGGTCGTTCACGGAACATATAGAAGCAGGCAAGCATCGTAAATACCGGTACGGTCGACAGGATGACCGCACCTATCGACGGCGACTGAGTGATGCGTAGCCCGTTATTTTCGCCGAGAAAATATATGAATGGCTCGAACAGCGCCAACAGGAGAAACCATTTCCAGTCGGTCTTTGCTATCCGCACCGACCGTCGCGTGGCTGCCAGAAACAGGAACAACACCGCGCTCCCGATACACATCCGAAACATCGACAGACTCTGCGGCGGAAACGGCGGTGTCGACCCCACCAGATCGGTCGTCCACACAAACGACATCCCAAACAAGAGCATTGCCGTACAAACGGCTATATATCCTTTTTTCATTTATTCGTCATCCGTTATTTGTGAAACGAGCAGCGTAAAGCGCGAAGTGCAAAGCGCGACGCACGCCTGTGAGGGGAAGCATACTTGCAGCGTAAAGTGTAAAACTCAAGACTTGCTTGTGGCGTGAGGCGTATAGCGTGCCTGCACGAGGAAGGATAAAGTGTGTTTGCAGGATGAAGCCTGAAGCGTAATTCCCGAAGTGTGTCTGCGGTATAAAAAAAAATTCATTGTTCATTATTATAAATTGTAAATTGTTCATTGCTCATTGCTGCAGGGGAGCGTAACGAAACCTGCGGTTGTGCAACCCCGTTCCTGCTGCCTAATCCGTCAATATTCCCTTGTACTGTACTTCTTCATCTCCTTTGCGTACTCTTTTGCGTGGCCATCGGTAAGGCTATTGAGGAGTTCCCAAAAACCGGGGCCGTGGTTCTTGTGTTGCGTATGACAAAGCTCATGCAGGATGACATAATCTATCAGATGTATCGGCAAACGCATCAAGTGTATGTTAAGCGTAATAGCATTACTCGACGCGCAGACCCCCCAGTACGACACCGTGCGTTTGATCATCAGTTGCTGGAAGGGCAGGCCGTTCTTATCCGCCAGCTGAAAGGTGCGCGCCGGCAAAACCTCATGCGCTTCTACCAGCAACGCATGTTCGATGGCCTGCCGGATGGTCGCCTGCAACCGTTCGTTTTCGGGCGGTATGGAGACGGGATAATAGATGAATACCGTATCATCGGTCATCTGCACGCGCAAGTTTTTGCGCTTTTCGGGCCGCAGGCACAATGTGCGTAAATGGGTACGGAAGACCGTTTCGGGCGTAAACAGCGTCCGGCGGGCCTCACTGACGGCTTGTATGCGCGCCCGGGAACGGACGACCCAGTCGATTTTTTCATTGAAAAAGAATTCTGCCTCCGCATACGACGTGTACAATGGCAACGTAACCAATATGCTCCGGTTGGGACGCAACCGTATCCTGACGATTCGCGTGTGCGGCGTTTTTCGAAAGTACACCTCGCCGACAACGGGATGATTGATTACGTGTCCTTGCACTTTCATGGTGTCGTATTCTTTTTTTCGTTGGGATAATGCGCCGGGGCGATGGTGTCGCTGGCGGGCGCGGCGGTCTTTTTTCGTTGTCCGAAAATCCGGTGGTACAATTCCCCGAAGGTTGAAAATTCCTCTTGGTACATCAGTCCGATACCGTACCGCTGGCTATTGTCAATAATATCGGTATAGCGGTCGACCGAACGGGTAAAGAGTTTAAAATAGAATTTGCCGGTTTCACTTAAGCGGATGTCAGCGTTGAAATCATTGGCGAACGATTGCGCGCCACTGTTTCCCGATCCGAAGCTGCCGTTGATGGTCAGCCGGTCGTTCAACAACTGCGTCGAGAAATTCATATCGTATGCTTCGTTGCGTCCCTGCTGCGAGGGCATGTAGGTAAAGCCGATGTCAAGCGGTACGTTCAGTTGGTTCAGCATATTGTTTACTTGATTTGATAATAATTCCGTAGCGCTTCCCAACGCGGCCACACCGGTATCGAACGTCAGTTCCTGATCGGGAATGAATGTGCCGAAGACCATCAGGGCAAGGAATTGCCGCGTCATTTTTTCTTCAGTCGACAGGGCGCTTTGTACTCGCGCGCGGGTTTCGACGTCAAGGCTTTGCACGTCGACATCGAATCGCAACGCGGGATTTAGCATATTGCCCGTGATATATATTTTACAATCGACCGGACGGCGTGTTACCACCGACGACGAGTCGGACAGCAGGCTGTTCAGCGACGCTTTGGTTTTATAGAGCGCGGTCAGGTCGAGGTTGGTATTTCGGATGCCGCCATTAAACGAAATCCGTCCGCCTTGGTTGATATAGAATTTTTTGGTAATAAGATTGAAATTTTGAATGCTGAACAGGTAATCGCCGCGCTCGACCACATAGTCGCCAAAGAGATTGAATTTATCGGTAGCCGGATTGATTTCCATTTTAATAGAACCATTGCCGTAGCTATGGATGATGTCGCCGGTACGTTTATCCAGTTCGATTTGTATTTCGGTATCGGGTGTTATTCGTACATTCAGGGCGATGTCGAGGTTGGCCGGCGTCTGTTCCTGTTGTTTTTTAGGACGGACGAAGAGGTCGTCGGTACTGTCTTTTGGCGGTTCGGTGAAGGATAGCAGCCCGGCGTCATTGGTTTTTACTGGCGTCGATGCGGGTATGCGGATGTGTGAATGGCGCTCGGTTTGCAGGTCAATATCGAATCGCGTTTCGCCCGGGTGACCTTTAATCGTCGCGCGGCCTGAGGCGAATGCTTGTCCGTAGAAGAACGCATTATCCTTTTCGGTTGTTCGCAGGATACACAGGTTGCGCGGAAGGGCGACGACCTCGTAGTGTATATCGCGGAAATGTTGATGTCTCAGTTGTACCGACAAGCTTGCCTGTCCGCCGAAGTCGTCGCTCACTTTGGCGTCGGTGAAGCCGAGGGCGGTCGCATTGACCCACACAGGCGCGCTAAACGAGTAGCGTGTTTTCAGGTAATCGACCGTAGCGGCCACGTGGTCGGCGTGCAGGTTGTCGCTCGCGAGCGACGGATTATTCATGTTGCCGTACAGACGTGCACTCCCCGACAGGGAGCCTTCGACCTGCGTTAGCACGCCAGCGAACAAGGGCTCAAGATGTACCAACGGAAAATGGTCGAATGTGCCCGTCAGGTTCACATAATGGCCTGCTGGCACATAATTCCCCGTCAGGCTGAACAGCGTATACGCATCGTTCTGTGCAAGCATTGACAAGTTGAATCGCTTGTTGGCGTCGTCCCACAGGCTACGTGCCGACAGGCGCCCCAGACGATGGTTGTTGACCAGTACCTCTTCGGCTTGCAGGTTGGCGAAGAATCGCGGCGAGCGGTATACGCTGGTCATCCGCGCCCGACCCGACAGTGAACCATTGAAGAGGTATCCTTCGCGTCCGGTTACATAGTTCACGTTGGCGATGTCGAAATTCGTCAATTGCAGCGTCAGCGTATCAGTAGCCTGCGACGACAGGTAGCCGTCGACTATGATTTCCTGCGTGTCGTTCGACACATGGAAGCGGCGGATATGCACCTTTTCATTAAATACCACATCGGACGAGTCAATGCGCCACAGATTATTCGTAATAACGATTTCCGACGGGCAAATTTGCAGCTCGGCCAGCAGGGACGAATCGTCGGCGCGGTAAAAGTGCATGGCGGCGACCAGCGTGCCGCGGTTCGTCACTTCTGTTTTATTATCGTATTGCAGTTGCATTGACAGGCGGTTGTCCGCGGCGACGGCCTGCACGGTGGCATTGCGCACCGACAGTCCCCATGCCAGCGCTTCGCTTGTTTTGAGCGTCGCGCGGCTTTGACGACGATTATTTTCTACCATCAATGACACATTCCGCCACTGATGCGCCTGCCACGCCAGCCCGCCGGACGCCAGTTGCAGCGAGAGCGAGTCGTCCGGTAGCAGCATCAGCGTTGCCTCTGTATTCGGAGCGATGTACAGCCCGGGAACGAGAATATCGGCCACCGCCTCGCTGTTTTTCGTTACGACTTTGAGGGTGCAGGCGGCAGGCAACGTGTCACGGATGAGCGACACAGCGCCGGCCAGCGCCGGCAAATGCTGTTTGAGCACGGCATCGGACACCTGCCGGAAAAAGTATGACAGGGGACGTTCGCCTTCGTAGTCGACCGTCAGGAAATCGGCGCGTAGCGTATTCCGGTAGACCGGCGCCTTGCGCGAGGCCGTAATCCGGATGTCGCCCACAGGCTGTGTCCCGTTCTGTCCGGTATACCGTATGCCGGTTACGGCGATATGCCCGACTCCGTCGAGCGCATGGTTCAGGGTCTCATAATCGGCGTGTATTGATGCTTGCAGGACGGACGTCGGATCGCGGGTATTCAGTTGCAGCGCGGTTAAGTCGGCGCGATGTATCTGCACATTGAAATCCAACATGTGCACCCACGTCGTATCATCGCCCGACGGATAACGAATACCGCCGGAAAAAACCAACTGCAAGTTTGGGTCATTCACCGTGACCGTCCCCTCGAAGCCACGCTCGTCGACCATCCCTTTCAGGTTGATGGCGCTGTACGAATAGCCGGCCACGTCGAGTTGCGACAGCCGTCCTTCCGTCGTCAACTGCACGCCGCCGTAGCGCGCTGGACGCACCGTCCCGCGAGCGTTCACCTGCCCCGATACTTCGCCTATCGTCGGGTCGGCATTGAGCAATTTTCCGACATGGAACCGTTCGGCCTGCACGTCGCCGTTTAACTGTATACCCTGCGCGGCATCGCTGGAAGTGAGAGCCATGTCGAACTGCGCACCTCCCAAGCCGGTATGAAGCTGCCCGTGTACGACAAAATCGTTGTACAGCCCCGTAAAATTGCCCCTCAACCGAACATGCTCCAGCGGCGTAATCAGCGACGAGAGGTCAAGCGTGTCGGGCAGGGCAAAACGTTGCAGGAGCGCGGCCAGATGCTGTGCATTGCTCCTCAAATCCTGCACATTAATATACATCATCGTTTCGTCGATATACGGCAAGCCGGTTAAGCGGAATTTGACGGTCAGCGAGGTATTCAGCGAGTCTGAACGGATTTCCAGACGGTCGCTACGCAGGTTATTCACTGTGCCGCCCACCGTGCCTGTCAGGTAAAAGCCCGGATTGATATGAAAATTCTTTGCCATGTGCCCCACCGTCCGGAACGAGAAATACGCCCGGTCAAAATCGGCTTCCATCCGCACCGCCTCTTCATAATCGCTGAACGACTGTACGCTTTCGTAGTCCATTTTATAATATTTCATATAAAGATGCGAATGGCTGTCGACCAATTCCGCATTCCTCAGGAAAGCCTGTGTTCCGCATACATGGCCGCGCTCGGCTGTCAGATGCTGGAGCCGGTAGCCGCTTTGTTCGAGGAAACGCACATCGTGCAAAGCAAAAAACAGCGTATCGTGCTCCAGACGCAAATCGTGCGCATCAATATAAATATCCAGCAGGCGGAGATTCTTAAAATCGACCACGCGCGGGTCGGGGTCGACTGTCGGGTTTTGCCGGTTGCAGAATGTAAAACGAAAACCCTCCAGCGTCAAATGGCGGACGGCTACTTGCCACGCAGCATCCGCTGCCGTCGTCGGCGTATCGTGCCGGGCGTTGTTCTTTAAATGGTCGACAATCGCTTTGATATTCGTTGTGGTATCCTCCCCGTCTGGCGAGTAGGAATACAAGTTGAAGATGCCATCGGTCAGGTGCACATGCCCGACCGTCAATTTTTTCTTCCTCACGTTTACCGCCGACAAAGTAAACGACGCTTCTTTTACAGACAGCAATGTGTCGCCAAGCCTGTCGACAACCAGCACATCGTCGATCACCAGCCGCGTAAACAGCGCATAATGCACCGCCCCCACCGACACCGACGCCGGGGAGAGCCGCTCTGACAATATAGTCGTAATCCGATGCACCAACGCCTCCTGCACCACCGGCAACTTAACCAGCAAGTACACCGACAGCGGCAACGCCACCAAGGTCGCCAACACAATGATTACTATCTTCCGTATCTTCTCCTTCAATATCCTCATTGGGGGTACAAAGATAGTGATTTTAATTTCGTGAAGCGCACCCCTGTCGCTTTCTCTGTCTTCCCGATGTCCTCCTATGTAATATTGCTTTTAATTACACAAGGGGATGTGGCGCCTCACGAAATTAAAATCACTATCTTTGACCATTAAAAAATACGTAAAAGATGTTTTACTCTATTATTATACCGGTATACAATCGTCCCGATGAGATTGCAGAGTTGCTGGACAGCCTTGCGCAGCAGGAAGGCGGGGTAGCGTTTGAGGTACTGATTGTAGAAGACGCCGCCGCATCGCCCTGTGATAAAATAGCTGCTGCATACGGCGACCGGCTGGCCGTGCGTTATTTCAATGTACCCGGCACGGACCGCAGTTACCGGCGCAACTATGGCATGCAGCAGGCGAGGGGCAGTTATTTTATTTTTTTCGATTCCGATTGTGTGATTCCGCCGCGTTATTTTGCCAGTCTCGACCGCTACCTGCAAACGCACCACAGTGATTGTATCGGCGGCCCCGACGCCGCCCACGAGTCGTTTAGCAACATACAAAAAGCGATTAATTATGCGATGACCGCGTTGTTGACCACCGGCGGTATCCGTGGCGGCAGCCGGCAAATGGAGACATTTAAACCGCGCACCTTTAACATGGGATTCTCGCGGGCGGTATTTGAAAAAGTGGGCGGCTTCCGCGATATGTTTGGTGAAGACATCGACCTCTCTATCCGCATTGCTGGCGCGGGGTTCCGCACGTCCCTATGCCGCGATGCGTTTGTGTACCACAAGCGACGGGTCAGTTTTAAGAAATTCTTTAAGCAGGTATACCACTTCGGCATCGCCCGCGTCAATCTCGGGTTGGTACACAAAGGTTCGCTGAAAGCGGTACACACACTGCCTGCGTGTTGCCTGTTGGGCGGCGTGGTAGTTATGGCGTTGGCCGTTAGCGTATCGTGGTGGTGGCTGGCCGCACCGTCGGCGTTTATACTGGCGCTGTTTACGGATGCCTATCATAAAACCAAAAATCCGGCGACCGCCATGCTGGCCGTATGGGCGTCGGGCATCCAAATCATCGCCTACGGCAGCGGATTTCTACAATCATTCGTACAAAAGATCATCTTCCGACGGGGACTGGAAGATAGCGAAACTCTGAAACGGATATACCAGTAGGCGCTGTCCACATTCATCCATCTTCAACGGCATTTCTCTAATGTAACGGCCGAGAAGCCTGTTTTTCCGCCTAACGGCGGATTCCGTTTACGGACGGTAACGGTGGCGCGGTCGATAGTTTCACACTGCTCAAACAGGGCGCGCAACAGACGGCCGGCCACGTGTTCCAACAGATTCGACGGTTGCTGCATCTCTTTTTGCACAATATCATAAACGGTTTGGTAGTTCAGCGTATCGTTCAGGTTATCGGTTACGGCGGCCTGTTGCAGGTTGAGATACAGATCGACATCGACCTCGAAATACGTACCCGTCGTACGTTCTTCGTCGAAGCAACCGTGATGCGCAAAGAACTCCATCCGGTGTAGACGGATTATTCCCATAAGCTATCCGGGGGTTAATGACCGGCGGCGCCTTCCGGTTGCATCAGAATATCGCCGGCATCAATGACAATCGTTTTATACCAGAAGGCCGGATATTCCGGCTGGGAAGGGAATACGGGGATCCCTTCGGGCGTACGGGCAAACGACCCGTCGGAAGTTTGTTTTTTGATATTACCGTCCATATATTTTACGAGCAAATACGTATCCAATTCCTTCCATCGCTTCACCAGATTTTGCGCGGTATTGACCGAGAAATCAGTGAGTGTTTTGACGGCGCCCTTCACATCACGCCGGTCATACAGCGTCAACGCCTTCCGGTCGATTTCCTGCACCTGTGCCACAAAAGAATGTTCCAACTCCTGTTGCAACGCCACGATTTCGGGCGCGATGTCGTGGTAACGACTATATGCGAATTGCGTAACGCGGGTGAATGTCCAGAACGCCGCCGTTTCGGAATAAGTAAGCAAATCGCCGTTACCCACCGCATATTCCGCCGGCACGCGGGTAGAACTACAATAAACCGGCGTCAGGCACGACGTGGCGGCATCGTCGACGCCAAACCACAAAATACCTCCGATAGGATTGGGCAGCCAATGGCGCGCCTGCGCCACGTACCACCAACCGGTTTGTTGCGTAGCCGTCGCACGTTCGTGCACATATGTTACGCCGTTGTATTTCCAGCCCATAGGACGCCAGCGGTAGGGCGCCTTAAAGGGCCCCGCGCCGATGTCGACCGTCATATCCATCTTCGTCCCTTCGTAATGGTCGCGCATGGCGCGGGCGACATCGTGGACGTCTAATTTCCGCTCGGGCTTAATGTATAACGGCATCCGGTTTTGCAGGTTATGACCCAGCGCATAATCTTCGTACTGCCACATAGATGAATTATAATCCTTAAAGAATGACCATACGCGCGCCTCGCAAGCGCGCGCGCCGCTAAACGTAACCGGATTATAAGCGTCCGAAAAACTAAATGCCGCATCGTCGCCCGAAAAATACCCCCGGCTACGCGCCACGCTAATCACATCGCCAGCATACACATATTCGATATCCGGCTGGAAAATCTTGCTCAGGTTGGCAGAACTGATAGACGTTTTGCCATTTTCCAACGGGAATGTACGGATACGCGCCTGATTGGCATGAGCCGAAATCGACCCGTCGGGGATACGGACGGCCACCCATACGGCCCCTTTATTTCCCGCGCCTTTTCCTATCATTTCCATAATCCATACCTCGTTGGGATCGCCAATCGAGAGCGATTCGCCTTCGGAATGATAACCGTACTCGGCGACCAATTCCGCTATCGTTTTAATCGCCTCACGCGCATTCCGCGAGCGCTGCAATGCAATATAAATAAGGCTACCGTAGTCCATCAGGCCGGCGCTGTCGACCAACTCCTCGCGACCGCCGTAAGTCGTCTCGCCAATCATCACCGAATGCTCATTCATATTGCCGACGACATTATACGTCTCCTTCGCTTCGGGAATCTGACCCAATATCTTTCCACTATCCCACTCCTTAATCACACGGACGGCGCCCGGTTTATACTTAGCCGCCGCCCAAAAATATAACTCGCCGTACAGCACATGCGAGTCTGCCGAATACGAAATAAACGTCGAACCATCCTTCGACGCCCCTTTAGTAACCAAAAGATTAGTACAGGCGTAGGCCTGCATGCCGGCCATCGTCAATAGCCCTGATACAAGTAAAATAATTTTCCTCATGATAAATAAATTTGTTTTTTAAATAGGAAACAAAGGTACAAAAAACAATGTACAATACTCCACGCCCAATTGACCATCTTCGGCGATTCCGGGGCATAAAGCGAACCCCGCACTATTTTTTCCTTGATTCCCGTTTGTTTTTATTAAACGTAACCGGAAAAAGAAGCATCTTAACAAGGGAAAAAAGTACCTTAATAGGGAAAAGAACTACCTTAACCGGGAAGAGAGCGTTCTTAATTAAGAGAAGATATGTTACCCATTAAAATTTGAAAAAAGATGTCCACAGGGAAAAAAGTGTCTCCCCCCGCCGGGCATTCCTGATTTAAATAACTATCTTTGTCCCATGTTTACGATTTTCAAAAAGGAATTACACACTTTCTTCTCGTCGATTACCGGATATCTGGTCATTGTCGTATTCTTGTCGGTCAATGCCTGGTTTTTGTGGATTGGCAAAAGCGCTATGAATATACTCGACGGCGGCTTTGCGTCGCTCACGGGGCTGTTTGAAATCGCGCCGTGGTTATTCCTATTCCTGCTGCCGGCTATCGCGATGCGTACATTGGCCGACGAGAAAAAAACAGGGGCTATCGAACTGCTGTTGGCACAACCGCTCACCGAATGCCGCCTGATTCTCGGGAAATATCTTGCCGTCGTTGCCGTTGCATGGCTGGCGCTACTGCCGACGTTGGTCTATTTCGGCAGCGTCTACTGTCTGGGTCAACCGGTAGGCAACCTCGACGCCGGCGGTACGTGGGGCTCCTACATCGGACTGCTACTGCTGGCGGCCGGTTATGCGGCTATCGGACTGCTGGCCTCGTCGTTTACCGATAACCAGATTATCGCATTCCTGCTGGCCGCCGTCGGATGCTTCTGCTTCTACTTGGGCTTCGACGGGCTGGCGGCCTTGTTGCCGACGGCCGATAGGTTCCTCATGGCGTTGGGCATCAACGAACATTACCGTTCGATGAGCCGCGGCGTCATCGACCTGCGCGACATACTGTATTTCGCCAGCCTCATCACGCTTTTCCTCGAAGCGGCGCGGCTACGGCTGAAAGGCGGGCAAAGGGCACCCGCCGCCCGCCGCCATGCCCGTGCCGTGGCGCGTTTTACAGCGCTGGCGGCCGCCGTGCTGCTGCTCAACTACGTCGCCCGTACCGTCCTCCTCCGTATTGACCTCACTGCCGACCGCCGCTATACCCTCGCCAACGCTTCAAAACGTGTGATGCAGCGTATCGTAAATCCCCTGTTGATACGGGTCTACCTTGATGGCGAGATGCCAATCGAAATGAAAAAACTCCGCACCACGATTAAGGAAACTATCGACGAACTGAAAATATATGCCCCCGGAAAGGTGCATTATACATTCGTCAATCTTGCCGCCGACGTCGATCCGCGCGCCATGGACGACGCTTATATGGAACTTTATGAGCGCGGCCTCATGCCGGTGGTTATCGAAGAGCGCGCCGCCGATGGCAGCCGTTCGGAGAGAACGCTGTTTCCCGGCGCGGTCGTTTCTTATTCCCCCACAGGTGATACGGCCTCACGCCGCCGCGAAATGGCCGTCAATTTCCTGCAAAGTAATGCCGACGCCGATAGCGACGAGCGGCTGCTTATTGCGCAGCAGAATGTCGAAACGGCATTAGTAGCCGCCATTGCGCACAGCATCCGGCCGCAGACGCCCCGCATTGCTTTTGTCGAAGGCCATGGCGAATTGGATGAATACGAAACCGGCGATATTTGCAAAGAACTAGCCTCCTTCGCCCGCCTCGACCGCGTCGTGCTCAACGGCGATGTGGATGCGCTCCACGGCTACGCTGTGGCTATCATCGCCAAACCTACCCAACCGTGGGACGAGGCCGACAAGCTCGCCGTCGACCAGTACGTCATGAACGGCGGACGGGTCGCATGGTTCATTGACGCCGTCAACGTGCACCACGACAGTCTCGCTGCCGGCCAACGTACCTTCGCCTTCGCCTGCGACCACCGTCTCGACGACCAGCTTTTTAAATATGGCGCACGCATCAACCCCTATATTATCCGCGACTTGCAATGCGCCCTGTTGCCCGTCAACATTGCCCCCGCCGGCCAAACAGCCGACTTCCGCCCCGCGCCGTGGACTTATTATCCCCTGCTGACGCCGCCGCCGGAACATCCGATTACCAGTGGCCTAAATCTTATAGAATCGAAGTACCCAAGCACGGTTGATACGGTCGGCCACGGGACGGCGGTCGCGAAGACCGTCCTCCTTGCCTCGTCGCCGTACAGCCGCACGCAGGCCGTCCCGGCGCTCATCAGCCTTGCCGAAAGTATGCAGCAACCCGATCCGGCACATTACAGGCAAGCGTCGTTGCCGGTAGCCGTGCTGATGGAAGGCCGTTTTTCCTCGGCGTTCCTCCACCGCCCGTTGCAGCAATACAACCACCGGCGTCCCTTCCCTTTCCGGTCGTTTAGCGATACCACCAAAATGATTGTCGTAGCCGACGGCGATATTATCCGCAACGATGTCGTGCGCCGTCCTGACGGGGTACGTATTTTCCCGTTGGGTTTTGACAATTACATGAAGACGCAATTCGGCAACCGCGCTTTTGTTAAGAACGCCCTCTATTACCTGCTCGACGACGATAATGTGCTCCAGCTCCGCCGCCGCGAATGGACGCTACGTATGCTCGACAAGACCAAACTCTACCCGCAGCGCTATTTTTGGGTCGCCCTCAACAGCATTCTACCCGTCGCTCTCACCCTGCTATCCGGCTTGCTCTTTACCGGCATCCGGAGATACCGCTATGGCATGAAACGTAAAGCATAAAAAAACTGCCCGAAAATTCGGACAGTTCTCTTGTTTAGGTTAGCAGTAGATGCTAAAATACCCGCGGGGTATTTTTATACATAAGGTAATCGGCGCAGGGGCCGTTTTACATTACTTTCAACTGCATTAATAGGAACGCTCTGGCCGTTCATTCGCTTCAGCCACATTGAGCGTACGCCCCATGTGTTCCGTACCGTTAAGCGCCGCGATAGCGGTAGCCGCTTCGCTGTCGTTGAGCATTTCCACAAACCCATAGCCTCTTGAGCGCCGAGACCCGCGTTCGGTGATTATTTTGGCTGATGATACTTCGCCATAAACCGAAAAGATGTGTTTCAAATCGTCATTGGACGCTTTAAAACTGAGCCCAGAAACAAAAATGTTCATAGAACAAAAAATAAAATTAATTAAAAAATAGGTTGCTATTTCGGATATTTCCATAAATAGTTCTGCAAAGGTAGGCAAATAAATAAATGTAGCAAATTTATTTTACGTCTTTTTCGGTAAATGACGAAAATATGTTCGTAGAAGAGGCCAATTTAATAGATGTACACCGATTTTTGCAGCATCGGCATTAAACCGCGCCGGTGGCGGCGGTACAAGAACTCAATAAAAATCCCTACCTTTGCACGCTAACTATCAATCGTCAATATTCAACTGCCAATGCCTCTCCGCGACGCTCATATTCTTGTGATGGACGACGACAAGGACGTCCTGACCGCTGTCCGCCTTTTGTTAAAGCCGGAAGTCGGCCACATCGTAACCGATACCAATCCCGAAAACCTGAAATGCCTGCTGGCCGGCGCGTCTTTCGATATCCTGCTGCTCGACATGAATTTTGCTGCCGGTCTCCATACCGGCAACGAGGGGCTTTACTGGCTACGGAGAATCAAAGAATGGAATGCGCATGTGGCGGTGGTGATGATTACGGCTTATGCCGATATTGATTTGGCTGTTAACTGCCTGAAGGAAGGCGCAAGCGATTTTATCGTGAAACCATGGCACAACGAAAATTTGTTGAAAACACTGGGCGCCGTGCTGGAAAAACAGCATACGCCACGACAAAAAGCGGCGACCGACGACACGCAAGAAACCTTCATCATCGGCGAGTCGGACGTGATGCGGGAGCTGTTCCGGAAAGTGGAAAAGATGGCCCCTACCGACGCCAATGTGTTAATCTTAGGGGAAAACGGTACGGGGAAAGAGTTGGTTGCGCAGGCCATTGCCCGTGCGTCGCTACGGAGCGACAAGCCGTTTGTAAAGGTCGATGTAGGCGCGTTGACCAGCACATTGTTCGAAAGCGAACTGTTCGGCCACAAAAAAGGCGCCTTCACCGACGCCCGCGAAGACCGCACCGGGCTGATAGAAACAGCCAGCGGCGGCACGTTGTTTTTAGATGAAATAGGCAACATCTCCTTGCCGCAACAAGCAAAATTATTGACCGTCTTGCAAAACCGCCAGGTTACTCCGCTGGGCGCTAACAAACCGGTACTGGTCGACATCCGCATCATTACCGCGACCAACGTGCCGCTGGCTGAACTGGCCAATGAGCAACGTTTCCGGAAAGATTTGATGTACCGCATCAATACTATCGAAATCACCGTGCCTCCCCTGCGAGAACGTAGCCACGACATCCTGCTGCTGTCCGATTATTTCCTGTGCCGCTATGCCAAAAAATACCGAAAACCCGGGATAACCCTCTCGGCGGCAGCCCGCAGCAAGTTGTTACATTATGCCTATCCGGGCAATGTGCGCGAGCTGCAATATGCGATTGAGCGGGCGGTTATCATGGCCAACGGCGCAGTATTGCAGACGGACGACATCGTGTTTTCGCCTATCGAACACCGAACACCAAACACCGACCGCCTGCAAACACACAACCTTGAAGCCTTAGAACGCACGGCCATCATGCAGGCCATGGAACAGCACGCCGGCAATATCTCCAAAGCAGCCCATGTCTTGGGACTGACCCGCGCAGCCCTCTACCGGCGGCTGGAAAAATACGGAATATAACATGAATCACAAACGATATATAGCCGTATTGTTTACCCTGACCATCGTCGCGGGCGCAGCGGCGGGCTACGGGTACGCGGGCGGCTATACGACCGCCGGCCTGCTGCTGACGGCGGCGACCTTATCCTTATCCGTATACGTCGCCGGCATAGTAAACAAATTTTATCGCGATGTGGAAAACTTTGCAGAAGCGGCGCGCTACCGCGATTTCTCCAAACAATACGCCGAACGCACCGGCTGGCAGAGCAACAAACTGTACCGGTATTTCAACGATATCAGCCGCGTATTCAGCTCGTTAAGCCGCGAAAAGGAAATACAACAACAATACCTCCGGACGATGATGGAAGAGATCGATACCGGCATCCTCGCCTACGACAAAGATACCGGCGATATTCTATGGATGAACGACGCATTTAAAACCATGTTCGGTATTCCCGAAATCAACCATATCGCATGGTTGCAAACACGGCGGGAGCTACTCTACCGCGAACTGGCCGGCATTCCTGCAGGACAAAACCGACTGATTACGGTTACTATCAAAAACCATGCGGTACGGACGCTCGTCAACGTGCGCCTCTTCCGTACCTCCGACAAAACCTGCCGGATGATTGCCTTCCATAACATCAGCGCTACGATGGAAGAAATTGAAGCCAACGCATGGAAAGGCTTACTCAGTGTGATGACCCACGAAATTATGAACTCCATCGCGCCGGTTGCTTCCCTGGCTGATACGTTGAAAAAACGCATGAACGACCTGCGACGGCGAGAACAGACCGAAACCCCAACCCACGAAATGGAAGACATCGCATTAGCCATGGACACCATTCACCGCCGGAGCGAAGGCCTGCTACGTTTCGCCGACAATTACCGCAACCTGAGTCAAACGGTCGTCCCCGACTTCCGACCGACCAATATCCCGGAAATGCTGTACGCCATCTACCGCCTCATGCAGCCTTCATTGCAACAGAAAAAAATTATCCTCGAAATACGTGCCGACCACCCGCGACTCACTGCCCCATTCGACCGCAACCTCATTGAACAGGTACTAATTAATTTTATTACCAACGCCGCCACCGCCGTCCGCGAAAAAGACGCGCCGTGCATCGTACTCTCCGCTGGTATGGCCGGCGACACGCATACATATATCACCGTCGCCGACAACGGCTGCGGTATCTCGCCCGACGTACGCGACAAAATGTTTATCCCCTTTTTCAGCACCAAAAAAAACGGCACAGGCATCGGCCTAAGCCTCTCCCGCGAAATTGTCAAACTCCATAACGGCAAACTCTATGTACAAAGCAAAGAAAACGCCGGCAGTGCATTTACGATCCTAATACCTGCGGCAAGAGAAGCGTAGCCGGTTTTCTATTAATATTACTACCTATGTGAAGGCCTGCCTGTCCGTAGCGCAACGTCACCTTGTACTCTCTTCCCCCGCTTTGGGAAAACCGTCCGCCGACTAGCTTCCAACTTCCGAAGCAGACGCACCCCGCGCCGTGGGCACACATCACGCATTGATACACTTTACACAATTATTACTATCTTTGTCAAAATTCTTTAAATTGAATTATGAAAAAGATAGTATTTTTAATCAGTTTCGCGCTGGTTGCCGCGACAGTCTCGGCAGCCGACGACTACCGTGTCATCACCATCCAAATATTGAAATCGACAAAAAATGCCGTATCGTTCGCCGATCGTTCGCCGGCAGTCTACGCCACATTGTACGTAACAGAAACCGACGGGATGCAATACACCTTCCGCAACGACAGTACGACAACTGTCGCAACGGCTATCGGCATCAAAGAAGCGCTCGAAGAATTTGAATCGCTGGCCGACTACGACGTACCGGTCTATAATTTCTACTCCTTCTGCTCCGACAGCCTGCACTGCAACGATACCATCAACGCAGGCGATACCGGACACGATTTGTTTATTATTGTCAAAAACGCGTTGACAACTCCCTACCAGCGCATCGAAAAACAGTATTCCGACGCCTACGGCAATTATTTTACGGTAGGCACGTATGTACCCTACGAGGCAACCTTTGCAATATACGACGCCGTAAGCAAAACGTATTCACATCAAGAAACCTTGTCCGACACGTTGGCGTGGATCAAAGATACATGGGACGACAACTTGGCCCGTACTCAGTCCGAACTGCCATCGACCGAAGAAGCCGTGCCGTTGGCTGCCGCTGAAATAGGCCGGCTCTACACACGCTCGTTAGCACCCTACTGGCTGTCGGTGCAGCGGTTTTTCTTTGTCCCTTCGGCGAAAGATTTGCGCACAGCGGCCGAACATGCCGAAAACGGCGAATGGAACGAAGCGATGGCCATTTGGGAACAATACGCCGGCCATAACAACCGTCGGGTAGCCGCACAATCGGCCTTCAACGTGGCGCTGGCCTGCGAGGTCAACGGCAATTATGAGTTAGCGTTGGAATGGTTGCAATATGCCGAAAAACTGTACACCATCCGGGAAATCGCCAGCTACCGCGCCATCCTTCAACGACGGATAAACGAAAGCCGAATTTTACAAGAGCAGTTGCAAAATTTATAAAAATACACTACCTTTGCAACCCTTTTCGCCTCCTTAGCTCAGTGGTAGAGCAGCTCATTCGTAATGAGCAGGTCGTCGGTTCAAATCCGATGGGAGGCTCAACCAAAAAGGCTTTGCGCACGCAAAGCCTTTTTGGTTGAAATATAAAGACAACAAACCAATAAATGAAGAAATCAACAAATGAAAAAATACCTGTTAATTTTAGCGTTATTGCCAGCGCTTATTGGAGCATGTGATAGGATAAAGAAGCCTACTATCGCGGAATCCAGCGCGGGCTTCGAGCGGCTTTACCAGCCGGCTTATGCATCGAGTTTTTATATCGAACAACAGGGCGACGAAAAATGGCTGCACGTGTTCAATCCGTGGCAGGGAGCGGAAAACACAGAGATGCGCTACTGCTTGCAGCTGCGAGAAACATTTGCCGATACCCTGCCTGTGCACTATATCCCGATACCCGTGCGGCGGGCGGTCTGTCTTTCGACGACGCATATCGCGTTTATTGACTATCTTGGGCAGACGTCGACGATTGTCGGCGTGTCGGGGGCGGGATATGTGAGCAACCCGCAGGTCAGAGAACGGGTGGCCAGCGGGCTGGCGCACGACGTTGGCTACGAAGACCTGTTGTCCTATGAGACGATTGTAGCCTTGCAGCCGGACGTGCTTTTTGCCTATGGTGTCAACGGCGAGATGAAAGCCGTAACCGATAAGTTGAACGACATGGGCGTGCGTGTCGTCTACTTAGCCGACTATCTCGAAGAAAATGCTCTAGGCAAGGCGGAATACATGGTCGCTGTGGCAGCTTTTTACTGCTTGGAACACGAGGCCGCCGGCGCTTTTGAGCAAATAGCCGAAGCCTACGAGACGTTGGCCGGGCAAGGACGCGCCGCTGCCGTCCGTCCGCATGTAATCATGAATGCCCCCTGGCGCGATACGTGGTATATGCCCGGCGAAGACAATTACATGACCAGATTGCTACTCGACGCCGGCGCACAGCCCATCGGCGTCCGCGGCGGACGCGACAGCAAGCCCGTCAGCCTCGAAGCCGCCTACGCCTACGCCCTGCAAGCCGACTACTGGCTACATCCGAACGCCCTCCGCTCGTTGCAGGAACTTCGGGAAGTCGATAACCGTTTTGTCCGCGTACCCGCCATCATCAATCGCAAAGTGTATAATAATACTCGTCGTTCTACGCCCGGCGGCGGCAGCGACTTTTGGGAATCGGGAGTAGTACATCCACAGGTGATTTTACAGGATTTGCAGCACCTTTTTCATCCCGAGTGGTCGCCGGCGGGATACGACCCCGTCTATTATGAACCTTTGCAATAACCGCCGGAGATGACCCCCGAAATCCGCATCGGCGAATACCACTACGAACTGCCCGACGAGCGTATTGCAAAATTCCCGCTCGTACGGCGCGACGATGCGCGGCTGCTGACATATACCGGCGGCGGCGTCGGCGAGACGGTCTTCTCGGCCTTGCCGGCTTTGCTGCCCGCTGACTCGTTACTGGTATTCAACGAAACGAAAGTCATCCCGGCGCGGCTGCATTTCCGACGCGATACTGGCGCGGCCATCGAACTCTTCTGCCTCGACCCCTTGCAGCCTGCTGACTACGAACAATGTTTTGCTTCCGACTCGTCGTGCATCTGGAAATGTATGGCCGGCCACAGCAAACGCTGGAAGGACGACCCTCTAAAACGTCCGTTCGGCGCGCATGTCTTGCAAGCCGAATGTATAGAGAAGCATCGGGAATACCTTCTTGTGCGGTTTTCGTGGGACGGCGGACAGTCGTTTGCGCAGGTGCTCGAACAGTGCGGCACAACACCGATACCGCCATACCTCAAACGCGACGCCTTACCCGAAGACGCCCTGCGGTACCAAACCGTCTATGCCCGCTACAACGGTTCGGTGGCCGCCCCGACAGCCGGATTGCATTTTACGCCGGCGACGCTGGCGGACATCGCCAGGCGCGGTATTGCCACCGCGACCATTACACTGCATGTGGGCGCGGGCACATTCAGGCCGGTAAAATCGGATGCCATCGCCGAACACGTGATGCACGAAGAGCCGTTTACCGTTACACGCGCCGCGCTACAATCCCTGCTATCCCATGTCGGACGGACGATTGCCGTCGGCACGACCTCCGCGCGGACGCTGGAAAGTCTTTATTTCTTAGGACAACAATACCTCGACGGCAAAACGCCGCAACCGGTTTCCCAATGGGAAGCGCAGACAATCGCCTGTACCGCCGCGCCCGCCGAAGCCCTGCAAGCCCTGTGCCGCTACATGGACAGCCGGCATATAAGCGTCCTCCATGCGGCCACACGCTTACTGATTGCCCCGCCCTACCGCTTCAAAATCGTGCGGGGACTGCTCACGAACTTCCACCAGCCGCGGAGCACCCTCCTCCTGTTAGTTGCCGCCCTGATAGGCGACCGCTGGCGGGCAGTCTACGACTACGCCATGCAGCATGATTTTCGTTTCTTAAGCTACGGCGACAGCTCGCTGCTAATGGGAGTCGAAGAGGCTTCCTGAACCTCTTTTTCCTTACGGTGGACACCAAAAAAAGAAAGCGGGCGTTTTCAAGAAACACCCGCTTTCACGCTTCACCTGCTATAAAAATAGAGGGGGCTAAAAATAGAAGGTAAGCGTAAAACTACCGTCAAAATTATCAAACTTAAAGCTCGACTCCCCGCCAGTTTCTACGGTAATGGTATCAATTTTCTGCGACGTAACGTTCCATGATTCGGTTTTCTGCTCGCCACGGCCTTTGCTACTGTAGACGATACCCCAGCCTAACTCGCCGCCGATAGCGATACCTGGCGCAATAAAATACTCCACGCCTGTAAACACAGCCGCTCCCACGAAAAACGCTGTACCGGCCTTACTGCTTAACTGACGGGGTCCAGAATTCACCGACGACAACGGATTGCCATATGTACGGTTGATATTATTGGAAAAACCTGTGCCGAATGTTGCCTCCCCCCCGAAGAAACCTTGCAGGCGGGTTGCCCCGATACGTTTTTCTATCCCGACACTCAGGCTGATATCCATGTTGCTGGTCGTTGTTTTATTTTCCACCATCTTGTCGACGTTGCCTGTTTCGGGTACTAACGACACATCCGTATTCGAATTGTATCCCAGCCGCAGTTTCCCGCGCAGAGCGAGATTATCGGCCAGAAAATACTTCCCGTAAAAACCGGCATACGTAAAGACCGGCGTTGTAGCCCCGTTGTCGCTAAACAATCCGCCCACGTACTTCAATACAGGCGTAGCGTCAACACCAAAGGCGAAACTTCCCTGTTGCGGAACAATTACCGTACCGTTGTTGGTAGTCAATAAATCTTTTTCCTGGGCGGCCGCCCAGTTCATAGCACATAAGACTATGCTAATGGTAATAAAAATTCTTTTCATACATTACTTTTTAATAATTTCTTACTTTTTACTTTAATAATTATGTTTAATAATCGAATGCAAAAATAGTTTTTTTTTTGATTATACCAAAACACACCCGCAGTCCGCAGTCCCCGTTCACTCTAAATCGAAAGCAACAAAGATTTTCGTACATTTGCATTATGACATATCTCCCTACATCGCGTAAAGAACTGGCGGCAACCGGATGGGATGCTGTGGACGTTATCCTGTTTACAGGCGACGCTTATGTCGATCATCCGTCGTTTGGGGCGGCGGTCATCGGGCGTGTGCTGGAGGCGGCGGGTTATCGTGTGGCGATTGTGGCACAACCGAACTGGCGCGATGACTGGCGCGATTTTAAGAAATTGGGCGTTCCGCGTCTTTTCTTCGGCGTTACCTCCGGCAGCATGGACAGCATGGTGAACCATTATACGGCTAATAAACGCCTGCGACATAACGACGCCTATACGCCCGAAGGCAAAGCCGGCTTCCGTCCCGATTATGCGACAACGGTGTATAGTCGTATCCTCAAACAACTATTCCCCGACGTACCGGTGATTCTCGGTGGTATCGAAGCCTCGTTGCGACGGCTGACGCATTACGATTATTGGAGCGATACACTGAAACCGTCGATTTTGGCGGACAGCAGCGCCGACCTGCTGGTGTATGGTATGGGCGAACGTCCGATACGCGAAATTGCCAGACGGCTGGCCGGTGGCGAAGCTATCGAACACTTGCACGACGTGCCGCAAACAGCCCGGATGGTAGCCCGCAACGCCTTATCGGGCGACCGGTATGACCTGCATTCCTTCGCGGAATGTCGGCGAAGCAAACGGCGGTTTGCCGAAAACTTTGCCGTCGTTGAGCGGGAAGCCAATAAAAAGGAAGGCGTCCTCCGGCTGGCCGAAGCTGTAGGCGACAGTGTGGTGGTCGTCAACCCACCTTATCCGGCAATGACCGAAGCGGAAATCGACGCCGTCTACGATTTGCCCTATACACGGACGCCTCACCCCCGTTACGAAGGCAAGCGCATTCCCGCTTATGAGATGATCCGTCATTCGGTCAACATTCATCGGGGATGTTTTGGCGGATGTAGCTTTTGTACCATTGCGGCGCATCAGGGACGGTTTATTATCTCGCGTTCCGAAGGGTCGATTCTTCGCGAGGTGGAAGCCGTAACCCGAATGGCCGATTTCAAGGGATACCTCTCAGACATCGGCGGCCCGTCGGCTAACATGTACGGCATGACAGGCCGCGACGAAAACGCCTGTCGCCGCTGCCGCCGGAATGCCTGTACATTTCCTGCCGTGTGCCGGAATCTGGATGCCGGTCATGGCCGTCTGCTCCGCCTCTACCGTCTTGTGCGGCAACACCGGGCGGTAAAAAAGGCGTTTATCGGAAGCGGCATTCGCTACGATTTGCTGCTTACCGATGACGGATTTATCGACGTCGCCGCGCAGATGTACTTCGAGCAGTTACTGCGCTACCACGTATCGGGACGGCTGAAAGTAGCGCCGGAACATACGGAGCAACATGTGTTGCAGGTGATGCGTAAGCCGTCGTTCGCTCTGTTTGAACGGCTCAAGGCGTTTTTCGACGCTCAAAACCGGCAGGAATCCTTGCGGCTGCAACTGATACCTTATTTTATCTCGTCGCACCCGGGCTGTACGGAGCACGACATGCAGCAACTGGCCGACAAACTACGCCGCCTGCGTCTCCGTCCCGAGCAGGTGCAAGACTTCACGCCGACGCCCATGACGCATGCCTCCGCTATCTTCTATGCCGGCATCGATCCAGAAACCGGAGAAGAACGCTACGTCGCCCGTCGCAAAGAAGAGAAGCAGCGGCAAAAGAGGTATTTTTTTTAGATTGAATATCAACAGCGGGGAAGGTAAGAATCCTTCATCCCTTTATCCCTTCATCCTCATCTGTCATTCCTCTTTGCCTCATGGCTTCAAAAGACAGGACGGCGGTTGTGACGGATACGTTCAGGGAGTCGACGCGGCCACGCATGGGGATTTTTATTCGCGTATCGGCGTACCGTAGCCAAAAGGGGCTGAGGCCATCGTCTTCCGCGCCTACGACAATGGCGCAGGGGACGGCTAAATTCGTTTCACAATACTTCTGCGAAGCCTGCAATTCCGCCGCATACACGTGAAGGTTGTTGGCGTGTAGCCATTCCAACGCTTGTCGGGAGGTGCAGACCGCTATTTGTTGCGTAAACAGGCATCCTAAACTGGAGCGGATGATATTCGGGTTGTAAATATCCGTAACGGGTTCGCAGACAATAATGGCATCAATGGCGGCAGCGTCGGCGGTGCGCAGGATAGCGCCCAGGTTGCCCGGCTTTTCAACCGCTTCCATGACTATGACCAACGGGTTGGCCGACAAGTGCAGGTCGGCAATCGAGTGGGTTTTAGCATGCGCTACGGCCAGCAGGCCATCTGAATGTTCGCGGTAAGCCATCCGCTCGAATACCGTTTGGGAAACCATCGTCGGCACAGGCGTCGGCAAGCGTGCTGGTAATGCCGAGACGTCGCCGACATCCGCACAACAGAAGAGGGTTTCAATCGTATAGCCGGCTTCCATGGCCATGGTAATTTCGCGGCGGCCTTCTATGACAAACCGCCCCTGCCGGCGGCGCGTCCGCGAACCGGTTTGCAGGTCGCCAACGGCTTTTACGCGCGGATTGTTTACGGATGTAATGATTACGTTATTCATTTTAACATGCTTTTAGGCTTATGTCGAGGCTTTTTATCTGATGTGTCAGCGCACCGACCGAAATGTAATCGACACCGCATTCGGCGTAGGCGCGAAGGGTTTTGAAGGTAATTCCGCCCGATGATTCGGTTTCGTACCGTCCGGCTATCAGTTGCACCGCCGCGCGCGTTTCTGGAACGGAAAAATTGTCGAGCATAATCCGCTCTACCCCGCCTGCACGCAATACGGTACGGATATCGGATAGGTTGCGTACTTCAACTTCAACGGGCAGCATACGTCCGGTCGACAAGAGGTAGTCGTGTACTTTTCGAATGGCATTTTCGATGCCGCCGGCAAAATCAATATGATTATCCTTAATCAGAATCATATCGAACAGTCCCATGCGGTGGTTTTCTCCGCCGCCGATTTTTACCGCCATCTTATCGAGAATGCGCATGCCGGGCGTGGTTTTACGTGTGTCGAGGATGCGTGTTTTCAGGCCTGTCAATTGTTGCACGTATAGCGCCGTTTGGGTCGCTACGCCGCTCATTCGCTGCATGACGTTGAGCACAATACGCTCGGCCTGCAACAACGAACGTACCGTCCCGTGTACGTAGAACGCCACATCGCCCGGCCTGACGGCCGCACCGTCGTGCAGCCGCACATTCGTTTGCAGTAACGGGTCAATCGAGGCGAAAACCTGCTTGGCAATTTCTACGCCGGCCAGTATACCATCCTCTTTGACAAGCAATTTCATTTTCCCCTGCGCCCCGGCAGGAATGCACGCCAGCGATGTGTGGTCGCCGTCGCCGATGTCTTCGGCCATTGCCAGTGCTATCAGATTGTTTATATATTCCATTCCTGATTCTTAATTTTCTTCAATCCTCAGCTGTTGGATTTTTGTACCGTTATCCTCTTTAATAAAGACGGTAACTCGTAAGACATTGCCGGCCTGTGTGTGTAAAATACCGATTGCATATTTGACGGTCTGTTTGTCGCTGCTGTGTTTGAACGCAAAGGATTTTGGCGGATATTTTTCAAAAAACCGTTTCAGCACAAGGGTTGCCTGCGCTTTGCTATACATGACTTCGTCGCTCAACAGGTCGAATTCTACCGTATTTGAGAAATAGTCCGACAAGGCCTCCGCATCGCCGGCGGCAAGGTATTTTGCCATTTGATCAAACAGCGTCTGGTCGTTGTCGCCATACGCTCCCGCAATCGTAGCAAAACAACTCATTAATAGCCATACATACATTTTTTTCATATTGATTATGTTTGATGTGTACAAAGATAGAGAAAAATTGGGAATTGCGTACAAGGTGCAGGCTGCAAAGGGGAAAACGGGGGTGGACGTGTGCAGGTCCGTGTCCGTAAGCTAAAGCATACGGTTAATAGAGTATCGCCCCTGCGGGACTGGCCTGCGTAGCTCTCCTCCGCTGGCGGGGGCGCCCGAAGGGCGGGGGTGGAATAGTTCATAGTTCAAAAAATTTTCCTCTTTTTTCAACTTTTTTTGGCTGGTTTTAAAAAAAATCATACCTTTGCCGCCGGTACCGTTTTTTTTGATTAAATTTCTTGTTTAATCAAAGGCCGCTGCAACTCGCTGATAACAGGAAGAAAGGAAGAGGACTCCCCCTCCCAAAAAACGAATTGGGGGAAGAATCGAGGGGCAAATAGGCTTGTTTAGGATGCCTTAATAGACGTGAAAACAGCGAGTTGAAGAGTAAAAATCGGGGGACGAATTATGGGATGAATCGACGTCCTGTTTAGTGCATAGAGAAAAAAAAGCCTGCGATTATCAGGCCATTGAAAATAGAGAATAACAAAATAAGAAAAATGAGAGCCAAAGGCAAAAAGACAATAGAAGTACTTAGA
>JAITKF010000070.1 GCA_031278545.1 Prevotellaceae bacterium
GCGGCGTATATTGACACCGGCATTCCGGCGCAGGCTGCGGTGTCGTCGCACACGGTCAGCGCGGGCACAGCGTGCACCGCCACGCGCACCGAATCGTATACGCTACAAATATTGCCGGCGGTGGCCTTTATATAAAAGGTAGTGTCGGCGGTAGCTACAGTACCGAATGAATGAGCCTCGAACAGCCTATCGGTATATTGCGCATCGCGGTACCATGCGATCTCATCGTTGCTGTTCGTGGTCGTAGCGGCGACGGTTACTGTGCCGCCGCCGCACATTTCAATATCCTGCACGGTCAGCGACGGCAACGGCGACACCGTCAGTTGTACCGAATCGTACCTACTGCACCCGTCGCCGGTGGTGGCTTTGACATAATAGGTCGAATCGGCGACGGCCGTTACCGTAAATGAATTGACGGCAGATAACCACTGTGTACATTGCGCATCACGGTACCACGACAGGGTGGCGGCGGAGTCGATCATGGCGCTTATGAGCACCGTTTCGCCTTGGCATGCCGAGATATTTGCCGTTGTCAGCGCCGGCGGCGGCGATACGCTTACTGCTACCGATGCGGTGCTGGGGCAACTGTTAATGGAGGTCGATTTCACATAGAATACCGTATCCGATACGGCCGTTATAGTAAACGATGCTGCCTGCACGACGAGGTTGGCACAGCCGGCGTCGCGATACCACGTGAATGTGGCGGTCGTGTCCTGGCTATAGGCGCTAATCGTAGTTTCCTCATCGGAGCACACGGCGATATTCTGCACGGTAATCACATTAGGCGGGGCGACTTGTACACTCACGGCAGTAAGCAACGTATCGTTAATGCCGATATATGTTTTGTCGGAGCCGGTCAATGTAACGGTCAGCAAACTTCCAGCAGGCGCTCCGGGCAACGCCTGAATTAAAAAGGACACGCTGTTTGTACTCGCCGGGAACGCTACCGACGAAGGCAATGCAGCAAAAGCCGACGTATTGCCCGTATAAGCGAGGTTCACCGTAAAACTCTCTGCCGACGTAATGCCCTCGGGCAATCGGATGGTATACCTGATAGTGTCGCCCTGACATATAGAGGCAGGGGTGGTCGTCGATGCAAAACCGACTTTCGACGGCACAGTGAGCGTCGCCGGGTTGCCTAAAGGCAACGTGCGCGCCATCGCCGATATGGAATTAGCGTCTATCACCCATTGTCCGCATTGCAAAATATTCACGGGGACAAGCATCACGGCAGAGTCATACGCATTAATCGCTGCGTCGGAGACGTCGTAAAACTGACTGCCGATAGTACCGGTAAATACGCCCGACGTAAAACCGGTCTGGGTACAGGCGTCTTTAATCGCCAGTCCCGGAATGCCCACGTGAAACCCGATACCGCTAATCGCTTGCGAATTGTAGCTCTCGTACACCAGTTCCAAATTGACGCTGTCGCCTACGTTGGCCGTATAATTCTTACTGCCGTTCCATGTATAATCCAACTCGCCGTCCATGTCGGTCGTAAAAGTCAAGCCCGTCCATATCGTTGTCGTTTCCCCTGCGGGAATATTATCATAGGCCACCCCGACGCCGTTGTCCCACGGGTTGCTGCCGGTATTGACACAATACGATATATCGATATTGTACGGCCCGAAGAGGAACTGGTTCAGATTATTTGATATCATCGTAATATTACTTGTACTTGTATTATAGGCATTCGTATAATAGGACGACACCGCCCGGCTGAACGGACGCCCCATAGAGAAAAAACCGATTAACGACCCGTTGCCTTGCTTATTCATAGCGCCTGCCATCCGCAAGCTCTGCACCTGAGCGGACGTCAAGTTGCGATTAACAGTTACCGTGGCGGCATTATAGCCCAAATCGGGGATAGTCATGGCCGCCGCGGCATCGCAGCCGTTCACATACGAGTCAAACCCGTAAGCCAGCGATACCGACGTGCCGGACGCTATGTTCGTCATATCAATCGTGGCCGACTGCGTAAAATAATCGGGATTCGACGTATTATAGTGAATGGAGAATACCACCGAAAACGACTTATTCTGATAGGTTCCCGAAAACTTTTTGCTCATCTCCTGCAAAACGCCTGTAGTAGTGGCCGAAACATCTTCACGCGTTAAACTGTTACTCTGATAAATGCTCGTGCCTATCCGCAGGGAAAACAGGGGGGTCTCTGGCGGATAATAAAGTTGTTGTATCCATACGTTCTGCCCCTGCTGGTTGGTTCCCCACCGGTACACGACATACCGCCCACCCGGAACAACTACAATGCGCAACTGCTGCGCATTGCCGCCGCCTATCACACGCTGGTTATCCGTCGCGTGAAGTTCCTGTAATTGTATGACGCATACAAATACAAAGAATGTCATAATTTTTCCTACATATCGCTTTAGATACATTTGAATGTCGATTTAGGTACATTATCATTAAATATGCTAAAGCAAATGTACTTATTATTTTTTAGAAAATCAAATAAGAAAATCAAATAATTGTGAAATAAGCGTAAAGATTCGAATAGGCGGCCGTCGAAGACGACCGCCTGCGTCGTTGTTATTTTATATAGAATACATCCGAAGATTTCAATTAGATTAAAATTAAATTACTTATTTCTAATGCAATGAATGGCGATTAATTGTCAATTTTATTGAAATTTATATAACCTATACGTTAGAACGGTTCTCCCCCGCGGAGGTGGATGCTGGCGGGGGTACCATCATTCAATCGTCAAACTCCAATTCCTCATACTCTTCGGATGTATTGGCGGGATGCTCTTCCAAATATTTCTTAACAAAGGCCGTTTGTTTCTCATCCGGTTTGGTCGAAGAGGGCAGGTACTTGGCGCAGATTTCTTTCATCCGGTAAATGCCCGATTGTATCAGGGCGTCTTTCAGGATAGGGATTTGGTCTAAATCAATAGTGGAAAGAAAATCGAGATAATCCATTCCCAAGTAAGTGATGTCTTTCTTGGAGAGGTGGAGTATTTTCCGGAGGTGTTTACCTTCGGGGGTTAAGGCGCTGGTGATGGGTAGGAAGGTCAGGACAAAGAGTTTGTCTTGCTGTGTAACGAACGTGAAATAGCCATACACATCGCCCGTGCTGAGATGGGCGACAAACATTGGCTGGTCGTCGGGGCCGCGGACGATTTTCGGCGTCATCATCAGCGACCGGTAGAGAATCATCATACGTTCGGTAGGCTGTACGAAGCGGAGGCGTTCTTTGAGGCGGATGATAGCGTGCTGCTGTATGTAGATAGCTAACTTCCGGTCGTCTTTTTCGTCGCACAGGGGGAATATCTGGCTGTATTGAATATCGGCCGGGAGCATGGCTTTCATATCTATCGGCCCCATGCAAAATCGATATGCTTTTCGTCGTTTATCGAAATGTTTGAACGTAATACATTCTGGCATGTCGGACGTGAGGGAAATCGTTAATCCTATACCGCCGGACGACTGGGTGTCATAGCCGCCGGTGTAGCCGTACAGCCGGAATTGTACCTGCGAGATAGCCAGCAGCGGAAACGTAATAATGCTCCGTAGCTGTTCTTGTATTATGGAGAATAAAAGATTTGACTTTTGTAGTTTCTCATGCGCGTCGCGGATGGCCTGCAACTCGTTGCCGAGTACGATACGCGTATGATGGGGATAGAGGTACAAGCCGCTGGAAAAAGCAATCCCGTAGCTTAAGGCATCGGCCATCGAAAGGCCGATTTCCTCGTTGTTATCCACATAGGTTTCTTCAAAGGCGGCATGTAGCAGGGCGCGAACATAGCGCAGGAAGGCGTGGGGGACACATGCCCCTTTCTTTACCACCACGCGGGGTTTTTCGCTTGGAATATTCAGTATCGCATTCAATTGTTGTTTGGTCATCCGGTCGAGGAACGACTCGTCGATGCCTGCCAGACGAAGCAATTTTCGTCCTACCTCCTCCATGTGTCGGAGGTAAGTATACGACGGCCGCTGGAGAAAGGGATTTTTCGGTTGATGAGACTGGTACACTTTGTTCTTTCGTTTCCGGTTGTTTTTACTTTTAGGCATGATTCGTAATTCTAAAATTCAATGTCCAAAGTTAGGTATTTTCTCCGGTTCTACCGTCATTTTTCATGCCGCTTGCAGGCAAGGGAATAAAATAAGTCGCCTGCAGCGGCTAAAACGAAAACGACGCCTTAGCCAAAACCGACACAGGACGCAACACAAACGTATTATACATTTCGGTTAAACTGCCGATAGCGGCATACTGGTAACTGCGCGTGTTGAAAATATTTTTACAGCCTAATGCAAACTCCACGTTCCTCAATACATACCGTATCCCGGCGTCGGCAAAAAATGCAGCGGGATACGACATGCCTTGCGTGTGCGTATAAAAATAATCACACTGCACATACCCTTGCCATTTTTTTGAGAAGGTTACATGCCCTGTTAAGAAATGCGACAGGGAGAAAACCGGCGAACTTTTTCCTGTTTGCAAATTAAGAACGCTCATCTGCGAGCGGGTAAGCGTGGCGTTGTATTCCACGTTTATCAGGCGGGTAATGCGGGCAGTCACTTTTGGCTGGAGCGAAACCGAAGTGTTGGCATAACGGGTACGCACATGCTGGCGGAACTGTTCGGCTTCCATGCGGTTATAATTCACCGTTAACCAAAAAGTAGTATTCCACGCATCAACCAACCGGCTGACGTCTCCGCTTACTCTCCACACGGCAAAATCCCCAGACTGGCCAACCGGGTCGCGCCAACCCAGAATACCGGTAAAATGGGAATCATATAATCTGTTAGTAGCCGTATAATACGTTGCCGAAAGGTTGGCAAAAAAAGCGTTGACGGTGTTTCGGTACGACAGGACGAGGTGGTATCTTTGTTGAAACGCTTCCTGCAACTCGTCGCTATTTTTTTCCATACTGCGATAGTTCGTCAAGATATAATGCGGCGTCATGCTGCGGACGTCGCCCAGCGTGTGGCTCCTCGACAAATAGGCCGCCGCCTTCCAGCGGGCGTTCCATTCATAAGTCAATGACAATTGCGGACTGGCCAGCCAGCGCGACTCCCCGTTAACGATATTGTAACTTGCCGGCAACGTCAGCGTGGCTTTAAATTGCCGCCCCTGACAGGAAAAAACCGGTTGCACTGAATAGCGATAATGCGTTACGCCGAAATGATTGGCAAACGTATCAACCACATTTACGGGCGTCATATTGACCATTGGAAATAATTCCGAATTTACCTGTTGCGTCTTCCATTGAAAACCGGCTTTAACCTCCATCCGCCAATTGTTTTTGGCGACTTTGAGGGAAGCGTAATTGTTGGAAAAAAACGACGTGAAACGCACCGTTTGACAAAGTGCATCGAACGTGTTGCCGTCGTTAAAAACCGGCTCGTAGACGCCCGGCGCTATAAGCAACTCCTGAGGCAGAAAACTGTATTTGTTAAACGAGGTGAACTGAAACTGGAAACGCCCTGCGTTCTTCATCCATTGAAAATCGTTGAACAAAAGATGCTGCGGCGTTTGCAACCGTTGCATGATGTTACCGGCCTCATTCAACACGCCGGCGCGGGTGTCCGACCATCGTTCACGTACGATGAAATTATTCATCAAATAGTAATTGGAAGCGTTGGAAGTAAGCGCTACGTTCGCCTCCAATTGATTGTCGTATTGTTTGCTGTCCTTGCTTTCCGGGATAGCGAGGGCGCTGTCGGCAGCAAGATAATACACTGTTCGTGTATCGGTATGACGGCTTTGTTCATCGTAAAGATAATCCAGGTTAGCGCGGAGCTGGTAATCGCCGCCAATCCGCCAAAGATGGTTGCTGCTCAGCAAGTGCGACTGGTTGAACAGTGTCCGGTTTTCACTCAGCGCCGGCGTGGCAGGCGAAATAACCGACAACCAATTGGATTCTTCGGTAGCATTTTCAAACGAAGCGTTCAATGAATTTACGGTATGGAAACGCAGTTCGTCGGTCACATTCATGCCGGTATTATTTGTTTTGTACAAATTGATACTTTGCTGACTGCGACTGATACGCATCAGGGTCAGGCGGTCGTCCCACAAAAAGGGGGCGGTGCCGAAACCCGCATCAGCCTTGCCCAGCCACCTCGACCGGGCGCCGTCTTTCAATACCAGGTTAATGGCCGCCTGGTCGGAAAAAGTATTTTGCTCCAACGCTTTTACCGGCTGGTGATTTTCCAACACCTGCACTTTCGAAATCGCATCGGCAGGCACATTGCGGGTAGCCAATCCGTATTTCCCATCCAGCACATCCAATCCTTCGATATAAAATTTATTGATAGGCGTGCCGTTGTATGAAATGGCGCCGGTTTCACTCACATCTATACCCGGCATTTTCTTCAACACATCGCCAATCACCCGGTCGTGTTCCGACTGGAATCCGGAAACCAAATAGTTGATGGTATCACGCTGGCTCCATATTTTGTTGGCGCGAATAACGACCTCCTGCAAATTTATGGTTTCTGTCTCCAATGCCACGTCGTACGTTGTGTGCGCGGCAGTTATCTTTCGTTGCTGTTTGGCATAACCCAACAAGGAAAATTCCAAATACAGCGAATCGGCTTGCGCCGCCTTGGAACTGATGGAATACACACCTTCCGCATCACTGAAAGTATAACCGGCGATTTTATTCCCGTTCGCTCTCAACAGCACCGAAACGCCCGGCAACGGCGCGTTTGTGGATGCGTCAATTATTTTACCGCAGATGTGCTGTTGTGCATGCGCAGCAATGGCCGCGCATAAGAAGAAACCGAATAGTGCAATTTTTATCCTCATATATTTTTGTAACCATTAACCACCACTGCCTACTGTTACTGCTGCTGCTTACTGCTACTGCCTACTGTCTCTCTATGGGGTTATAAGGCATTTCGGGCACATCACTTGCCTTCCGTGCCGTTCCATCCTCGTTTTTGATGATCACTTTTACGCCGCTCGCCGCCATTTGTCCTGTCACAAAACCCACCGGGTCTTTTTTGTAGCGGTTATATACCTTATCAAAGTCGGCACGGCTTACGTTGGCGTAGTTTTCTTTTTTAATATGTACAGGGATTTTTGTTTCCGGCAATTCAATACCCGAACATTCGAACAGATAATGATTTTGCGCATCGGCCACTTTCAAAATAAGACCGGGCAAGCCGCTGAATTTCCATGGGCCATTATTGACGGGAATGTCGGTGGTAAACCACGCCGTGTAGTCGCGTCCGCGGAATGAAGCAGTAGCTTTTTGGCAGGAATAGCCCAAAACAGTTATGGTGTCGGGCTCAATTTCCCATGACATTTGCACCTGTTCTTCGTATTTATAAATCGTGTTGGCAATGGCGTCGGTGGTAGTAATTTTCCCTTCCGGATAATTTTTATATATGTTGTAGGAAAACTCGCCGCCACGATACCGTCCAAGGTCGGCCATCAGCTGTTCTGCAGTAGCGGCAGCCCGCAACGAGTCTGCTAAAAAATTCCGGTAGCTGTAGAAGTGACTCACTTTGTTGCCCACCAGCAGCAACATGTCTTCGCTACTCGCCTCTTCGGGTTTTGCCGCATCTTTTACAAAAGAAAGCAGGTAGCTGCATTTCAGATAGGCGGAATCCAGGACTTGCAGCGGCGTCTGCCTGTTGTCCGACACCCGCATGCCGCCGCCCGACATATTAAATTGAAAAACCTGCTGCGCGCTTGCCGTAACGGCCATGCAGCATAGGATGAAAAGCGTAATAATTGATTTCATATTTCTTCATTTTTTT
>JAITKF010000104.1 GCA_031278545.1 Prevotellaceae bacterium
GAAATGATTAAAAATGAGAGCGTGGAAAAAGAAAAAAGGGATTTTGATTAACTAACTAATTTAATCAACGATTGAACCGGCGGCAAAGATATGATTTTTTTTTAAACCAGCCAAAAAAAGTTGGAAAGAGAGGAATTTTTTTTGAACTATGAACTATGAATTAAGAGTTAAGAACTATGAACTGAGAACTATGAACTATGAACTATTCCGGCCCCGCTGGCAGAGGTGACCGTAGGGCGGGGATGGATGAATGGTTATCATTTTCTATTGATGTTATTCCCCGACGGGGAAGGCCTGCGGGGGTGTTAGTAGTCTTTGCCGTATGCGTACAGTTCATTCACGAAGAGTTGATAGAAAAACGAGAATGCGTCTTCATCTCCTTCTTTGAATAAGCGCTTCTTGTTCGGGTGTAAATTTTAACATAATGCGATAGGTGGTTTAACTATATCGTCGGATTTTATCCTGAGCCGTCCGGGACGGTTTCGTAACGTTGCGACGCCAGCGGGGTGAAGATAGATGAATGGCGTTAGTTATAAAAATATAGAGACCGGATTGTGGAATCCGGTCTCTATCATTGATAAGGGTAGCGTTGTTATTGTTTTACCCATTTAGTATTCCTACAATAACCCCAAACGCCGACCCAAGCGCCATCAGCAGCACTCATATCATATATTTGATAGCTGTAAGTGTTTAATCCGCCAAGTAGCGTTATTTCCAATTTGCCTTGGTCATTAGCAGTGATATTCGTCACCGGAAAAGCAAGCCCCACATTATCTACAAGTGTGCCGTTCTTAAGCGCAGAAAAATAAGTTCTATAATCCGGTTCATCCCATCCGGGGAGTAATTCCTGCGAGGGCAAAGTCAATTGCATATTATTTACGGTAGCATAAATAGTATGTCCACTATTGTACATATATGGCGCAAACCCGTCTATTTTTATTTTAAACTTATCGCCCGCAACGCCGGAGATGGTGATGCCATACGTTACATTATTCCAACCATTACCCGAATTAAAATCTTCCGTAACGGTCCATGTGCCAACCAGGTCTTCCCATTGCGGGGGCGCTTCCGGTGTCGTAAAGTTTTTTACTTCTCCAAATGTGGTGCTTCCGGCAAAGCTGGTGGCGTAAGCCTTAATGTAATATAAGGTCTGTTCCTGCAAATCGGTAATGGAGGTGGTGTAGTTGCCGGTAGCCGAATCTACAGTGGTAGCGGATAGCGCTATGCCTTCGGTGAATTGCTGGTTGTTGGCTATGAAAATACCCCTGTCGACGATGTTTTCGTTCATGGACGCAGCGCCTGTTACTTCGGCGGAAGAATAAGTCAGGTTGCTGATAGCGCCGGTCGTTACGCTTGTCGGCGATAGCGCCGGGTCAATCGCATATTTCATTTCTTTTTCGTCGGTGCAGCCCGCAAAGGCTACCAATACGAATGTTAATGCGTAATATTGTATAATTTTTTTCATGATTTGTTACATTTATTAGTATTATTGTTCAAATTTTGTTCCGGTAGGAGCCGGATTTTGTTCCGACGGATCTATATTAGAGTTATTCTGCAATTCCCGGAGCGGGATTTGGTACAGGAAATACCAACTGCCGGCGCTGATTTTATACTGTACAGGCGCGTAGTGGTTAGATCCCGCATAACTCCTGTCAATACCTTTTTTCAACCGCAAGTGGTCGAACAAAGAAAAGCCTTCTGCCCACAGTTCTACGCGGCGTTGTTGATAAACTTCTTCACCGGTAACAGTATTCTTATTCCACGATGGGTCGCGGTTCGTCATCAGTGCGCGGAGTACGGTGGCGGCCTCTGTTTCCTGACCTTTACGGGCAAGCGCTTCCGCTTCCGTCAATATCATTTCCGACACACGCATAAATACATAGTCTGCCAGCCAGCCGTCTACTTTTTTAAATTTTACGTTGGTGTAGTCGGGAAAGTTCGATGCATCCGGTACATTGTTCCCCACCTTAAACTGCTGCCTTCTCACGTCGGTAGCGCTCATGGCGTCGTACAGTTTTTTATCCATTTTCCGGTAGCAGCCCACAGCGCCGCCATAGCCTGCTTCGAAAGAGCATACAAACGAGAAGAAAGAGGCGAACATCGTGGTTGTTTCACCGGTAATGTCGCCGCCCCATATCCATTCTTTGGAATTGATATTATTGAACCCGTCTGCCAGCAATTCCGTCGTCGTAAATACCGAATAGCCCTGTTGCGCGATGCGTGCATACGTAATGGCGTCGTCCCAGTTATTCGTAACCAGACATATACGTGCGTACAGCCCGGCGGCTACCTGTTTGTCGATATATACTTTATTGGGTCTTTGCCAACCTTCCAGTATTGTAACAGCCGCTTTGAAATCTTTTTCCACCTGGGCATATACATCTCTTAGCGGGGCGCGTCCGAGGTTAGTGCCTTCTTCGGCGCTTGTCAGGAGAATGGGGACGCCCGGCGCATCTTCGTTGCCAATGTATGTTTGCTGAAACATCTGTGCGGCATACGCATGTCCCAGCGCCCTGATAGCAAGGGATTGTCCTAAAATAGCCTTCAGGTCGGCAGATGGCGTTTCGGGGTCGATTTTAGCAATGATATCATTTGCTCTTGCTATCAGCGTGTAGCAGAAATTCCAGTAGAAGAAGGGGCGTACATACTGTTCTCCCCAATAATCCAATTGATAATCGAAAGTGAACCAGCCGTTGCCTTGCGTATGCAGGGCCAGGTCGTCATTCATCACATCGCCGAGGTGTCCAATTCCCAGCCATCCAAAATCTGCATGTTGAGAGCTACTGGAACCTTGTGTATTGTATTGTATCATGTAACTGTAGATACCCACCTGAAGCGGTTGTACGATTTGAAGAATGGCGTCAGGGTTTTTGGCCGCTAAATCGGTCAAATCGTCATCCGTAACGACGCCGTTATTTTCGATGTCGAAAAAATCGTCGGAGCAGGCTATTACACTTATGCTGAGAATAGCTGCAAAAATATATTTTACTATTGTTTTCATTTTATTTTTTTTTAAAAAGTAACGTTAAAACCAAAAGAGATAGTTCTGACCGCCGCATATACATAACCTGTGCCGCCGGCTAAATCCTGGCGCGGGTCAAAGCCCCTGCGCGCAGAGAATAACCATACATTATCCGCCACTGCATATACTTTTAAGGAGTCAATGCCTATACGGGAGAGTACCGATTTAGGGAGCGTATAACCCAGTGTGATATTTTTCAACGACAGGTGCGTGCCTTTGGTCAGGAAACGGTCGGAAGTGCCGTTAATCTCCAGACTGCTGTCTTCCAAACGGGGGATATTGCTTACCGTATTATTGGGCGTCCAGCGGTCATAGATGTCCGTATGGAAATTTTGCCCTGGGTCTCCGCCGGTCATTAATGACTGGTAAGGGCTGTCGAACACCCAACCGCCAATCTGGTAGGCGGCGGTAATGCTTAAATCGAACCCTTTGTAAGCCACTGTAGTCGAAAGACCGCCATAGACGTCGGGAATAGCCGATTTTTCCAAATCGTAGCGGGTGGCGTCCTCTGTGCGGTTTACAATCTTTGTACCCGTGATGTTACCGTCGGCGTCTTTTTCATCGGCATAGTATTGCGGGGCGCCAGTTTGCGGATCTACCCCCGCCCATTTATACATATACCAGTTGTATGCTCCCGATCCTATTTTCCGGTAAATATTTCCTGTAGCCCATCCGTCCTGCGGTCTGTCGGGCGGTAATTTAGTCAGTTCATTTACATAATGCGTCAGGTTGAAATCGACGCTCCACGACCAGTCGGCGGTCTTGATCACATCATAGAACAATTCTATTTCAATACCGGTATTCTTCATGGCCATAGAATTTTCTATCTGGGAAGAAGGTAATCCCATAGACGGGGGCAGTGGCTTATAATAAATCATGTCGTCGGTTTCTTTAATAAAGTAATCGAAATTAACGGTCAGTTTATCGAACAGCCTGGTTTCAAAGCCGATATTAAGGTTCTTACTCTTTTCCCATGTAATGTCGGGGTTGCCGCGAAATACATACGACAGCCCGATTTCCCCGTCCTGGTTTACTACCTGGTACTGGTCTTTGTAGGGCTCGTTATTCCCGATATTATCATTCCCCTGCGTGCCGTAGCTGGCTTTTATTTTCAACTCATTCAGCCAGTCCGCCTCTTTCAGGAAGCCTTCCTCTTTAGCCCTCCATGATGCGCCGACCGACCAGAAATCGCCCCAGCGGCTGTCGAGATGAAATCTTGAGGAAGCATCGCGCCGATAGCTTGCAGAAAACAAATATTTGGATTTGTAGTCATACCTTACCTGTCCGAAATAGCCTTCCAGCGAATAGCCGGCAGAAGAACCGGTGGCATCTACCAATGCGGCAGCGTTAGCCAGTTCGGGGTTGGTAGGGATGAAGAATTTTTCCCGTTGCGCTACTAAATACGATTGATTATCTGTTTTCGTTTCGTGGCCTAACAGTACTTCCACATGATGGTCGTCATTGAATGTCTTCGTCCAATTCAACAACTGGTTGGCATTGATTACATAATAGCGCGTCATTTGTTTTGTGCCGCGGCCGCCTACATTTTCGGCGTCCCCGCCGTCGGGTGTTTGGAAAGCAACAACATTATCATTAAAACTGTCGATGCTAATATTGGTCGTAAATTGAAAGTCTTTCAAAAACGAGATGGTGGCGTATGCTTTTGCATTGAAAACATCGGATGTGTATTTCCTGATGTCGCGTTCCTGTTGTGCAATTGCATTACTGTTTGATGCAAATGTACGGGCATGCCCTTCGGTTGTGCCGTAGTCATACAGCACCTCGCCGGTGTGTTGATTATACATCATATTACCGTTAGCATCCCGCCGGTACACCGGGTAAATAGGCGCTATCATCTGGCCGGTAAAGAAAATACTTGATAAAGTAGTGCTGCCTACGTTGGGTGAATTACTGGTAGTATTTGCCACCGCTAAATTCGCTCCCATTTTAAACCATGAAGTAACTTCCTGGTCCATGTTTATCCTCCCCGAAAGCCGCTGGAAATTGGAATTAACCGTATAAGAGTTGTCGTACAAGTAATTCAAGGAGGCGTAATATTTTGTCTTTTCCGTACCGCCACGTATAGACAGCGTGGTTTCCTGCCGCAGTCCGCGCGATAGCGCTTCGTCGTACCAGTTATCTTGGTATAACAGGATGCCATTAGGGTTGAGCCTTCCTGTCAGGGGGTCTACCAATTGGTTATCCGGCACGTTGTATACATTATAATTGCCTAATGTGCTTACAAGGCTCTCTGACGCATAAATACCGGCATTCACAGCAGAAAGCCCCTGTGAGTACATGCGGCGGTTTCGTATAGACTCCCAAATAAGTTCATAGTAGTCTTTTGGCGACTCTACCACGCTGTAAGGAGGAATAGCCCTGTCGTTAAAGCCTGTTTTGTTTTCAATGGTAACTTGCGGCTTGCCGGTTTTCCCCTTTTTCGTGGTTACCATAATTACGCCATTGGAGCCACGCGCACCATAAAGGGAACTGGCAGCCGCATCTTTAAGTACGCTGATACTTTCAATATCCGCATTGTTGATTGAATTCAGGCTGCCTTCATAAGGCATGCCGTCCAACACAATAAGGGGAGACTGCGAAGCAGAAATTGATCCAATACCACGGATATTAATCGACGCGCCAGACCCCGGTTGTCCGCTACTACTGAAAGTTTGTAAACCCGAAACTTTCCCTTCCAATGACTTGGATACGTTTGAAGATTGTTCTTTCGCCAGCTTGTCGTTTTTAACTACTGCCACAGCGCCCGTAAACTTTTCTTTGGTAGTTGTGCCGTAGGCTACCACAATGACGTCTTCCAATCGCTTAGCCTCGGCTATCAGCTCCATATTAATTACGGTACGCCCGCCGACTTCTACTTCCTGCGTTTGCATCCCAACGAACGAGAAGACCAGTGTGGTATTTTCCGGCACCGTAATGGTATACCGGCCTTCTCCGTCTGTCAGTACTGCGACCGTAGTTCCTTTCAC
>JAITKF010000079.1 GCA_031278545.1 Prevotellaceae bacterium
AAAAAAGCCTGCGATTATCAGGCCATTGAAAATAGAGAATAACAAAATAAGAAAAATGAGAGCCAAAGGCAGAAGGACAATAGAAGTACTTAGAGATAAAGAAAAAAGAGAATGGAGAACGGGGTTTGGATTAAACAAGAAATTTAATCAAAAAAATCGGTACCGGCGGCAAAGGTATGACTTTTTTTAAAATCAGCCAAAAAAGTTGAAAAAAGAGGAAAATCTTTTTGAACTAAGAACTGAGAACTAAGAGTTAAGAACTGAGAACTAAGAACTAAGAGTTAAGAACTAAGAGTTAAGAACTAAGAACTAAGAACTATTCCACCCCCGCCCTACGGGCGCCCCCGCAGGCCGCGTGTATAGCGCTGATGAGGGTTACAGTATCCGGCTGCCTGGTTCGGGCGTTGCGTTAATATAAGAATAACTGGATAATGAAATAAAAAGTGATCCATGTACAGGAAATCAGTTTTAATCCCGTGCCGAGTAAAAAGCCGATAAACGCGCCCAGCGCTGATTTCAGGGAATTTTTTTTCGGCGTACCGGTCAGTAATTCGCCTGCCAACGCGCCCAGAAACGGTCCCAGGATAAGACCGACTGGCAGAAAGAATAAGCCGACGAGGAGTCCTATCGTTGCACCCCACGTGCCGGCGCGTGTTCCGCCGAGTTTTTTCACGCCCCACGCCGGCGCCAAATAGTCCAGTATCGTTACGACGAGGGCTATCGCCGCAAGGATGGCTATCCATGTCCACGACATGTGGCCGCCCCAGTTTTCCGTAAACTTCAGCAGGGGTAAGGCCAGCCACGCAGCCGGCGGCCCCGGCAGCACCGGAATTACACAGCCTGCAAACCCAAGTAACAGGCATAAAATAGCGGCAATGAGTAGTAATGTATCAATCATGATGGGGTATAATTGGTTTTGTAAATAGATGCAAATATAGTTAAAATTAAGCATTAGGAATTGCGGTAAGCGGACGTGATGTATAAGAACAAAGAGGGCGCCCTTGCGGACGCCCTCTTTGTTCTTATACCGGCTCGAAACATTATTGTTTATAATCTTGCTCCGACAGCTTTCCAGTTCACAATTTTCCAGAGTTCCTTTAAATGGTCGGCGCGGCGGTTTTGGTAGTCGAGGTAGTAGGCATGTTCCCAGACGTCGAAACCTAATAGCGGTTTCAAGCCGTTGGTTACCGGATTGCCGGCGTTGGCTTCTTTGACGATAGAGAGTTTGCCGTCTTTATCGGCAGCGAGCCATACCCATCCCGAACCAAAGAGGCCTACGCCGGCGTTCTCAAATTCCTTTTGGAAATGGTCGAACGAACCAAACGTAGCATCTATCGCCGGCGCCAGTTTACCCGTCGGGTGGCCGCCGGTAGACGGGGCAAATTGTGTAAAGTACAGGTTGTGGTTCAATATTTGTCCGGCATTGTTAAACACAGCGCCGTCCGACTCTTTGACTATCGTTGTAAGGTCGGCGTTTTCAAACTTTGTACCCGCAACCAGATTGTTTAAGTTGTTTACGTAGCCTTGAAGGTGCTTGCCGTGATGGAGCTCGATGGTTTGTTTGCTGATTACCGGTTCCAAGGCATCTGTCGCATAGGGTAATTGTACTAATTCAAATCTCATACTTGTCTGTTCGTTTTGATTCATTTAGTCCTTCAAATAGGCGGACAGCATCCAAATTTTCTTTTCAAAGTTCTTAATCCCATGAGTGGCCAGCGAGACTGTCCCATGGTCGCCTGCTTTGATGGCCAGCGCGTGCAGTTCCCGCAATTGGGTTACGAGGAGCTGTAAGGTTTCTACGACATGGCTCACTCCGGTTTTCCAATCGAACACGCCCGATACTTCTTTTACGGTAGCCGTTTTCAGGTATACCGAGAAGGTGCTTGCCGGGACGCCGCCAATCATCACAATCCGTTCGGCCACTTCGTCGACTTTTTCGGCCACGTCATCGTAATATTCTTCGTACAGGCCGTGCAGTTCGTAGAACTTGTCGCCTTGAATATTCCAATGCAGCCCACGCAGGTTGGTATAAAAAACCTGATAGTTCGCCAACAGGCCGCCTAACTTTTCAATCACCGGATCAACCGCTGTGATTGTTAATCCTACTTTGTTTTTTTCTGTGCTCATAGTAATTTAATTTTTGAGTTATACATTTCTTTTATCTTTTACAAATGTACAACAAAAATTCCACTTGTCAAATCGATTTTAGTTATACGATAAATAGCTGTTGTTTATTTTTGTTTGTAGATTGTGTAGCGTAGGCGTGAAGGGTGATAAGATGGTTTCTATATCGTAGGCAACCTTCCTGCAACTGCGGAACGACGAGTATGCCGCAGGTGCGTATTGCGTTTTACATAGAATTGCCATAAGATACTTCCTTGATAAATTTCCGATACCGTGTTATTATGTTCCGGTAGACGGCCGGCGCGTATTTGTTTCCGGCGTTGCCGGAAATGGCGATGTGCTTTCCATACGGCGGCGACAAAGGAGTATTTTCCTTGCAGGGCATAGATGAGGGCTGATGCGCCGTCAAGTAAAAACCGCGTGGCAAGAATGCGGCGGCGGATGCGGTCGGGCAGGTTTTTGTAGAGCATGTAGAGGCTGTTGCGGTAGTTGAGGTATAGTTTAAATGGTGTTTCGACGGGCAGGGTGCCGCCGCCTACGTGATAGACTACCGATTGCGGGCAGCAGATGACCTCGTAGCCATGTTGTTTGATGCGCCAGCAGAAGTCGATTTCTTCCATGTGGGCGAAGAAGCGTTCGTCGAGCCCGCCCAGCCGGTGATATAGCGCCGCCCGTACGAGAAGGCAAGCGCCGCTGACCCAAAATACCGTGCGGGTTGTATCGTACTGTCCGGTGTCTTCTTCGATGTGGTGCAGGATGCGTCCGCGACAGAACGGGTAGCCGTACCGGTCGATAAATCCGCCGGCAGCGCCGGCATATTCAAAGTAATTCCGGCGGATGAAGGAGCGAATTTTCGGCGCGCATACCGCCGCCGCCGGACGGTTGTCCATGAGCGAAAGCAGGGGTTGTAGCCAGTTTTCGGTTACTTCGACGTCGGAGTTAAGCAGGACGTAATAGTCGGCTTCTACTTGTGAGAGGGCGCGGTTGTAACCGCCGGTGAAGCCGTAGTTGGTATCGAGGCCTATCCAGCGGATTTGCGGGAATGTTTGTTGTACGAAGGATGCCGAGTCATCGGTCGAGCCATTGTCGGCGACTATGAGCGTTACGTCGGGCATCGTTGTGTGCCGGATTAAAGGTGGTAGAAATTGGGAAAGGAATGGTTGCCCGTTCCAGTTTAAGATGACGACGGCGGTTTTAGTCTTCATATAAGGCGCTTCGTGTCGTGTTGGGGTAATCGATGGAGTAGTGCAGGCCGCGGCTTTCGCGCATTTCTTGGGCGTTGCGGATAATGAGGTATGATACTTTTATCATGTTCCGCAGCTCACACAGGTTTTGTGTAAGGATTGATTTCCGGTAGAGTTCTTCGGTTTCTTTAAAGATGATTTCGAGGCGGTCGAGCGCTCGTTTTAGGCGCAGGTTTGAGCGGACGATGCCGACGTAGTTGCTCATGATTTGTTGCATTTCTTTATAGTTTTGTGTGATGAGCACCATCTCTTCGGGGTGTGTGGCGCCGCCGGCATCCCATTCGTGGATACGGTCGCAGATTGTATAGTGTGGAATATGTTGGAGGGCATGGCCGGCGGCTTTGTCGGCGTAGACGACCGCTTCTATCAGCGAATTTGACGCCAGGCGGTTGGCGCCATGCAGTCCTGTGCACGAGGTTTCGCCCAGGGCATATAGGCGGTGTATCGGGGTGCATCCGTGGGCGTCGACTTTTACGCCGCCGCAGGAATAATGTGCGGCCGGTACGACCGGAATGTAGTTTTTTGTGATATCAATGCCGATGTGCCGGCATTTTTGGTAGATGGTCGGGAAGTGCGCCATAATTTCGTCGGCGGGTTTGTGTGTGCAGTCGAGGAATACGAAGTCGTCGCCGCGCAGTTTCATTTCGTTGTCGATAGCACGTGCGACAATATCCCGCGGGGCGAGTGAACCGCGGGGGTCGTATTTTGTCATCAGTTCGCGTCCGTCTTGCGTCCGCAGGATAGCGCCGAAGCCGCGCAGGGCTTCCGATATTAAAAAGGCCGGACGCTCGCCGGGGTTGTAGAGGGCGGTCGGGTGGAATTGGATGAACTCCATGTTTTCGACCACTCCTTTGGCGCGGTAGATCATTGCCAATCCGTCGCCGGTGGCAATCGAGGGGTTGGTGGTCGTATGATAGAGGTTGCCCAGGCCGCCGGTTGCTACCACTGTGGCTTTTGCCAGAAATGTGCCGACTTGTTGTGTTTTCAGGTTTAAAATATAGGCGCCGTAGCATTCGATATTACCGTCGCGGCGGCGTACGGTTTGTCCAAGGTGATGCTGCGTCAGTAAATCGACGGCAAAGTATTGTTCGAGGATGGTAATGTTCGGATGCCGGCGTACCTTGTCCGTTAGCGCCCGCTGGATTTCCTTGCCGGTATTGTCCTTATGGTGTAAGATGCGGTATTCTGAGTGGCCGCCTTCTTTGTGTAAATCGTAAGCGCCGTCGGGTGTATGGTCGAAATTTACACCCCAGCGGATAAGTTGTGCAATTTGCCCGGCGGCCGAGCCGACGATCATGCGTACGACTTTTTCATCGCAAAGGCCGGCGCCGCAAACTAACGTATCCTGTACGTGTTTTTCAATGTTATCGGGGTGGTACATGACCGATGCAATGCCTCCCTGGGCATAGGACGTATTCGTTTCGTCGAGCGTCGACTTGCATACCAGAATAACGGATGCTTTGTCGGCTACCTTCAGCGCGAAGCTTAACCCCGCCAGCCCTGCCCCTATAACCAGAAAATCCGAAACCATTGATTATTGAACGGCGTAATTCCTAATACCGGCCTACGTATCCCAAATCTTCCGCGAGTTTTGGTTGCATGGAGGCGGCGACGGCCAGACGGTCGCAACGTTCGTTGTACAGGTGTCCGGTGTGGCCTTTTATCCAGTGCATTTTCACAACATGCCGGCGGTAAACGTGCAGGAAGCGCACCCACAGGTCTGGGTTTTTCACGTTCTTAAACTGTGCTTTTTCCCACCGGAACAGCCATCGTTTTTCCACCGCGTTCACCACATACGACGAATCGGTGAACACTTGCACGATGCATCCATCCAGTTTTAAGGTTTCCAGCCCGACGATGACGGCCAGTAACTCCATCCGGTTGTTGGTCGTGTAGGAGTATCCGGCCGACAGTTCCTTATAGTGGCCGTTGCATACCAAGACAATACCGTAGCCTCCCGGCCCGGGATTGCCCGATGCCGCCCCGTCGGTATATAATTCTATTTGGAAGGGGAAATTTGATGCTGATACTGACATTGAATATTGAATATTGTAGTTTAAAGGCAGCAATTTTATCGTTTCATCCATTGCTTACTGCAACTTTTCGACATCGACTATTTTTAGCGGGTTGGCCGTAATCCGGTCGTATTGTTTTCGGTTGTGCCAGACGTCGCAGGCGGCATAAATCGCTGCACGCAACGAATCGGGCGACGCCGTGCCGTCCTTCACAATATCATATCCGACGCCATGTGCCGGCGAGGTGCGTATCACCGACAGGCCGGCCGTGTAGTTCACTCCCGTATTGAACGAGATGGCTTTAAACGGCACCAGCCCCTGGTCGTGGTACATGGCCATAACTGCATCGAACCGTTTGAAAGCCGCCGAGCCGAAAAAGCCGTCGGATGCATACGGCCCGAAAGCTAAAATACCTTGCTTTTCCGCTTCCATAATAGCCGGGATAATAATCTCTTCTTCTTCACTGCCCAACAGTCCGCCGTCGCTCGCATGAGGATTAAGTCCCAGCACGGCTATCCGTGGTTTGTGAACGCCGAAATCGCACTGTAGCGTCCCGTTCAGGATACGCAACTTCTGTATAATGCAGTCTTTCGACAAGGCATTCGGCACCTCGGCTAATGGAATATGCCCGGTGATTACCCCTACGCGCATCACGTCGCTTATCAGTAACATGATATAGTCTTTCCCGCCGAAGGTCTGGGCCAGATATTCCGTATGTCCGGGAAAAGAAAAGCCGGTGCCGTGTATCGTCTGTTTGTTGAATGGCGCGGTAACCAGCACATCGATTTTGCCGCGTTTCAGGTCGCCTACCGCTGTTTGCAGTGCGCGTAGGGCCTCCTGCGCCGCTTCGAGGGTCGATTTGCCCGGCTCCACCCGCAAATCGTCCGAAATGCAATTGACCACATTCGGCAACTTTGGATTAAACTCCCCCGCCACCGTAATGCTGTTGTAATTTATCGGGTCAGCGTTCAGCAATTTCCGGTAATAAGACAGTACTTTGGTTGAACCGTACACGACCGGCACGCAAAATTCCAACAGCCGCACGTCGGCTAGCGTTTTTATAATCACTTCATACCCCACGCCGTTACTATCGCCCTGTGTAATGCCTACTCGTAATTTTTCGCTCATATCTTTTTTTTTAAGGTAACAAAGGTACAAAAAATATGAGAGATGAACGACCTGCGGGCAGAAGCGTGCAGGGCACGGGCATACACGGTACAGGATCCCTTCGGCGGACAGGGGCGACACATTTAAATTTTGAGCAGTTTGATAACAACCATAAGCTAAAGCATCCATTCCCGCCTTTTTTGTCCACCTCCGCCTTACGGGCACCCCCGCCAGCGGGCAATATTGCTAACATAAAATAAAAATATCACCTTTGTGGCAAAAACGACAGATGACAGACAATCTATCTTTATCCTTAAGCGTAGCTTTTAAGGGACGACTTAACAGTAATTTATTGCCGGCCTTTGCGGAACTGATACCGACGGCGGTCATAGAGGAGTATGTAAAAACGCATATGCCCAAGACGAATTCTCTCTTCGGCAAGAATATTTTTACTCCGAAAATCGCAAACTTGCTGCATAACTAAAAAAAAGACTGCCTCGCTTTTGAGACAGCCTCTCCCTTATAAAATAATTTAAAAATATGAAAACTAATCACTCAGTGAAAAACGACGGAATCCCGTCACTTTTACCTCGGGATCAACGGATTTCAAATAAGCTGCGACCGATATTTTGTTGTCTTTGACAAAGGCTTGGTCTTCGAGCGTGCTTTCTTTGAAGAATTTGTTTAATTTTCCTTGTGCAATTTGTTCTACCATGTTTTCGGGTTTCCCTTCTTGGCGGATTTGTTCGCGGTAGATGTTTAGTTCTTTTTCAATAACATCTTTTGGGCAATCGTTCCGGCTGACCGAGACGGGGCTCATGGCTGTAATTTGCATGGCTATTTCGCGGCCTGCACTATTGGGGATGGCTTTGGTGAAGCCTACGATGGTAGCAACCTTGCCGGTCATGTGGATGTACGACGAAACGAACGGCGCTTCAAGTGTTTCGTAGTAAGCGATAAGGTGTTTTTCGCCTGATTTACCGGTTTGCTGTACGACTAATTCTTCGATGGTTGTTTCGCCAATGCGGGAGTGTTTCAGGGCGTCGAGGTTGGCGGGAAATTCGGCCAGCGCCGTATCGGCCACACTGTTGGCGACCGCCTGAAATTCGGGGTTTTTGGCTACAAAGTCGGTTTCGCAACCGATGGCTACTAATATCGCTTTGCGGAAGTCGTTCGATACTTTTGCGATGACGGTTCCTTCCGTTGTTTCGCGGTCGGCGCGTTTGGCGGCAACCAATTTGCCTCGTTCGCGAATGATTTCTTTGGCTCGTTCAAAGTCACCGTTGGCTTCTTGCAGCGCTTTTTTACAATCCATCATACCGGCGCCGGTCATTTGGCGCAGTTTTACTACTTCTTGTGCTGTGATTTCCATTTTATTTTTTTCCTTTTTTTAAGTTGTTTTTTTATCTGTTATATTCTTCTTTTTCCGATTCTTGTACTTTTTCCGGTTCTTGTACTTGTTCCGGTTCTTGTACTTGTTCTTTGGTTTTTTCTTTTACCTGTTGTTCCTGATTTACCTGTCTTTCTTTTTTTGCATTTTTACGGGAACGTAATCGTTTTCCATCGTTGCTATCGGCGGCGGAATCTTTGGCGGAGGTAAGGATTTTTTCTTTTTCTCCTTTGCTTTCCTGCAATCCCTCGTTGATAGCCCGGCATAGGATTGATACTATCAGGGATATTGATTTAGCAGCGTCGTCGTTGGCTGGAATTACGTAGTCAATCGTCGTTGGGTCGCAACAGGTGTCGACCATCGCGATAACAGGGATGTTCAGGCGGTTGGCTTCTTTCACGGCGTTTATTTCTTTTTGTACGTCGATGATAAAGAGGGCTGCCGGCAGTCGGTTTAAGTCGGCGATAGAGCCTAAGTTTTTTTCGAGTTTTGCGCGTTGGCGGGTTACTTGCAGGCGCTCGCGTTTGGCGAGAGTTTCGAAGGTGCCGTCGCTTGCCATTTTGTCGATGGTGTTCATTTTTTTTACGGCTTTTCGGATGGTTGGGAAGTTGGTTAGCATTCCGCCCGGCCAGCGTTCTGTTACATAGGGCATATTTACGGCTTTTGCTTGTTCGGCCACAATGTCTTTTGCTTGTTTTTTAGTAGCTACAAAGAGGATTTTGCGGCCGCTACGCGCCAATTGTTTCATTACATTGGCTGCGTCGTCTATTTTAAGTACGGTTTTGTGCAGGTCAATGATATGGATGCCGTTTTTTTCCATAAAGATATACGGGGCCATTTTGGGGTTCCACTTCCGTTTCATGTGTCCGAAGTGTACTCCTGCGTCTAAAAGTTCTTGGAAATTTGTTCTTGCCATTTTTTGTTTTTTTGTTTTTTTGTTTTTTAATCCGTTGTTTTTATTTTCATTGGATTCTCTTTTCATCAACCGGCGGCGGTAGTGACGGTTTGTGCGTCAATCCGTCCGGTTTTCCGCGATACGGTCATTTCCATTTGTTGTGTTTGTGTATAGAAATTAAAAACCGCATCGTGCTTCATTAAGATCCGTTTTATCGCATTAGCGTTTGCTGAATTGAAAGCGTTTGCGTGCGCCGGGGCGTCCGGGTTTTTTCCGTTCTACCTCGCGGGGGTCGCGGGTGAGGAGGCCGTTGGTTTTCAGAATCGGGCGATGTGCTTCCTGGTCGATTTTACATAGTGCGCGGGCAATCGCTAGGCGCAGGGCTTCTGCTTGTCCTTTACTGCCGCCGCCATCGAGGTTCACTTTGATGTCGTAGCTGGCGGTGGTGCCGGTCAATTCGAGCGGTTGCTTAACGATGTACTGCAGGGTGTCCATCGGGAAGTACTGTTCCATCGGGCGGTTGTTGATTACAATCGAGCCTTTGCCGGAGTTTACGTATACGCGGGCGATGGCTGATTTGCGTCTTCCAAGTGCGTTGATTACTTCCATGTTTTTTAAATTTTGTTTAATGTAATTTGGGTGGGTTGTTGTGCTTGGTGTGGATGTTCGTTGCCTATATATACATGCAGGTTGCGGAATAAGGCTGCGCCAAGACGGTTTTTCGGAAGCATACCGCGTACCGCTTCCTCTACTATGGCAAACGGTTTACGTGTCAGCAACTCTTTTGGAGTTGTAAAGCGTTGACCGCCCGGGTAGCCAGTGTGCCGAACGTATACCTTATCTGTCCATTTTTTGCCTGTGAGGCGGATTTTTTCGGCGTTAATGATAATCACGTTGTCGCCGCAATCCACATGGGGTGTAAAATTGGTTTTGTGCTTGCCGCGCAAGATATATGCTACGCGCGATGCAAGGCGTCCCAATACTTGGTCTGTAGCGTCAATAACCACCCATTCTTTGTTTACTGTGGCGGCATTGGCCGAGATGGTTTTATAACTTTGTGTGTCCACGTTTGTGTTTTTTAATTAGTATTCTATGTTTCTTTTTTCAAAAAGGGCTGCAAAGGTAATCTTTTTTTTGATACCGTGCAAACGATTTTTAACAGGGCGTGTATTTTTCCTGTTTTTTTATTGGTTTATTTGTAGCTATCCGGCATAGGGAGGGTCAAATATCGCCGTGTTCTGCGAAGCTGTAATAGTTGTTTCCGGCAATAATTACGTGGTCGAATAGTTGTATGTCGAAGATTCCGGCGGCTTGTTTTACATGGGCGGTCAGGCGCCGGTCGGCGTCGCTTGGCGTGGGGTTGGCCGACGGGTGATTATGTACGAGTATAAGGCCGACCGCCAGTTTTTCGAGAGCTTGTTTCAGGATAATGCGCACATCGGCAGTAACGGTGAGCAGTCCGCCCTGGCTCATTTTCACGCGGTCTATCACGCGGTTGGCGCGGTTGAGCAGCAGTAGCCACAGTTCTTCGTGCGGCAGGTCGGCGAGGAGCGGCCCCATACAGGCAAGGATGTCTTTTGCTGTATGGATAAATGTCTGTCGTCCGGCATCGGTAGCTGCGCGGCGGCGGCCTAATTCCAATGCGGCAAGCAATGTAAGCGCCTTAGTGTCGCCAATCCCGTTGATTTTTTTTAATTGAGCATAGTCCAGTTTGCCTAATTCGTTCAGGTTGTTTCCCGCCAGCGCCAATATTTGTTGGGCTACTTCCACTGCGGTCTCGTCGCGCGTGCCCGAACGGAGCAGTATCGCAATTAATTCCGCATCCGTGAGAACAGCCGCGCCTTTGGTCAGCATTTTTTCACGTGGCCGGTCGTCGGGGCTCCAGTCTTTTATTTTTAGGCTGCTCATGGATGTGTTTTACAGGTTGTCTATCCTATGTCAAAGTACTGTTTTTTCATCCACATCTCAAACACCGGATCGATGAAGAGCGGCTTATTGCGTACAAAGTGAATGATTTCCTTCTTCTCCAGCGCCCCACGTACCCGCGTAATATTGGCCGACGAGTTTAGTTCGTACTGACGAATCACTTCGGATGAGCTGAAGCGGTCGATGCCGTCAATCATTGCACGCAGGTAGTTAATTTGCGGCATGGTGAGGCCATCGACCCAAGCGCGGAAAAACCGGTCATTGTGGTTCATTAAATCGGTGGTTGCACCGTCCATCATGCTGTCATTGACAAAGCCTTGTGTATTGGTCCAACACAGATGTGCAAATTGCTGCGTATAGAAAGGGTATCCGAGCGTCGTCCGCCAGATAGTTTCGGCAAAATCTCGGGCAATCACTCGTCCGCTTTTCGAGAACGAACGGATAATGTAATCAATAAATGATTTTTCTTCCACCGGTTCAAGCAGGATTTGTTCGGCAAAATGATGGAACGGATGCTTTTCTGCAAATAGCAGGTTCATTGCATTAACTTTGCTGCCACACAGGATATAGCCTACCTGATGATGGTTTTTCCACAGCGAGACCAGTCGTCTTTGGAAGTCGCCGGTATTTTCAAAATCGGCTATTTCCTGAAAATCGTTTATCCAGACAATAAACGGCACGTTTTGTTGGCCGGCTAACCGTTCGGCTAATTGCAGCGCTTCATTGGCATTTTCGAGTAACCGCTGTTTGTCGAAAAGGATTTGAATGTTGTTTTGTTTCCGTTCATTTACTATAATTTGCGGCTGTGATAGCGGCAGCAACTGGTCGGCTACGGCAATCCATTCGTCGGCGGTGGCGCAGGCGGCGCTGAACAGGGCGTGTGTCAGGGTTGTATAGAAGGCGTATTCGTCGCGGACATTAAATAAATGGCATGTGCAGAGTTTAAATTCCGTTTGTTTTTTAGCCTGAATAAAGGCATTCCGCACCAGCGATTTTTTGCCGTAGCCGGCGGGGGCAATTAAGACGGTATTTTCTTTGTTCGACAAGTTTGACGAGAGCCATGACAACTCCTCACGCCGTCCTACAAAAGCGTCATTTACAACTTCACGCGAAAAAATAAAAGGAGAATTCATTTTTTACTCCGTAATTAATACTCTAAAACCTCTAACAGTTCGTCGAGTTTAGGGGTCAGAATAATCTCCGTACGACGGTTTTTCTGGCGGGCTTCCGCCGTGTTGTCCGTATCCAGCGGGACATATTCGCTCCGTCCTGCCGCCGTGATACGCACCGGATGAATGGCGGTATTGCTCAACAATGCGCGGACAACGGTTGTCGCACGCTTCACGCTTAAGTCCCAATTATCTTTCAACTCGCCGCTACTGCGGTAGGCGACATCGTCGGTGTGTCCTTCTATCACGACGTTAATATCCGGATTTTGCGCTAACACATTCGACAATTTCCGGATAGCCTCCGTGCCATTCGGCTCGATACTGTAGCTGCCCGATTTGAATAACAGCTTGTCTTCCATCGACACATATACTTTCCCGTTTTTGACATGCACGGTCAAGCCCTTTCCCTCGAAGCCCAACAACGCATCGGATACCCGATGGCGCAGGGTATTGACAACAGAGTCTTTCTTATTTAAAATCGCTTCCAACTCCGTTAAGCGTTTATGGTGTTGCTCCATTTCGCGTTGCATCTGCTCCAACTCGCGGCTGCGCTCGGCCAGTTCCCGCTGCATTTGCTCCAGTTGGCGGCTGCGCTCGGCCAATTCATCCTCCTTGTTTTGCAGCGTTTCACGGTCGCGTTGCAGTTGCACGCTCAGGCTGCCCATTTCGCGGTCGCGGTCGCGGCGGTAGCTTTCCATCAACGCCTGCAGTTCGCCGAATTGCTGTTGCAGCGATTCGTACTCGGCGGTCAATGTTTGAAAATCCGTCGCGACCTTTTCCAATTCCTGCAAGCGGCGTTTCAATCCGTTATTTTCGGTAGAGAGCGCATTGACGCGGTCGTTCAGCGTCGTGCGGTCGTTCAGCAACCGGTTATAATCGCTTTTCAATGAATTATATTGCTTATTCGACACACACGCCCCCGCGCCCGCCGCGACGAACAACAATAGTAAAAAAAGATGAACTTGTTTCATTACAGAACTATTCGTATGATTAATCTAACTAACGGCAAAGATAATCATAAATAATTATTCCAGATTCAATCCCTTTTTAATTAAGGGAACAAAATCCAGTTTCTCCCACGCGAAAAATTCCACTTCCTTAGTGGTTTTCCGGTTGTCGTAATACAGCGTTATTTCTTCTTTCACATAGTCGCGGCCAAAGTGCCCATAGGCGGCCGTACGTTCAAAGACAGGGTATTTTAAGCCAAAGCGTTCGATAATTTTAGCCGGACGCAGGTCAAACCATTGCCACACTTTTTCGCCCAATTCGGCATCGCTGAAAGGAACTTTCGAGGTCCCGCAGGTGTCGATGAAAACGCTTACCGGGCGGGCAATACCAATGGCATAGGCGACCTGTACGAGCACTTCGTCGGCGACGCCGGCCGCCACCAGATTTTTGGCAATATGCCGTGCGGCGTACGCTGCCGAGCGGTCGACTTTGCTAGCGTCTTTTCCCGAAAACGCCCCGCCGCCGTGCGCCCCGCGGCCGCCGTAGGTATCGACAATAATCTTGCGGCCTGTAAGACCCGTATCGCCGTGCGGCCCGCCGATGACGAACTTGCCGGTCGGGTTGACATGCAAAATATACTTATCGTCAAACAGATTGCGCAGGCGCGCCGGCAACCGCTTCACTACGCGCGGTAACAGGATTTCCTTAACATCGTTACGGATTTGCTCCTGCATTTTCTTTTCGTCGTCAAACTCGTCGTGTTGCGTTGAGACGACAATCGTGTGTACGCGCACCGGCTGTTTACGGGCGTCATATTCTACCGTAAACTGCGATTTGGAATCGGGACGCAGGTAGGTCATCTCCCGCCCTTCGCGGCGGATAACGGCCAGTTCCTGCAAGGTTATTTGCGACAGCATCAACGGCAGCGGCATAAAGTCGTCCGTTTCATTGGTGGCATAGCCGAATACCATACCCTGGTCGCCGGCGCCCTGTTCGTCGGGGTCGCACCGCGCAACGCCCTGATTGATGTCGGGCGACTGTTCGTGAAGCGCCGAGAGCACGCCGCACGAGTCGCCGTCGAATTTATATTCGGCTTTGTTGTAGCCGATACGGTTAATCACACGGCGGGCGACTTCCTGCACATCGACATATCCGCGTGTGCGCACTTCGCCTCCCACGACAGTGAGGCCGGTTGTTACAAACGTCTCGCAGGCCACTTTTGATTCGGGGTCTTGACGTAAAAATTCATCCAAAATAGCGTCGGAAATCTGGTCGGCTACTTTGTCGGGATGTCCTTCGGACACCGCTTCGGAAGTAAATAGAGTATGTCTCATACTTTTTTTATTTAATTGATTAATATCTTTTAGCGGAGGGTTTGGAGGTTTGGGATACCCTGAAAATGACTTTGGAAAAAACCGAATGGAAACGACCCAGGAATCTTTTTAGCATTTTTTTCAGTGGTTGCAAGCAGCCAAATCTTTCCACAATTGCGCAGCAAAGGTAGTACTATTTTTGAAAATAAAAAAATAAATCTATCGGCGGGTAGATTCATCCGCAAAATACAACCACTCTACTCCGAGCGGCGCACATGCGCTCCCCATAAAAAAACGCCGCCCCCAAAGAACGGGGCGGCGGCGGTACAAAGCGGTAAAATTCAAACGG
>JAITKF010000085.1 GCA_031278545.1 Prevotellaceae bacterium
AATCTGAGCAGGCTTATTTTGTTATATTTAATACTAACCCCCCCCCCCCCCCCCCAATTCACTGAAAATCAACAATTTACATTCGTTATACTCTCTGCAAGCCTTACTACAAAAGGGATATACGGAGGAGATAGTTATGCACAATCCCGTTCTTGTACCCCCGTCGTCGGGCAATTCGGCGCGTACAATAACGCACCCTGCCCTCATATCATAACGCTCCCAATGCAGCTCGTTTATACATACACATATACCAACACCCCCGCCGCAATGCCAACTTTGCGCAACGTCGCGCCGGTTTTGTAAAAATAAGCATTATCTATCAAAATCAAAATAAATAATCAACTCAAAAAAATAAACAGTAATGACAAACTTCACCACTATGAAACGAATCATCTTATTGGCAACTTGTGGCGCTTTATTTAGTCAAAGCAGTCTATTGGCGCAGACGCAAGCCTATTCTTATTGGTCGGCCAAAGCAACCGTAGGTCTTAACCGCTCGCAGAATGTAGAGGCCATCCTCTCGTCCGACGGCTACGGATTTGCCTGTGGCTTCGAACTGGAACGTACATTTAACCCGCTGTGGGGTATAGCGGGAGGCTACACCTTTTTGGACTATTCCGTGTATCGTCAGCGTGGGGTGGCGCATGAAATCACCGCACTGACGAATCTGAACCTCTCCAACCTGGTATCGACATTCCGTAGCGAGAATTGGCAAAAATTCAATGTGTATAGCTCTATAGGTGTAGGGCTTTCATTCTACCATGCCGGTTCGAGTAATAATACGACTATCGTCATTCCATTCGGGGTGTCGGCAGAGTATGCACTGAGCCCGCGCATATCCCTTAGCCTCAACGGCGAAAGGCGCTGGCATACATCCCGCACTATGGGCTTTCAAGACCTCGGCGAACGGGCGGTTTTATGGTCGGCTACAGTAGGGTTGCGGTTTAAATTCGGCTCGCAACAGCATATCCGGAATACGCCTTTGGATGAATATGTGGGCGATTTATAAATAAAATAAAGCGGATAACATTAGGTATTCAATGAAAAAAATGATATATTGCAGTGTCTTATGCTGCGTGTTCTCTTCTTGCCTTTCCACTAAAAAGATTACGTATTTCCAGCCGCTTAGTCCCGAATTAGACCAAATTGTGTCGCAGATAGAGGAAACGTATGTTCCCGTTATAAAAGCGGGCGATATTTTATCTATCACCGTAAGCAGTCTGGATAAAAAAGACAACGAGATGTTTAATCCGGTAACGCCTATGATTAACTATGCGACGCAGAATGTCGGAACGATTGCACCGGAGCCGGTTTTGGGGTTTACCGTCGGAGCGTCGGGCAATATATCGCTGCCGGTGGTAGGCAATGTATATGTTACTGGATTGACGTCCAAAGAATTGGAGGCCAAACTGACCGAGCAGTTACAGCAGTATATTAAATCGCCCACCGTCTTAGTACGCATCGCCAACTATACGGTATCCGTCTTAGGCGAAGTGGCGCGGCCGGCGCGATATACTATCCCCAATGAGCAAATAACGCTCCCTGAGGCTATCGCCTTAGCCGGCGACCTGACGATTTACGGAAAACGGAAAAATATATTGCTTATTCGGGAAATGGACGGCAACCGGCAGTTTATCCGCATAGACCTTACAAAAAGGGATGTTTTCAATTCGCCGTATTATTACCTGCATTCGGGAGACATTCTTTATGTAGAAGCGACGTCGGGACGATTGACTACTATCGACCGTGTCTACCAGTTGGCTCCTATTGTAATTAATTCATTGACCTTAATGGTTCTCATTCTTAATTCTATTAAAAACTAAGCCACGCGAAGTTTATGATATCTTCTCCCGACGAATTATATACCGCCGCCACTTCCGACGATAGCACAGTCGATGTAAGGAAAATAATACTTAAATATGTCGCCTACTGGAAATGGTTTGTCGTTTCATTTATTGCACTTGTATTGTTAGGTCTCGGTTATCTTTTCATGGCTACGCCACTGTATGAAATCAATGCAAGTATCTTGATTAAGGACGATAAAAAATTAGGGGGCAATAGCGGCGCTATGTCTATGCTGGAAGAACTGGATTTGTTTTCCAGCAAAAAAGTGGTGGAAAATGAAATCGAAATATTGCGCTCCTATACGCTGTTGGAAGAAGTCGTTAAGGACTTGAATTTAAATGTGCAGTATACTATAAAAGACGGGTTGCGGACGAAAATGCTATATGGCGATGCGCCGGTCAAAATAGAAGTCGTTACGCCGACCGAAGCATTATTTGAAACGCCGCTGATCCTTCGTTTTGAAGCGCAACGTATCGTTATCAACGAACAGTCATACCCGCAAAATGCGCTCGTTACCGAACCGTTCGGCAGTCTTCGCGTAACCGTCAACGACTCGCTGTTGGCAAGGTGGGATGCAGAAAAGACAATTACCGTTACGTTTATTCCCGTAGCGAAAATGGTGGAAGCATTACGTGATCAATTAGATGTGGCCATCTCAGCCAAAGGCACGTCGGTCATTAATCTCTCCTTGCTTTCGCCTATTCCGGAACGGGGCAAAGATGTGTTGAATCATCTCATCGCCGTGTATAACAAGGCCGCCATCGCCGATAAGAATAATTTAGCCGGTGTAACCCTGAAATTTATCGACGAACGACTGAAATTAGTCGCCGTAGATTTGCAGGATGCCGAAGAAAATGTAGAACGATATAAATCAGCGCAGGGAATTACCAACATCAGTACGGAATCGGAACTGTTCCTGCAAACCGTACAGCAAAACGATTTGGAATTAAGTAAAGTTACGATACAATTAGATGTGCTCCGACACATCGAACAGTATGTGCTTTCCGATGCAGGGCGAGGTACTACGCCCGCAACGCTTGGACTGAATGACCCGACATTGCTTTCGCTAATAAAATCCCTGACGGAGACGGAAGCGGAACGTACGTTAAGACTACAGGCGTTGGAGCCAGCGCACCCGATGATACAGTCGCTGAACGACCAGATAAAAATATTGAAGGGTAATATTATAGATAATATCAAAATTTTACGTAGCAGCCTTGAAAGCATGCAGAAAAACCTGCAAGCCGAAAACCGCCGCATTGAAATTATCATTCAATCCGTGCCGCGAAAAGAACGTGAATTAGTTGATATTACACGTCAGAAGGAAATTAAAAACCAGCTGTATGTCTATCTTCTTTCCAAACGGGAAGAAACGGCTATTTCATATGCATCCACAGTCGCCGATAGCCGGATTATAGACGTCGCCCGCCACAGTTTGTATCCGGTACAACCGAAGAAAAAAATAGTTCTACTGATTTTTGGCCTTATCGGGCTGCTTCTGCCGGCCGGTATTTTGTGGCTCATCGAATTATTCGACGACAAAATTTCCACGAAGGACGAAATAGAAAGAAACTTAAAAACGCCTGTTTTAGGCGAAATATCGTTTGTGGAACAGGCAAACAAACTGCTGTCCCTGACGGCTAGCCGGAGCAAACATGCCGAGCAAATCCGCACGTTACGCACCAATCTTACTTTTATGCAAGCCGGCGGCGGCATCCGAATTATCATGATCACTTCCAGCGTAAGCGGCGAAGGAAAATCATTCCTGACGGCCAATTTAGGCATTGCATTGGCTGCGTTGAACAAGAAAGTGGTCGTACTTGGATTCGACCTGCGTAAACCCGGATTGCATAAGATATTCGGCATTGACAACGAAGACGGACTAAGTAATTATCTTTCAGGACAGGTAACGCTCCGGCAAATCATACAGAATACCGATCAGTCAGAAAACCTGCATATCATTTCGTGCGGGCATATCTCGCCCAATCCGCAGGAGCTGCTGCAAGGCGAGACACTGCCTCAACTGTTCGAGGAACTCAAACAGGAATATGATTATATTGTAGTAGATACGCCGCCTGTCGGGTTGGTGAGCGATGCGTTGCTAATCAACTGCTATGCCGACGTAACTATTTATGTGGTACGGCAAAACTATACGCCTAAAGAACGGATTAAATTTATCAACGATTTGTATCATGTTAAAAGATTGAAAAATATTGGCGTTGTAATAAACGGAATTAAAGAAGAAAAATGGCATGGATACACCTATGGACACTATAAATATTATGGGAAATATTACACAAATTCGGTAACCGGATAATCGCGCTATAAAACCATAAATAGAGAAAAAAATAAGAATACAATATGGATATAGTGATTGATTTTGACGGCACTTGCGTAACGCATAATTACCCCGAAATAGGCAAAGAAATAGGCGCGACGCCTGTATTACGCGCATTGGCAGACGCCGGAAACAGATTAATATTATTCACCATGCGTTCGAACGATAAAAAAGGCCATAATACGACGCTGGATGAGGCGGTGGAATGGTTCCGCGAACGCGACATCCCGTTATTCGGCATCCAAACCAATCCGACACAGTCGTTTTGGACGTCGTCGCCCAAAGCGTATGGGGATATTTATATTGACGATTCGGCATTAGGCTGCCCGCTGGTTTACCCGGAAAACGGAGACCGTCCCTATGCGGATTGGCTGATGCTCAGGGAAATGCTGATAGCCGCAGGCGCTATTGTATAATATAAATAGGTGGCGGGAGAAAACGCGACGGCATCAATAAAGGCAAAATAACGATACACCCCGTTACCTATAAAATAAATGACGCTTGTCCTCCTTGCATAGAGGACAAATGAATTGAAAAATAACGAGTTTGTTACTTCTAAATGGGAGTGACCAACCTTTGGTTTATTTGCACTTAAGGCAATAGAACCTGTTTTTATTTTACGATTTTAAATGGACAACAAGCAATCGCCGGAAAAATGGCATGTGCTGTACACAGCGCCACGCGCCGAGAAGCAAGTGGATAAACGACTACAGCAACAAGGAATACAAACCTTCCTGCCGCTTCATCTATCTCCGCGTCGCTGGTCGGACAGGGTGAAGTGGGTAGAGATGCCGCTGTTCCCTTCGTATATTTTTGTTCAGACAACGGAATATATCCTGCGTTCGTTGCCGACCGTACCGGGGGTAGTGCGGATAGTATTCTACAATAACCGGCCGGCCCTCATTAAAAATTCAGAAATAAAAGCCATCCGAACTTTCCTGGAACAGGCCCGCGAAAAAGAACTGCAATATACGGTTGACGACGAGGTATTGATTGCTTGCGGCCCGCTGAAAAATATTTCAGGGAAAATAACAAAAATCGGGAAACGTTTTTTGGTGCTACACATGGAAGAGTTAGGTATAACCGTGAGTGTGAAAATCGACCAGATTATAAAGAAATAAAATCACGAAATTGCGGAAGTTGCGGAAAGTAAAAGAAAAACAAAATAGATGTCATTTAAAAAGAACGTAGCATACAATACTATTCTAACTGTTTCCAACGTAGCTTTTCCTATTGTTACAACTCCTTATGTTTCGCGAATATTGGGAGTTGAAAACATTGGGATTGTAAATTTTGCGGTTACTTATGCGTCTTATTTTGCGCTGTTTGTCGCTTTGGGAATACCCATGTATGGGATGCGTGAGATTGCTAAACAAAACAACAGTCCGGATGGTCGTAATCAGGTATTTTCGGAATTGTTTGTAATAAATGTAGTTAGCGCTATTATTTTTTCAACGGTTTATCTTGTGACGATTTTTTCTGTACCTGCGCTTTCTCATGACAGGGAATTTCTATTGATAACCGGTATTTCGGTATTGTTTGTTCCGTTTAATGTGGACTGGTTTTTTTCGGGCAGGGAGAAATTTAAGTTGGTTACCCTGCGTACCTTGGCGGCTAAGATAATAGCTGTAGGAGGATTGTTTATCTTTGTCCGCACACGGGAAGATATTATTCCCTACCTTATACTTACTGTAGTTGCAAACCTGTCGAGCCAGATTTGGAATTTTGGCTATATGCTGAAAACAGAGGTGAAGTTCCGGTTAAAGCATCTGCAAATAAAAAAACATTTGAACGCTGTATTAGTGCTGTTTGCTTCGAATATTGCAATAAGCGTGTATACTATGTTAAGTACTTTGATACTTGGTTTTATGTCGGATTATACACAAGTGGGATATTA
>JAITKF010000091.1 GCA_031278545.1 Prevotellaceae bacterium
GACTACCTGCTCGCTGTATTCATGGGCGGCATTGCTAGGATCTTTTCCTATCGGAAAAGCCATGATGATTTCCCCTTTCCCGTCGTTGTCCACATCGGCAATCGCCATATAGGAAGGCGACGAATGATAGGCGCTTTCGTCCGGATTATTACTTGAGACAACAAATTCAAAGCCCGCGTCGTATTCGACGAGCGTTTTCCCGGTCTGCCCGTCTAAGATGGTGATGTATTGTGCGTTGGCCGTTACTCGACCGCTATGCGACGAAAGGCCGACCGACAGGATTTCCGGCTTCAGGTCGCCGTTCAGGTCGCCGACGATAGGCAACGAATAGAGCAGGAGCTGGTGAGCGTGTTTCGGCGTGGGATCTTTTGTGTGAAACATCGGCTCAACGTCAAACTCGACATTTATCGGAAACGACGTCGCGCACTCCATATTCGGAGGGCTAAGATTCGTCGGGCGATTATACTCCGAAACATGCACCGACAGGGTCGCCGTTTTTTCTATATTATTACAAGTTATTCCATACTGGATGGTCACTGTTTCCCCGCGTACGGAAGACGCCGGGTGAAAAATAATAAAATCGCCACTCAACGTCGCAGTTCCCATTGACGAGCTGTAGCTAATAATCCGCAACGTATGATTGTTGCAGGTGATTACATCATTACGTACAACGTCCACCGTAGCGGTTTCCAGTGGCCCGATATACACTTCATCATTGTTTGCTGTCAAACTTTGCGTATAGCCTGTATAGGAAAATACGCATAGAAAAATAAAAATAAGTGCAGCCGACTTTCGGCTTAACACAGTAAAAATTTGATTCGTTTTATTAACTTTTAACATAATGGTTAGTTTTTAGTGGACAATAAACCCCGACGTAGCGAACGCCACGCCCGAAGCCCACAGTCCATTCATTATAATGACTCATTATAATGTTTGTTGTTTTTATTTATTTTATTTGTGATTGTTGCTTTTATCCTTTTTGCCGCATAAAAAAACATTGTCTGATGATGTTATCGGTGTTACCCGATATTTCCTGTAATAAGCTTTTGATTGCTTAATTATTCCATCAGTTGCCACTGCATACAGGATACGAGTGTAATCTTTACAAAGATAGAAAAAAATAACTAAATAACACACAAATTATATTTTTTTTTTGAAACGTTATGCTTTCCCCCGCATTCGTGGCCGCTGTCATCTGCCTGAAAGGCAGAACCGGGCAGAGGTGGGGGAGGCTGGTGTCCGTAAGCTGAAGCATCCGGTTAATAGTGGGTCGTCCCTGCGGGACTTGCCTGCGGGGGAGTACGTTTTCCCGTAGCCGTTAACGGTTAACTTTTATTTTATAAAGCACGGCATACAGTACTGGTACAATCATCAGTGTGATGATGGTTCCGACTGTCAGGCCGCCCATGAAGACGACGGCTAATGAGCCGAAAAGGACGTCGGAGAGGAGTGGTATCATACCTACGATGGATGTGGCGGCGGCCATGACTACCGGACGGAATCGCGACGAGGAGGCCGTCAACAGAGCGTCAATCGGGGGCGTGCCTGCACGAGAGAGTCGCATGACTTCTTCGAGCAGTACGATGCCGTTGCGAATCATCATCCCTATTAAGCCTAAAGAGGCGACGATGGCGACAAAGCCAAATTCCTTGCCGCTAATCAGTAGCCCGCCGACAATCCCGATAGAGGCCAGCGGGATACAAAGGACGATAATGAGCGGCTTCCGGATGTCTTTAAATAGCATGAGGAGGATGACGAACATTAGTACAATCGATACCGGTACGCCGGCAAACAGGTAGCGCGTTGATTCGGCTTTGGCCTGCGCTTCGCCGCGCCACGATAGTTCGTAGCCATCGGGTAGTGGTATTTGTTCGATTTTCTCGCGGATGGCTTTCCGCGATTGGGCGGGGGTGTAGCCGAACATGTTATTGCATTGGGCGCATATCGCCCGTTTGCCTTCGACCCGCCGGATTACGGGGTCTTCCCAGTGCAGGTAAAGGCTGTCGCTGACCTGGCTTAAAAGGGTTGGCTGCAGGATGTCCGAAATGATGGCCGACCGGTCGCGGCTACCGGTCATCAGGCCGATGATTGTTTCTTGATGCAGTGTCGGGAGCGACGGTATGGCTTTTAATATCGGGATATTCGACAGGTCGTCGAGGGAGCGGTTGCGTATGTCGGTGGTGCGTAGCAGTAGCGGCGCGGCGGTCTCGCCGTTGTGGTATAGACTTACGGGAATGCCGTCGGTAGCTGCCAGCAGCGAGAGGGCAATGTCAGCGCGGGAAACGCCGGTGTTGCGTGATATGGACTGGTTGTATGCTACCATAAATACCGGCGCTTCGGGCTCCCAATTGTTCGTAACCAACATCACCGACGGTTCTTCGCGCATGATGGCTTCCGCTTGTGCCGACAGGGTTTTTAGTACCGCCGGGTCGGGGCCGCAGAATAATGCTTCTATCGGAAAGGGTTTGTACATTAGGTTGTATTTTTTGATGCGGACGTAAGCCTGCGGGTAGTTTTCCGATAGTTCTTTCTGTAAGGCGGGCAAGGCTTTTTGCAGGGCTTCGGGTGTGGTGAAATCGACAATCAGTTCGCCGTATGAGAGCGACGGTTCGGAAACCGAGCGTACGAGATTGTAGCGGAACGGCGTCCCGCCGTAGCTCGACGTAACATGCAGCACATCGTTCCGTGCCAGCAGCTGTTGTTCCATGTGCTGCAAATCGGTTTTCACCTTATGGATGTGTGTCCCTTCGGGCATTTTGTATTCGATGTATGCTTGTTCGTATGTGAAATCGGGGAAGAATCCTTGTCGTACGAATCCGAATCCGAAGACGGTCAACGCAAGCAGCGCTACGACAGCCGCCAGCGTACTGAGACGGTGCGAGAGCATAAAATAAAGCATCCGCCGTAGCCCGACGTAGAATTTTCCGGTAAATAATTCCGCTTCGCTACGTGCCGGTTTTTTCTTCCGCAGGAAAATATCGGCCTGTATGGGCGCCAGCGTAACGGACAATATCCAGCTAATGGCCAGCGATACGGCGAGTACGATAAACATGTCGCGTACGTATATACCGGCCATGTCGGGCGAGAGGAATATGGGGAAGAAGGCGAGGATGGCTATCAGCGTAGCGCCGAGGAGCGGCAGGGCTGTTTTGCGGGCGGTGTCAGTCAGGTATTGCATTCGTGGAACGCCGCGTTGCCGGTCGACCAGAATGCCGTCGACTACTACCACCGCGTCGTCGACCAACATCCCCAGCGCCAGCACCAGCGCCCCCAGCGAAACCCGTTGCAGCGTACCGTCGCACAGGTTGAGGATAATGAACGAGCCGAGGACAATGACTAATAAATTAGTTCCCAGAATAACGCCGCTCCGGAACCCCATCGTCAGCATCAGGACGAAGATGACAATCACGATAGCCTCCAGCAGGTTTTGCAGGAAGACACGGATGGCGTCATTCACGCGGTCGGATTGGAAGAAGACTTTATGAAATTCGATGCCTAACGGGATACTGCCCGTCTGTACTAATTGTTCCAATCGTTTTTCGACGGCTTTACCTACTTTGGTAATATCGTGTCCGGGCGCCATCGACACCGCCAGCCCAATAGCGCCCCGCCCGTCGTAACGCATGCTTTGGCGCGCCGGATCGATAATGCCGTAATGGACGGTTGCGATATCGCCCAGTCGAAGCTGGTCGTCTTCATGCCCTTTGATAAGCAGGTTCTCGATGTCTTCGATATGGCTGTAACGGTCGGTTATTTCTAACCGCATCCGGTTATTCCCGCTTTGGAAATAGCCGGGGTATACCATTTGATTCTGGGCGCGGATGGTCTGTATCAGTTCATAAAAATGGACGCCCAAATGCGCCAGTCTGTCTTGCTTAATGTCAATGTAAATGCACGGTTTCTGTTCGCCGCAGGTGGCTACTTTGCCTGCGCCTTCGACGGTTTGCAATTCCTGTTTGATACTTTCGATACAGTCATTAAATTCATCGTCGGAAAAACCGTCCGTAGTGAAGACGTAGAACAATCCGTAGACATCGCCGAAGTCGTCCATCACTACGGGTTTTTGCGCTTCGGGCGGCAGGTCGGGAAGGAGGTCATTGACCTTGCGTCGCAGGATGTCCCAATGTTGCTGGATTTCCTTTTCCGGCATGGTTACATCGAGAGTTACCTGTATAATTGACATGTTGGCGGACGATTTAGATTCGACCGCGCCGAGTCCGGTCATTGAGCGGATGGCTTTTTCCAGCGGGTCGGTAACATGCAGTTCTACCTCCTGCGCCGATGCGCCCGGATAAACCGTTACTACCTGCGCTACCCGCACTATCAGTTCGGGGTCTTCCATTTTCCCCATATCGAAAAAAGCAAAAACGCCGCCTGCGATAAACGCAACGACCAGAAACCATATCAGCAGCCGGTTTTTTAAGGCTAATTCCGCCGGATTCATTTACTACTGCCTCCTGTATTCGTCTTGCTTACGGGTAATAACGGGCGTACCGTCATCCCTTCCTTAATCGAATGTACGCCAGCCACGACGACCAACTCCCCTGCCAACAGCCCGCCGGTAACGGTAATGTAGCCGTCGCTCCGCAATGCGCCTGTGCGCACCGGTCGGGCCGTCAGCGGGCGGTCGGCCGATACGAACAGCCAGACGCAGGGGTTCCCGTCGCGCTCGAACAACGCTTCGACGGGAATTTCATAGACCTCGTCCTGCTCCGCACGGAAGTGGATGGTTACTTCTGCGCTCATGCCGGCGGCTAACTCCAGGCGGCGGGGGTCGGTTATCCGAAAGACGGCACGGTATAATTGGTTGGCATTGCCTTGGGGCGTCAGTTCAATCAACTCCAGCGGCAACGTATGCCCGGGAAGGGTCAATATTTCGGCCTCAAAGCCGGTACAATCGTGCCGGTGGGCATAGTCGCGCACCGACAGGTTGGTTTCGATTTGCCATTCATCGTTTCCTATCAGGGTAATCACGGGCATTCCTGCGTCGACCGTTTCGCCCTCACGGTGGATTTTCGTCCGGACGTATCCGTCGAACGGGGCTGTAAGGCGGGTGTCGGCCAGCCGGTTTTTATAATTATTGTATTTGGCGGTGATTTGCTCCAACCCGTAGACGGCTTGTTCGTAGTCGCTTTTTGTTGCGCTGCCGCGCCGGTAGAGTTCCATGATACGCTCCGATGTCGCTTTCGTCTGGTTGTATTCCGCTTCGGTAGCCGACAGTTGCACACGGTAGTCCCGCGCATCCAACTCGGCAATCACCGTTCCCTTGCGGACAAATGCACCTTCGGCATAAGGCAGCCGCGCAATCGGCCCCGCCACACGGAACGCCAGGCTCGCTTCGGCCCCCGTCCGCACTTTTCCCGGATACACCGCCCGCCGCCCGCCGCCTGACAGCCGTACCGTGTCGATTTTGGCTGTCCGCACAATCGCTTCCGGCCTCCCGCCGTTCCCCCCGCACGAGGCTAATGTGAGTAATATGACTAATGTGATGGTGTGTTTCATAATGGATTTTGAATATTTGTTCCAACGGTGGTTTATTTTATCAACGTGTGATTTTATAATTGCTGTTTCTCCCACTGCCCGCCGCCGTCGGCCATTCCTGATTCCTGACGCTATCGTATCCAGTACTGGTTTCGTCCCAGCAGGCCACTTCGGTCGAGTGAACCGCGCAGTTGGAGTTTGCCTGTTTTGGGGTTAAAGCGGATGATGGCGTGGTACTGCTTGCCTGTTTCGGGGTCGAGCACATAGCCGTCTTTTAGGATGTCTTTGTAGGCCTTCATGCCTCGGATGATGATAAGCCCTTGCAGGGGGCGGCCTTTGTCGTCGCCTTCGCACTTGTCGCACACGGCGTCGGTGTAACGGAACATCTTTTCGATTTTCCCATAATACAGCCCGTCCACATCCTGATAGATGTCGACCAGCGCCCGGACTTCGCCCGTTTTATCGTCTACCGTTTTCCACATTCCCAAAATCGACGCTATCTGCGCCCGCGCCGGCAACCCGCATCCAATCGCCATGAGTATCCATAGAAGGAATATTGTTCGTATATTTTTCATTGTCGCTATTTTTTGCACAAAAATACAATTTTAAAATGAACCCATGCACTACCCGCAATGAAACGGGTAAAAACAGATAAAATAGCACGTAGCTCCCGCAGGCATTCCTCACGCTTCACAAACTTTTGCGCAATTTGAGGAAAAAAAAACGGGATTTGAGGTTTATTTTATTCATTAAGTTTGTATCTTTGTAGCGTTATAATACTATTAACAAGTGTTCTTATTTTTTTAATATAAACACTGTAAATACTTTGTAATACAAACGTTGATTCTTTGTAATGACCGGTTGCTATTTTTGGATAAAATTTTAATTGGTTCACAACAATATTTGTTAAACATGTATATAAATTATTAAAAGAAAAGATATGAAAAAGACATTTAAAAAAGCAGGTGGAATATGCCTGTTGTTTTTTGGGGTATTGTGTATCGGGTGTACAGACGAACCTATCGAACCTGTGGTGGTCGCGCAGGTGGTCGTCAGCGAAACCGTCGTAACCCTCAATCCGGGTGAAACGGTGCAGCTTACCGCTACGGTAACGCCCAATAATGCCGGAAATAAAACAGTTTTCTGGAAAAGCATGAATGATAGAATCGCAACCGTAGACAACGGTCTTATCCGGGCCGAAGCGCCCGGAACGGTTACGATTGTAGCGCTGGCTTATTCTAATACCGAAGCGCGTAGCGAAGTAACGGTTACGGTTACCGGCGTTCCCGAAGATTTAGCGACAGCGGTCGCGGGGACGTATATCGGCAATGTAACAATGAGCGGGATGCCTATCGCCACAGACGTGGAAGCGACCCTGACGGCGGCGGGCAACAAAGTGCGGCTGGCTACCGAGGCGGTTACTGGCATGGGTACGCTCACGATGGATATTGAAGTAGACGTGCAACGAGAAGGCGATGGTTACCGGATTTCCGGCTCAGGCGTCTCGTCCTTCAACGCTGTATCGGTCGACGGGACGATTGATGCCGAGGGAAACATGGAGCTTACGATTAACCTGACTGACGAGGGCATCGTGGTCGTGTTTACCGCACGGCGTGGTCAAACGCTCGTGCAAGCGGTTGCCGGAACATACATGGGCGTGGTGAGCATCCCGATGATGGGCGACCTCCCCGACATTGAACTTACGTTGACCCCCGACGGCGCTACTGTGAAGTTGACTGCCAACGTTGAAGTGCCCGGGGTCGGGACATTAGTCTTAGATATTCCGATGACCGTAACGCGCGCCGGTTTGGATTATACAGTGTTCGGCACGGGAACGACCGACCTGTTCGGCCCGGTGAGCGTCAACGGAACAGTGAGCGCCGGCGGAGCGATTAACCTCACGATTCATGTCGTCACCCTCGACATGAACGTAACCTACACCGGCCAGCGGTTGGAAGATGTGGCGGCTATCGTCGCCGGTACGTATATCGGAACAGTATCAGCGCAAGGCATGGGCGCAATTACCGGCAATGACGTGGAAATGGTATTGACATCTGTTAACCGTACTACCGTACATTGGGCAACACAAACCGATACAGATTTAGGCGTTTCTTTCAATGTTTCCGATTTCGCATTGACCGTAACGCGTAGCGGCAGTGATTTCACCATTGCCGGATCAGGCGACACCAGCGTAGGCCCGCTGGAGGTTACCGGTACGATTGACGCCGCAGGCCATGTGCTCGTGAGTATGACAGGGCCGTCATTGCCGGTGACCATCATCTACGAAGGACAGAAGCAATAGGGCAATGGCCGTAGACAATAAAGCAGAAATTAAAAATAGTAGACACACATATTACATGTTAGGTATGACACGAAATTTTATTTTACAATTATGGGGCATCGGCCTGTGCATGGCGCTTGCCGGGACGCTGTCCGCCCAAAACAGACCTATTACGGGTACGATTACAGACGCCAATGGCGCATTGCCGGGCGTAAATATCACCGTTAAGGGAACAAACAACGTAACCATCAGCGATGCCGACGGGCGCTATGCCATTACCGTTGGTAACGACGCGGTGACGCTCGTATTCTCCTTTATCGGCTATGCAACGCAGGAAATCGCCATCAACAATCGCGCCGTGATTGATGTGCGGATGGAAGAAGACGCCGTACAACTGGCCGAAGTGGTTGCTATCGGATACGGCAACACCCGAAAGGCCGACCTCTCGATGGCCGTGAGTACGGTGCAGGTCGACCGGACGATGAAAAGCCGGCCAGCGGCGGTCAGCTCCGCGTTGCAGGGACAGGTGCCCGGCTTAACCATCCAATTCGACGGCGGCGACCCGATGAGCGGACAAACCTACAACATCCGCGGCAAAGGTTCACGCGACAGCGACGGCATCCTCTGGGTCGTCGACGGCGTGCCCGGCGCGCCCTATAGTATGGAAGACGTAGAAAGCATCACCATACTGAAAGATGCCGCGTCGGCGGCTATCTATGGCGCGTCGGTAGGATCGGGCGGCGTTATTATCATCACCACCAAAAAAGCGCAAGCCGGACAAATAAAGATCGACGTCAACGTGTCGCGCCAGTTCCAAACAGCCGGCAAGCTCCCAACAGCGCTCAACTCCGAACAGTTTAATAAAGTGTGGCGCGACGTAATTGGCGTTACCGGCACAGCCATGACGCTTCCCGCCGTATTCGATGCCGACCGCTACCCCTACGGCACCGTGACCCGCACCGACTGGCTTGATGAAATTTTCCGCACCGGACAGGTACAGCATTACGCCCTGTCGCTATCGGGCGGCACTGAAACGCTGAAAGCATTTGCTTCCTTTGCCTACGACCGCACCGACGGACTGCTGATAAATACCTATAAAGACCAGCTGAACGGGAAAATGAACATCGACTTCCGACCTGCAAAATGGGCGACCTTCTCCCAAAAAGGCACATTCCAGTACAACAACGGGCAGGGTGGCATCCGCACCAACACGCATGAAAGCTACATCGTCGAAGCCTTAGGATACCCGCCGTCGGCGACCGTGTATGAATACGACGTAAACGGCAACCTCGTCTACGGCGACGACGGTCTCCCGCTATACGGCGGCACCACGCCCCACTGGTCGAGCATCACCGGCTACGGCGCCGGACGCAATCCGGTAGCCTCGCTGAACCGCCTGCGGCAAAACCGTCCTGCGGCCACCATCTTCTCGACATCGACCTTAGAACTGAAGCCGCTAAAGGGGCTCACTATCAAATCGGATTTTACGGCCTCATTCGGCGCAAGCAGCTACGAATCATTTGAGGCGCGCATTCCCGAACTGGGACGCCCGAACCCCGAAAACACCCGCTATGTCTCGAACGCGAGAGAAACCCACTGGCTCTGGGAAACGACAGCCACCTACGTCGCCGTGCTTGAAAAACACCACATCAGCGCCATGGCCGGCTACACCATGCAACGACGCAACTACCACAGTAACGGCACCACCACCACCGACTACGACCGCGAAGACGAACATTCGACCATCTTCACCAACGCCGGAGAATGGAGCAAAACCAAACCGACAGAAAGCATCTGGGATGAAGCGATGATGTCCCAACTGGGACGAGTCGGCTACTCCTACAACGACCGCTACTTCCTCACCGCCAGCCTCCGTTACGACGCCACCTCCAAACTCGCCCCCGAAAACAACGGCCAACTGTTCCCCGCCTTTTCAGCATCATGGAAACTGTCCTCCGAACCGTTCTTCGACGGCGCGGGCTTCGACCTGCTTAAAATACGTGGTAGCTGGGGACGCGTCGGCGACTGCGGCTCCGTGCCCCTATATTCCTACAACGCCCCGTTAGGCAAAACCAGCGAACCGGGCATCTTAGGCAAAGACGTCAACGTACCGGTCTACGGCGACTACCAACGCACGATTGCCAACCGTTCGCTGAAATGGGAAACCACCGAACAAATAGGCGCCGGAGTAGACCTGACCCTGCTCGACCGCTCACTGGAAATCACCATCGACTGGTTTCACAAAACCACCCGCGACCTCATCGACTACCTGCCCATGCCCTCCGTCGCCGGCATCACCGAAGACCCGCGCGGTAACGTCGGAAAAGTTCTGAACACCGGATGGGAATTTGCCGCAAACTATCACAAGACCATCGGCGAATGGACATTCTCCATCTACGGCAACGCCGCCACCGTACGCGGCGAAGTATTAGACCTCAGCCCACGCGACCTAATGGAACACAACTCGCAACTACGCTCGGCCGTCGGGCAACCATGGTATGCCTACGCCCTCATTGCCACCGACGGCATATTCCAATCCTACGACGAAGTAAACAACTACACTAAAGACGGCCAGCTCATCCAGCCCTTTGCCCGTCCGGGAGACCTGAAATTCATCGACTACAACAACGACGGCAAAATTAACAACGACGACCGCCAATTCATGGGAAGCTACCTCCCAAAACTCACCTACGCCCTCGGCGGCACCCTCGAATACCAAGGCTTTGACTTCAGCATATACTTCCAAGGTATCGCCGGAGTAGACATCTACAACCTCTTCCGCCAAAACGCATACCTCAATGGCGCAGCCGGCTCCAACATGTTTACAGACATCCTCCGGGCATGGAACTACGACACCGCCTCGGGCAACCCGCGCATCAGCTGGCTCGACGACGACAACCAAAACTACAGCAACGCCTCCGACTACTACCTCGAAAACGGAGACTACCTCCGCCTGAAAAACATCACACTCGGATACACCCTCCCAAAGACCCTGCTGACCGGCCTTGGCATCCGAGACATCGGCATCCGCTTCTACGCCGGCGCCGAAAACCTCTGCACCATCACCCGCTACACCGGATTCGACCCCGAAGTAGGAAACCACGGCGTCGACGGCGGTGTATACCCCGTAGCGCGGACATTTATCATCGGACTCAATGTTAATTTCTAATAATTAAATACCATGAAACAATTACATAAAATAAGCCTCTCCCTCCTCCTTGCCCTCGTCATTTGCAGCTGCGACGGATTCTTAGAATATGAACCCTACGGCTCCCCCACATCTGACAACTTCTGGAAAACGGAAGCCGACGTACGAAGTGCCCTCGACGCATTCTACGACTATACCAACATCGAAGGCGTCTGCGGACGCGGCGTTTTCTACTACGAAAACTGCAGCGACGACATGTTCACCGGTCGCCCGCAAGCCCCCTCCGACGCATACACCTGCGAACGCTTTACCATGGGCGCCACGAACAATCTCGACGTAAACAACACATGGCCAGCTATGTACCGCATGATTAATAAAGCAAACAATATCCTCCGATACGTACCCGACATGGCAATCCCCGACGACGTGAAAAGCAACGCCATCGGACAAGCCCTCTTCTTCCGTGCCTACGCCTACCTCTGGCTCGTCCCATGGTACGGCGACAACAGCATCAACGGAGGAATACCCATCGTAACCGAAAACACCCCATTAGACAACATGGACGTACCACGACCCCCCACCGTCCTTGACAACTACAACATGATCATCGCCGACATGCGCGAAGCCGCCAACCGCCTGCCACTACTCTCCCAAATGGCCGACAGCGACTACGGACGCCCATACAAAACCGCCGCATGGGCATTCGCCGCACGTGCTGCCCTCTACGCCGCACAATACACCGACAACTCAAAAGCCGCCGAAAAACACTCCTCCGCAGAATATCACGCAATGGTCGTTGAACTCTGCGACAGCATCATCAACCTCTCCGGCCCCGACAAACGAGAACTTCACCAAGCCCCCACAGGCAGCGAACTCTCCAACTTCGCAGACCTCTTCCGCTGGGAAAACAACTTCTCGCCGGAATACATCTACTCAATACTCGGCAACGAAAACGCCGGCCCAAAATTCCATGGCATGTTCTTCCAAGCCGCCGGATGGGGATACTACAACACATGGGGATACTTCATGCCCACCCTCGACCTCTACAACGCCTACGAAAGCGAAGGAGACACACAACGCCGCAAAGCCACCATCCTCGCTCCCGGAGAACACATCCAATTCATGAGCCACGACATCCAATGGTGCGTCAACCCATCCCTCATGTACAGCGAATCAGCCATGACCAACCGAAAATTCATGTCCGTCTTCGCCGACTCCTCTGACATCGGAAAACTCTTCAACGTAAGCGGTAACAACCAAAGCAACCGCCTCGCCATGCACATCATGCGATACGCCGACATCCTCCTCATGAAAGCCGAAGCCCTCATTTGGACACAAGGTGAAGGCAACCCTACCGCAAAAGAATTGATAAACCAAGTGCGCAAACGCGCCGGATTGCCCGGAAACAGTCCCGCCACACGCGAGGCCCTCAAAAAAGAACGACGACTCGAATTCGCCTTCGAATTCTTCCCCAGCCGCCACTTCGACCTCGTCCGCTGGGGCGACGCACAAGCAACCTATGCCCGGCCCACCGAAGGATGGCAAATAGAAGTCAACGGACAGACAATCAACAAAACCATCGTAACCGTCCGCCCCGCACGAAACTTCAACCCCGCCAAACACCACGTATTCCCCATCCCCGACGCCGAAATACGAAAAAGCTCCAACCTCAAACAAAACGAAGGATACTAACAGGAGTAAAAAACTAAGAGCTTAGAACTATGGACGGTGAAATAAGCTGTATGAAAGAGTCCCTTAGGGGTAATTCTGCCCGTTTAGACCAGCTCCAAGACCCCGAACTATCCATCGAACAAGCCATGCAAACATAACGAAGAACAATAATTTTAAAAATAAAACAACCATGAAAGTGAAACAATTCTTAGCAATCATCCTCATGTCGCTATGCGGCATAACAAGCGCGCAGGCGCAAACGCAAATCATTGCCCACCGCGGCTACTGGGACAAATTAGGCTCCGCCCAAAACTCCCTCTCCTCGTTAGAGAACGCCATTAAATTCGGCGCCTACGGCTCTGAACTCGACGTGTGGATAACCAAAGACGGCATCGTAGTCCTCAACCACGACGAAACCTATCAAGGCGTCGTAATTCAAACGGCCACCTACGCCGAACTGTCGGCGCTACGGTTAGTGAACGGCGAGCCCATCCCTACGCTGCAACAATACATCAACATCGCTAAAAAGCAAAACAAGACGAAGCTCATCGTTGAAATCAAATCGCACTACACCGCCGAAGACGACAGGCGAGCCGCCCGCGAAACCGTGAGGCTTATCAACGAAAGCGGAATAGCCGGTATGGTAGACTACATTTCGTTCAGCGAACATGTATGCAAGGAACTCATCCGCCTCAACCCTAAGCACCGCGTGGCCTACCTGAACGGCGAAAAGTCACCCGCCACCCTGAAAGCCGAAGGCTACTGGGGACTGGACTATGCATGGAACGTCCTGAAAGAACAGCATCCCGAATGGATTAAGGAAGCAAAGGCATTAGGGCTCACCACCAACGTATGGACGGTAAACAACGTAGAACGCATGCAGTACTTCATCTCACAGGGCATCGACTACATCACCACCGACAACCCCCAACTGCTGCGGGGATTGCTAACGGAATAACGAAACCGCGATGAATTGTCACACGTTGAAATTTCCTGCCATTGAATACCCAACGTTTTTTATACCTTTGTGCTAAAATAATGAAAATAGGAACAATGTATTTACAGGCATTAGACATACAAAAAATACAACAAATTATGCGGGACAAAACAATTCGCAGCCATCTTGTCTCGCTTTACCCCCCCTCCGTGTAACGCTGTGAAGCCGCTGAGCCCTCTGTATAATAAAAACCATTTCACAGAAAACACGGAGGGCCACAAAGGGGGCGCCTGCCAATAGATAGGCGACATAAAAAAACAACATGCCATGCACAAAATAACCGCAACCCTTTACAACAACCTGTTTAATACCGGCGCCACCCAAAACTACGTGGCGCAGACAGAACCGGATTTATCACTGAGCGTGGCCGACGTATGCCGCATAGCCATCAACCGCGGCGGACACTCTGCCACCCCCGAAACGATGCGATACCACGTCGAAGCCTTTCTCAAAGAACTAATCTACCAACTGCTCGACAACAACGCCGTACACACCGACTCCTTCCGGCTACAACTAAACATCAAAGACACATGCTCCTCACCCCACGCCCGCTTTGAACACACGGATCAATACCTCACGGTCGACTTCCAACCCACGAAAGCATTATGGGAACAACTCGAAGACGTCGAAGTAATGCTCTATCTGCCACACGTCGAATATTCGAACATCGACACCATAACCGACATCTCTACAGGCACAAACAACCAAATCACCCCGCAAGGCACGGTAGCCGTAACCGGCCACCATCCCGACAACGGCGCCTACTTCAAAAACATTAATACCGGCGAGACAATAAAAGTAACCGACATCGTCCGCACCACCCGAAAAAACCTGCTCTTCCTTGCCCCCGACCTGCCTGCCGGAGACTATCAATTTTTCATTGTCTCTCAGGACGCCGGTGGCGGAAAACCATTAAAAGCACCTCGGCGCACGATGTACAACCAACTTATCCCCGTCATCCCCCATTCCCCTTCATACAATACATTATGAACACGACTCAGGCCCCCCTCACCCCCCGTACGACTACTCGTTGGACGTCCACTCATACAATCGGGGACGCAATTACCCCCGCATCGGGGACGTCAATGCCCCCGTATCGGGGACGTCAATGCCCCCGCATCAGGGACGTCAATGCCCCCGACAAGCTATTCGCACATGCCGTATATCCGCTACACCGACGGCTACGCGCGTGGCCGTACGGCAGCAGGCTGACGCTACTCGCCCTGACGTTGCTGCTGACGACATTCCGCACGCCGGCGCAAGACATCCGTATCCACTCCCATAACGACTACCTGCGCACCGTGCCCTTCTACCAAGCCTACGCCCAACAAGTGGCGTCGATCGAAGCCGATGTGTGGGCGGTAGCAACGACCGACGACTTGCTGGTGGCGCACGAACGTAGCGGACTGGCCGACACACTCACCCTCGACGAAGCCTACATCCGCCCGTTAGTCAACCTCTTCAAGCGGAACAACGGGCGTGCATGGCGAAATTCCGACAAAACCCTTTCCCTGCTGATAGACCTGAAAACACCGGTACACCCGACATTAGACCGGCTGGCCAACGCATTGAAACGCTACCCGGCGGTCTTCGACCCGGCCGTCAACCCGATGGCCGTGCGGGTGATCGTATCCGGCGTACCGCCAAATGAGGAAACATTAGACAACACCCCGGCATTCATCTCCTTCGATGGCACACTCGTGGATTACACACCGGCGCAACGGGAACGTATCGCCATGATAAGCCTCGACTTCGGCAACTATTCCCAATGGAACGGCAAAGGCAGCCCCGTTGCCGCCGAGCGGGAAAAGCTCGAAGCGGCCATCGCCCAAGTACACGCCCTCGGCAAACCCATCCGCTTCTGGGGAACGCCTGACGGCATCACCGCTTGGAACACCTTCTACACACTCGGCGTGGACTACATCAATACCGACGCCCCCGAAGACTGCGCCGCCTATTTCCGCCATTTCCACAAAAAGAATTACATGATTATGGACGACAGCCTTCCCCCGACCTCCTCCAAAAAAGAGGAAAGGATTGACGACGTCGCCCACGCCAAACGGTTAGACCGAACCACCGCCGGCTTCCATGGATTCCGCCGCAACGCCCTGCAACTCTCCAAAGACATCGACATCTACCGGCCAACCTATCGCAACGACGGCGCGGCAACGACCGTGAAAAACGTCATCCTGCTCATCGGCGACGGCATGGGGCTGGCGCAGGTATGCGCCGCCGACGCCGTCAACCACGGACTGTCGTTACTACAGTTGAAACATGTCGGACTAGTAAACACTACCGCTGAAGATGCCTTTACGACCGACTCGGCGGCGGCCGGCAGCGCATTAGCCACCGGCAAAAAACACCATAACAGGCATATCGCCGTCAGCGCCGATGGACATATAAACCCCTCGCTCACCGACCTGTTCTACGACAACGGCTATGCCTGCGGAGTGGTAACGTTAGGCAATATCGCCGACGCTACGCCCGCAGCATTCTACGGTCATGCCCTCGACCGCGACAACTCCGACGCCATTACCGCCTTCCTCCGCGATGGCAAACTGACGCTACTCAACGGTAGCGGCATGGCAACGCTCACCGACCGCTTCGATAACCTCGACCTGGTCGCTGCCTTACAACCGCGCTACACATTCCTGTCGTCCGTCGACGACATCGCCCAAACCGACGGAAAGGTGATTTGCATCGATGAACGTATGGACGACGCCGCCACAGAAGCCTCCCTGCCCCTGCTGGCCGACGCCACCCGCGCCGCCGTACAAAAGCTCGCCGCCGCCGGACGCGGCAAAGGCTTTTTCCTCATGGTCGAAGGCGCAAAAATCGACTACGCCGGTCATGCCAACTCGTTGCCCGGTTCTATTCTCGAAACGCTCAGCTTTGACCTCGCCGTAGCCGAAGCCCTGCGCTTCGCCGACAGCAACGGCGAAACACTTGTCATCGTTACCGCCGACCACGAAACTGGCGGCCTCACGCTGGTTGACGGCAACCAGGCCGCCGGCCTGATTACCGCCCACTACATGACCGACGACCATACCCCCATCCGCGTTCCCCTCTTCGCCTACGGCCCCCACGCCGGAGCGTTCGGAGGAACATACGAAAATACGCAACTCTTCCATATCATAAAAGAAGTGACAGGAATTAAATAAATGAATCTCTCCCTTGAACGCCAAGCAAGGGATTTTGTTGAATAAGCATAACGAAAAACCATTAAAAACAAACATAAAATGAAACATTACATCTGGCCATTCCTCTTTGCCGCCGCAAGCCTTGTAGCCTGCCAACCGGCAACAAACAACATTCAATTGAAGTACCGCGACGACGGCACATTCAAAATTGTCCAGTTCACCGACATGCACTTCGT
>JAITKF010000096.1 GCA_031278545.1 Prevotellaceae bacterium
ATTCCTGCCACGCTGGACGAAGTGTACACATCGGGACAGGCCACTATTGATTATTTGCAAGCGCACCATCCGGCGATAAAGCGGCTGTTTATACTCGGTACGCCCGGCATGATTGCACAGTTTGAAGAAGCCGGTTTCATATCCGCCAACGACGACTCGGACGATAAACCTGACGCCGTTGTGGTGGCGTTTGATACGTCGTTAGTCTATCCGCGGCTTTGCCGAGCGGCCTGGTGGGTTGCCGAAAAATTGCCATATATCGCGACCAATCCCGACAAGGTGTGCCCCACCGACAAGCCGACGGTATTGGTAGATTGCGGTTCTATTTGCGCTGCCATAGCGCAAGCCACAGACCGGAAACCGGATACTGTCATCGGAAAACCCGCGTCGCGCATGCTGGATGGCATTAGGCAAAGATATTTGCTACAGCCCAATGAAATAGCCATGGTTGGCGATCGTATTTATACGGATATTGCCATGGCGAAAAATACACAGGCATTAGGTGTATTGGTATTAACCGGAGAAGCGTGCCCGGAAGATGTGGAAAAAAGTACGATAAAACCGGATATCGTAGTAAATGATTTGTCCGAATTTTGTGAAATGCTAAAAATAAAATCATAAAACGGATTGTAAGATGAAAAAAGTTAAAAATTATTTCCTATTGATGGTATGTCTGCTATTCGGGAGCAATCTTTTAAATGCACAGCCCCAGCCCGACCTCGAGCCGCTCATCACCGGCTGCGACTGGCACATGCTGCGCGGCGGAGAAATATATTCCATCTATAAATTCCATCCCGATTTTACCTGGGAGGAAAAATGGAACAACACCGTCAAGGGCGGCGAATGGAAGCAGACCGGCGCCGGAAAATTTACCATCGGCGGCTATGATTTTATAATTGAAAACAACAGCAACAGCTTGCGCCGCAGCGACGGCTATGTCTGGAACCGCGCAGCAGCCGCAGCCGCGCGCCTCGCCCCCCGCGAGGCCACCGCACCGGTTGACCCCGCCTCGCTACGCTCCCGCATCCTCACGCCGCCGCCGCCCGACACTCCGCGCGTCAACGGCCCGCGTGTCTTCGGCGCCCGCCCCGGCTCGGTGTTCTTATATACAATTCCCGCCACCGGAAAACGCCCCATGACCTTCGCGGCCGACGGCCTCCCCGCCGGCCTCGCGCTCGACGCCGTCACCGGGCGCATCACGGGCCGCGTTGCCGTCGCCGGCCGGTATAAAGTCACCCTCCGCGCCACCAACGCGCTCGGCTCCGCCGCCCGTGATTTCACCATAATGATCGGCGAGAAACTCGCCCTCACCCCGCCGCTCGGCTGGAGCAGTTGGAACTGTTTTGGCAATGAAATCAGTCAGGAGAAAACCCTCGCCATCGCCCGCGCCATGGTCGCCACCGGCCTCGTGAACCACGGCTATTCCTACGTCAATATCGACGACTCCTGGCAGGGCGTTCGCGGCGGAAAACACAACGCCATCCAGACCAACTCGAAATTCCCCGACATGAAGAAGCTCGCCGACGACATCCACGCCCTCGGCCTGAAACTCGGCATCTACTCCGTGCCGTGGGTAGGCTCCTACGCCGGCTACATCGGCTCCTACAGCGACAACGCCGACGGCACCTACGACTGGATAAAACAGGGCAAACACACAGCGAACTATCGTTATGATGTGGACAACCCCGTGAAAGACCGAAAAACCCATTACCGCCACGGCAAATACTCGTTTGTCAAAAACGACGTCGCCCAATGGGCCGAATGGGAAATCGATTATTTGAAATACGACTGGAAACCCAACGATTATTATCACACGAAGGAAATGCTCGACGCCCTCCGCGCCACCGACCGCGATATTGTATATAGTTTGTCCAACACCGCGCCCTGGGCCGACGCCCCGCACTGGGCGGAATTGTGCAATATTTACCGCACCACCGACGATATCCGCGACTCGTGGGAAAAAGTGTCTGCCCTCGGCTTTTCGCAGACCAAATGGGCGCCCTTCACCGGCCCCGGCCACTGGGCCGACCCCGACATGCTGGTCGTTGGTTACGTCGGCGGCTGGACCGGCGGCACGCTGCATTACACCAAGCTCACCGCCGACGAACAATACACGCACATCAGCCTCTGGGCGCTCCTCTCCGCGCCGCTGCTCATCGGCTGCGACCTCACCAACCCCGACGAGTTCACGCTCAGCCTCCTGACCAACGACGAGGTGCTCGACATTGACCAGGACCCGCTCGGCCTGCCCGCCGTGCCGGTGTTGGAAACGGGCGAGGTTGTGATTTACGCGAAGCGCCTCTGGGACGGCGCGCTCGCCGTGGGTCTGTTTAACAGGGGCGAGGCCCCGCGCGAGGCCGGTTTCACGTTGGAACAGCTCGGCCTGCGCGGTGCGCAAACCATCCGCGACCTCTGGCGGCAAAAGGACATCGCCACCACCGATGACAAATTCGCCGCCACCGTGAACCCGCACGGCGTGCTGCTGCTGAAAATCTACCCGGGAAACAGTTATGAATAAGGGGAAAAAGGGTAAGAATAAAATAATTATAAATGGCTTATAATCTTTGATATTGTAAAAAAAATGGTTTGACCTACAAAGTCAAATTAAAAATAATTTTAAAAAATAATGTTATGAAGAAACTCCTTTTTATTTTATGGTTCTGCGCAGGCGCCGTAGCCGGATATGCGCAGAATATAACAGTAACAGGCGCCGTAACCGATGCCGCTGACGGGTCCCCCCTGCCGGGCGTTACCGTACAGGCACAGGCGACAAAAACGATTGTATCGACCGATAAGAACGGCCACTACGCTATCAGCGTCGCCCGGGGCGATATTTTAATATTTTCATTCCTTGGAAAAGAAACCCAGAAAATCACGATACAATCTGAAAAAGTGAATGTCGCATTGAACGATGATTTACAGATGCTGAACGAAGTAATCGTCATCGGCTATGGCACCACCCGTCGCCGCGATCTGGTCGGCGCGGTAGAACAGATAGGCGGGGAAGCGCTCGCCGAAAGAGCCAATATGAATGTCTCCCGTTCGCTGCAAGGAAGAGTGCCGGGACTGACTATTTCCATGCGTGACGGAAAACCCTCACGAGGCGCAACCATCCAACTCCGAGGCGCAACCAGCATCGGTTCCGGCGGCAGCCCGCTGATTCTGATTGACGGCGTACAAGCGCATGGCGACATTACGACCGTAAACCCATCGGATATTGCCAGCATATCGGTGCTGAAAGACGCCTCCTCGGCAGCTATATTCGGGGCGGAAGGCGCCTTCGGGGTTATTCTGATTACCACTAAAAATGCCGAAACCAACAAAGTGCGGATTACTTACAACGGCAGCGTCTCCCTTCACCACCGCCTGAACATCCCCGAATTAGTCTGGAATGGCAAACAATGGACAGACGGATGGTATAAAGCCTACATGGAAGGTATGGGAACCGTCCCTAATGCTATCAATAATGTATTCAAGTATAATCAGGAATGGTACGATGAGCTGGTAAAACGGGATGCTGACCCTACTCTTGAAAAAGTGCGCGTAAACAGTAACGGGGAATACGAGTATTTTGGAAACACCAATTGGTTTGACGTCATATATAAGGATGTCAACACCTCTACGGAGCACAACATAAGCGTATCCGGCGGTAATGACCGAACAAGCTATTACATATCCGGCCGCTACTTTAATCAGGATGGAATCTACAATGCCGGAAACGAAGATTATACCCAATACAACTTCCGAGCGAAAGGGAAAATAAAACTCAACAAATACCTGACACTGGAAAACAATACCGACTTTATTGACCGGTCCATTCACCAGCCGATGGTTATGTACGACAGGCAACTTATCTTGCGCCAGATACAGCATCAAGGTTACCCGATGACCATGCCCAAAAATCCCGACGGCACATGGACGGAAACAGCTGTATATACCGGTTGGGCAGGCTTTGTCGAAGGTACCTCGTACCAGCACAATACTAAACTCGACTTGAAAAACACGACAGCCCTTACGTATAAACCTTCGGAACAATTGATTTTTAAAGCTGATTTTTCGTACTACAACAACCATTCCGGCAGAGAGCGGGTAGAAAACATGTATGACTTTTACACAGGGCCTACAATCAAAGGCACACGAAATACATACAGCTCGCTGGAACATTACGACTACAATAACAAATATCAGGCGTCGAATATTACGGCCAACTACATCCCCCAGTTTAACAGCAAAGACCATTTCCTGAATATATTGGTCGGATGGAATATCGAGCATAAATATACCAAAAACGTACGGACTTACCGGCGCGGATTGCTTTATCCGGAAAAACCGACATTCGGTATGATGGATGGCGACTATTATGAAGCCGGTCAAAGCGGCGAAGAATGGGGTCATTCAGGATTCCTGTATAGGGTAAACTACCATTTCAAAGAACGTTACCTTCTGGAAGTAAGCGGGCGTTACGATGGAAATTCAAAATTTCCCACCAACCAGCAATGGGGCTTTTTCCCATCCGCCTCGTTAGGCTGGCTTATATCGGAAGAAGGGTTTATGAAAAGTACAAAAAGCTGGCTGGATCTTCTAAAAATCCGTTTATCCGCAGGCAGCATCGGAAACGGGCAGATAGATCCGTTTACCTATATGTCTCTCATGTCTATCAGCAAAACTTCATTCCTTATTGATGGCGGACAGCAAAGCTACACCTCCGTGCCGTCGAATACCACGCCGTTATCCCTGACATGGGAAACCAGTACTACTTACGACGCAGGAATAGACGTCAATATCCTGCGAAACAGGCTGAACTTTGTGTTCGATATATATCGTCGCAACATAACCGATATGTACACGGTCGGGCCGACCCTGCCGGCTGTTTTCGGCGCTTCTGCGCCAAGAGGAAATCACGCAGATATGAAAACCATTGGCTGGGAAGTATCCCTGGAATGGCGAGACCAGTTTAACATCGCAGGAATGCCTTTCAGCTATAACATTAAAGGAATGCTTTGGGACAGCCGCTCATGGATAACCCGCTATTATAACCTTACTAAAAATCTTGGGACAGGCCAAACCGCAAGCTATTACGAAGGAATGGAAGTCGGCGAAATATGGGGCTATCATATTGAAGGGCTGTTCAGAGACCAAGATGATATTAACAACCACGCCGACCAAAGCATTATCAGGGTATCGTCGGACAATGTACTTAAACCCGGCGACCTGAAATTTGCAGACCTGAACGGCGACGGTTTTGTAAATACCGGCGATAACACGCTGGACAATCCGGGCGACCGCCGTATTATTGGAAACACCTCTATCCGCTACAACTTTGGCATAAACCTTGGCGCAGAATGGAACGGTATCGGTATCAGTGCATTCATACAAGGCGTTGGCCAAAGGCATTGGTACCCACATAACGAATCGGGGTATTTCTGGGGACAGTATGACCGTCCTTACAGTTACATGTTACAGGCTCATACCGGAAATAATGTCTGGACGGAGGAAAACCAGAATTTCGATGCCTACTGGCCTCGCTACAGAGGCTACCTTGCCAACAACGCCAACCGCGCGATGCGGGTCGTCAACGACCGCTACCTGCAAAATGCAGCATACGTGCGGTTAAAATCCCTGCAAATAGATTACTCGTTTAAGAAGAACGTATGCGATTTCCTGCATGTATCCGATTTACGGATCTATTTGGCGGGCGAAAACATCTGGACATGGTCGCCACTATTTAAAGTAACCCAAAATTATGATCCGGAGCTTATTGCTGCCGGCGACAGCGATTTCCGAAGTACTGCCGGAACGGACGGCGACGGATATGGCTATCCGATGCTGGCTACTTATACTTTTGGTGTCAATATAATCTTCTAATATCTTGCTATTATGAAACGTATTAAACTGTTTTTAACAATCATCATGGCAGCTATGTGCTGCTCCTGCGAAAATTTTTTAACGATCTATCCCGAAAATAATATTGCCTCGGATGAATTTCCTTCATCGGAAACAGATTTGGAACTTTATGCCAATGGATTTATCAATTCCTTACTGCCTGACGACAATGGCATCGCTTTTACCGACCAGTATGCAGACTGCATTGCAACCCGGAACTCGACCAGCTTTTTAATCGGAGATACGTGGCGACCGGAAGATCAGGGCGGCTGGTCGTGGGGCAATTTGCGCAACATTAATTGGTTTTTGAACAACATGGACAAAGCGCGGGAAAACGTATCGCCTGAAGTGTATAATCATTACGAAGGCGTCGGACGGTTCTGGCGGGCTTATTTTTACTACAACATGGTACAGACTTTCGGCGATGTACCGTGGTATGACCGGGTACTGGAGCCAGACGACGATGAACAGCTATACAAACCCCGAGACCCCCGCGAATATGTAATGGATAAAGTGTTGGAAGACCTGAATTTTGCCGCCGAATATTGTTCCGTCGATCCGAAAATAGTAGGTTCTTCCACCCGGATTACACGGTGGGTCGCACTGTCTTATAAAGCGCGGGTGTGCTTATTTGAAGGCACCTACCGGAAATACCATGCCGAACTGAATTTAACTTCTTCCAGTGATAAGTTTTTACGTGAAGCCCTCAACGCCTGTGAAATTATGATGCGCGAAAGCCCGTATGGTTTGGTTACCGGCGGCGATGTAAAAACGCAATACCGTTCATTATTTATCAGCGACAACCTCAACGAAAAAGAAGTCATCATGGGATCTGTGTATAAATCGGGCGTCAGGATGCACGACCTCACATGGATATCCTTCTCCGGTTCGGCCGGCGCGCAATGGTCGCTTATCAAACAATTCGTCAATCAATACCTGATGCTTGACGGCTCCCGGTTTACCGACCAGTCGGGCTACGAAACCATGAGCTATACCGACGAATTTAAAAACCGTGATCATCGCTTGGCTCAAACAGTCATCGGACCCGGGTATATCCGGAAAATAGGCGGTACCGACAGGCTTTTAGCCCCGCAATTCAGTGTAACCCTAACAGGCTACCAACTTATCAAATGGGCGTTGGATGACGACGTACACGACGGTATGGCAACGTCGGCCAATTCATTACCTATCCTGCGTTATGCGGAAGTATTACTCAATTATGCAGAGGCCAAAGCCGAGTTAGGGGAAATGGACGAAACGGTTTGGAACAGCACGATACGCCCGTTGCGGGAAAGGGCTGGTGTAAATGGCGCGGCGCCGGCCACCTATGACCCATATCTGGCAGCTTATTACAAAAATCAGACAACCGATAAATGGATCCTCGAAACGCGTCGCGAACGTAGCATCGAACTGTGTTGCGAACAACTACGCTACGATGACCTGATGCGATGGAAAATGGGTGCACTCATTGAATTACCGTGGCATGGTATCTATATCGGTGCTAAAAACGTAGCCTATGATTTAAATGGCGACGGAACAGCCGATGTAACGGTATCAGACACTGGAAGCGCATCCATTAATAGGGTGATTTTAGGCTCCGGTTACCGTTTGTCGAACGGCGATAGCGGATACCTGGAATACGGCTACAACATTAATAGAATGTGGCAAGAAAGAAAATACCTTCGACCAATACCTACTTCGGCCCGTCAAATAAACCCTGCTTTGGAACAAAATCCGGGCTGGGGTGAATAAATGGAATATTTTAAATTATACCAATATGAAAAGAAGATACATATACCAATGTTTGCTAATCCTTATAACAATCTTTAACGGATTAGCCTGTTCAAATGAAGAAGAAGCGTTTGTATTAAGGAATACGGATGTATTGAATTTCTCCCACGAAGCTTCTTCGCAGACCTTTACCGTTCGCAGTAATGGAACATGGAGCGTGAGCTCCCCCGACGAATGGATTACGTTAAATCCGGCAGCCGGCAACGGAGACGGTGTGGCCTATGAAAACATAACGGTTACCGTAACCCACAACGGGAAAGAAGCCCGTAGCGGTAAAATAGCCATTCATGCCGCGGGAAGAGACATCTATATCAGCGTGCACCAAAACGAAGGCTTTTTACTGTTTGGGCAACCTTCGCTATCCGGCTCGTTGGCTATTGGCGAGCCGGCAACGGGTATTAATCTGCGTATCCCCTACAGCCGTGCAGCAGGTAATGAGCAATTTCACCTGTCGGTACGTGTGTCCGGAGAAGCGGCTGACGGCATAGAGCCTGTAAACAACTATCCGGTATCACTTACCGACAAAGAAGGCATGATATACGTGCCGCTTACCGGCGAGCCGACCAAAGACGGGCAACTAAGATTCTCCGTCAGCGCCACATACCCTAATACCTATATCGAACCACTGAATGTTTTTGTGGGAGCGAACAAAGTTTACCACAATGCAGACTT
>JAITKF010000124.1 GCA_031278545.1 Prevotellaceae bacterium
GACAAAAATACATCACCGTCTTTGCAGACGAGCAGGTAGCGCAGGAAATCAACGAAACCACAAATGCCTTAGCAAAGGCGCTTCAATCCACCATTGGCAGAATAACAAAAGGCATGGCCTCCCTGATGACCCAGAAGAACCCCGTATTCTGGACAAAAAACACCTACCGCGACGTACAGGGCGCAGTCACACGGCTATGGATAATGTATGACGCAAAACTGGCGGCAAAATTCATGCAAAACATCCCCATCGCCACACAGGTAGCCTTCATGGTGCAATTCGGCAACAAAGAAACAGGCGTCCACTCCGACAACCCTGTCATACAGAAATACATCCGTTATTACAACGAATACCGTAAATCCGGCTCACGGGTAGGCTTCATGCAAACGTTAGACATTGGCAAGATAAAAAAAGACATTGACAATGCCCTGAAACATGCCGGGGAAGTAAACAGCCGCAACTTCTTCAAAAAATCGTTGCGGGCCATTAACGGCATGGCCGCCGTCAGCGAAATGGGGCAATGTTTCATCTCGGCGGCGGGGTAGCCTCCCCATTTTCATTTTTTTCGTACCTTTACATCTCAAAATTTCACAGTTATTTATCTATGCAACCAACACTTTTAATTATGGCGGCCGGTATGGGAAGCCGTTACGGAGGACTGAAACAGCTCGACGGCGTGGGGCCACATGGGGAAGTTATTATGGACTACTCTATTTACGACGCCCTGCGCGCCGGCTTCGGCAAGGTCGTGTTTGTCGTGCGTCGCTCGTTTGAAAAGGAATTTGACAAGTTTACCCGGCGCTATGGAGAGAAGGTCCGGTATGAAATCGTGCAGCAGGAAATCGAATACGTTCCAGCGGGCTACAGCTACACGCCGGAACGTGTAAAACCGTGGGGCACGAACCATGCCATTATGATGGCTGCGCCGGTCATTCACGAACCGTTTGCCGCCATCAATGCCGACGATTATTACGGCGTCGATTCGTTCCGTGTAATGGCCGATTATTTGAGCACCGGCGCTTATGTGCAGAACCGCTATTGCATGGTTGGCTTTCAAGTGGGGAATACACTGTCGGAAACTGGCGGCGTTACCCGCGGCGTATGCGAGGTGAACAGCGCCAACGAGCTGACCGGTGTCGTCGAACGCTTTCAAATCAGGCGGACGAACGGTCAAATTTATTACTCGGACGAAAACGACCACGCCGTCGCCATCCCCGACGATACGCCGGTATCCATGAATATGTGGGGATTTACGCCCGATTACTTTACCCATTCCGAACAACTTTTCAAAGAGTTTTTACAGGCCACCGGCCATAATCCCAAATCGGAATTTTTTATCCCCTATGCGGTCAACGAACTTATTCAACGCGGCATTGCCTCGGTGCATGTACTGTCTACCTCTTCGCAATGGTTCGGTATCACCTATAAAGAAGATCGTCCGACGGTCGTGCAGCGGCTACGGCAACTGCATAACGACGGCACATACCCTGAACAGCTTTTCTACAACCAGTAACCGGCCACAACGGACTAAATCTGGCTGTTGCCGGTTTACAGTACGCCTGCCGATTTAGTTAAACTAAAAAACGTTCCTGCAAAAAGAAATAAAACGGCTAATGATTGACAGAAATACCATCAATACGATCCTGAACGCTGCCGACATTAAAGACGTCATCGGCGATTTTCTAACGTTAAAAAAGCGAGGCGCGAACTATTGGGCCTGTTGTCCGTTTCACGGGGAGAAAACGCCATCGTTCAGCGTGTCGCCGGCCAAAGGCATTTACAAATGCTTTGGTTGTGGTGTCGCCGGAAATGTGGTGAGCTTTGTGATGGCACACGAAAGTATGACCTACGTAGAAGCCTTGAAATATCTGGCTCGGAAATACAATATCGAAGTGCGCGAACGAGAATTGACGCCCGAAGAACAAGCTGTCAACAATAACCGCGAAAGCATGATGGTGCTTTCATCCTTTGCACAGGATTATTTTAGCGAACAGTTGTGGCAAAGCCCCAGTGGACAAGCTATCGGGCTAAGTTATTTCCGCGAACGCGGATTTTCTGACCCTGTTATTCGTAAATTCCAGCTGGGGTATTCGTCCGACCTGCGGACGGCCTTTAGTGATGCGGCATTGAAGGCTGGCTACAAAAAAGAATTTTTGATTGCTACCGGACTGTCTATCGAAAAAGAGACGGCATTGTTTGACCGTTTTTCGGGACGTGTGATGTTCCCCATTCATTCGCTGAGCGGTCGGGTCATTGCCTTTGGGGCGCGGACATTGCGGCAGGATAAGAACGTAGCCAAGTACTTAAACTCACCCGAAAGCGAAATATATCGCAAAACTTCTGTGCTGTACGGTATCTTTCAGGCGAAGAACGCCATTGTCCGTTCGCAGCAATGCTATCTGGTCGAGGGGTATACTGACGTGATATCCATGTATCAGGCGGGTGTTGAGAATGTGGTGGCATCGAGCGGCACGTCGTTGACGATAGAGCAAATCCGTCTGATCAAACGTTTTACGCCTAACGTAACCGTGCTCTACGACGGCGACGCGGCGGGTATCAAGGCCTCCCTGCGCGGCATTGACATGTTATTGGAGGAAGGGATGAATGTCAAAGTCGCCCTGTTCCCCGACAACGAAGATCCCGACTCGTTCGCCCACAAGCATAGTAGTAGCGAACTGGAAGCGTTTTTGAAAGAAAATGTACAGGATTTTATTTCATTCAAAACAAAACTGCTTAACGACGACGCTCAAAACGACCCGCTCAAACGCGCCGAATTGATTAAGGACGTAGTGCGAAGCATCGGCGCTATTCCCGACGCTATTATGCGCACGGTATACGTCAAAGAATGCAGCCGGCTGTTGGACATCGGCGAAGACGTATTGATGCGGGAAGTCGCCAAATTGCGCCGCGAAAAACTGTACGAAGGAAGCAACCATCTGCCAGTACCCGACGACAAATCGACGACGGAAACAATACCCCGACCTGTACCGCTGCCCGGTTTTATAGAACCGGAACACTATTTTGCCAGTTCCGAAGAGGAAATTATTTATTATTTATTGAAATATGGCATGAATCCGCTGTTTACAAGAGTCAACGAGGCCTCCTCAACGACCGGCGAAGAAGACAGTACGCGCGTTATAAGCGTAGCCGAATATATTATGTCCGAATTGCAGGACGACGACTTAAAGTTTACCAACCTGCATTACCGCCAACTTTTCGAGGAATATGACCGCCTTACGGACAATGACAACAATGAGAGAATCAAGTACTTCATTCATCATCCCGATTCTCGTTTGTCGACGTTAACCATTCACATTATGGATAAATTGCCGGCATTGACCGTCGAAGATTACATTAAGTCGATAGTGCCTGAATCGCTTCAGTTACAGCATATAATACCCAAAGCGATTTTAGTCTACAAGTCCCGCATCATCGAAGTGGCGGCCAAATCGCTTACGCAACAATTGCAGGACGCACAAACAGCTAATAACGATGCACAAATCCAAGAATTATTTGAGCGCATGTCGCAACTGAACGAAGCCCGTACAAGAATATCAAAAGCATTAAATCGTTTGATATTCTAAAAATATTTAATTGGACTTCAATACCTTTTTAAGAAATTTATAAAATCGTTTGCATCTTTTAAAAAAAAAATCTATCTTTGCACCCGCTTTTCAAAATGTGATAAAGCAATTTTTTGTTCTCTATTAGTCATAATACCATTTTTTTAAAAAATTTAACATTACACGTATGGACCTTTTATATCCTGCAGAACATGTAAACTGCTACATGTATAATAACAATGGGGGATTGCCCATTATTGATTACGTAAAAAAAACAAAGGGGGATGTATTTGAGTTGAATGAACCTCATTTGGAAATTGTATTCCTCATGGAAGGGAAGTTGACATTTTCTTATGGAAAATACCTTCATCAATCGTTTAAAAAAGGGGAAATTTTGCTCCTGCCTCCCAAAACCCGGTGTATTGTAAAACCGGAGGAAAATGTGTCGGCCATTATTTTACGGGTACGTAATAAAATCAATTTTTGTAATCATTTCCCGCTGGAAATGTTGTATGAAAACAAAAAAAAATATACCGTACCGACCGTGCCGCACCTCTTAAAAGTAAATACCCAGGTGGCGTCCTACCTGAAATTACTGATGGTCTCGTTGAACGACGGACTTAAATGCCTCTACTTTCAAGAGATTAAACAGCACGAATTACTCTTTTACCTGCGCGCTTATTATCCAAAAGAAGAGCTACTGGCGTTTTTCTACCCGATATTGAATGGCGACGTTAGTTTCTCGGAAGTAGTGTATAAGCATGTTGATAAAGTGAAAAGACTCGAAGAACTGGCCGTCGTAACCAACTATAGTTTGTCGGGTTTCAAAAAACGCTTTATGAAAGTGTTCGGAATGCCTGCCTACCAATGGATGTCACAGGAAAAAGCCAAAAAGATTTACCACGACATAAACTGCACCAAAAAAACATTTAAGGAATTATCCATTGAGTACGAGTTTTCCTCGTCGGCGCATTTTAACAGTTTTTGCAAAAAGGCTTTTGGCGTATCGCCAAGCAAAATACGCAATCTAAATCAAGGCCGGATAACCGACATCCCTCCGGTAAAAGAAAGAAGGTAGAAAGCATTACAAAGCCTCGTTCAATGCAGGCCCTGCATATATTCCGTCAGGTTTATATAGCGGGACAGGTTCATTCTCCTGCGTAAGCGATAGCGGTTTACTTCTACGCTTCGGATGGAGATGCCCAGTAACGGCGCAATTTCTTTCGACGACAAGTTCATTTTCAGGTACGCGCAGAGGGTTTTTTCGCTACGGCTCAATTGCGGAAATCTTTCGTCCAACAATTTGAAAAAGTCCTGATGAATGAGGTTGAAATTAGATTCAAACACATTAAACTCTTTATCGTTGATAATATTGGTTTCGATTTGACCTATCATCCGGATGATTTTTTGTTGGATGGACAACAAATCCTTTTTCTCGTCAATATCCTTTGAAATGCTGTTTGCACTTTTCCTGACCTCTTCAAGGATTTCGTTTTTACGGATGATGTTCAGGATATAGCCGCTAAGTTCTTGGGTTTTGAAATTCAATTCGGCTTGCAGGTTTTTGGTTTGCAGGGCGGATATTTCTTGGTCTTTTACTTTTGTTTCTTCACGGTGTCGCCGGGTCTGGGCAATCAATTCTTGCCTTTTCAGGCGGATAATCTTCTTTTGCTTTCGGATGGTTTTTTCATATATAATATACAGCGCTATCAGCGTTAATGATATATATACTATCAACGCCATCGTCGACCGATGCCACGGCGGACGTATTTCAAACGTCATCGTGTCGCTGTACTCATCGTATACGTAGCCTCCTGCGATAGCTTTCACTTCAAACGTATAGCGGCCTTCGTGCAAACTGGTATATTCCTTAAATGTATTGGACGACGGAGTGCTCCATTCTTCGTCGATACCCTTCAGCCGGCAGGTGTACAGAATATCCGACCGGAGCGGGAACGCCGACGCCGCAAACCGGATAATCACCGAATTTTGCGAATACGGTAACACCACCGACCGGCGAACATTGTTGCGGCTAATAATGCTATCGTTTTTGCTACTGCTAAATTCCCGGATGTACGTCGGCACGGGCGGCGTCGGATACGCTTTCGAAAAATCCGCTTTCATAAACGCATTATCGACCGACACTATCGCGACAGCCGTGTCGAGCAGCCATATATTTTCATAATGATTAATCAGTTCGTTGCGTAATCCGATATTGTATACCGGTTGATACCGGCCATCCTTAAACGGAAGCACTTTCAGTTGGTAGTCCGAAACAAACCAGATATTTTTTGCCGGGTCGACGGCTAAATATTCGTAATATTTTGGCCCGTCGAGCATAGATTCCAATTGCGTATAGCGAATAAAACCGTCGAAGAGACGGTTGTATTGGTAGATGCCGTCCTTATCGCAAATGATAATGTCGTCGTCAATCCGTCGGAAATGCCTGTTATGCCGGCACACCGGGCCGGGGTAAATCGTGCTTTCTACAATAGCGGTCATCTCCGCATTGAAGCGGATTCGCCGAATTTGGCCGTCTGCATTGACAGTCCAAAAATTACCGCCTTTGTCGTCTTCTATAAGGCCTCTCGACGAGTCGAAGAAATCGGGAACGATGTAGCCGACACACCACTGTCCGTTTCTTTTTTCCAGTATACACAAACCCGCGTAGGTCGCCGCAATCAGTTTATCGTCGTGGGCGGCCAGCGGGTGCACTTCCCATACGCCGGACAAATTGATGGTATACCTGTCGTCCGCCGAAATCACAATAATACCGTTGTCTCCCGAACAAAATAAGGAGCTATCAATAATCGCCATCGACCATATTTGCCCTTCCGAGCCGGAAACCAACGGATAGTTACCGTCGGGAGTCCACGTATACAAACCTTGATTTGTACCGAAATAAAACCGGTCGCGATAAATAGCCGAGCAATACCCTGTGCCGATAGGAGAAACCGTAGCAAAAAGCGGACGTATCGGGCTGTTGAGGTCAATGTAACTGATGCCTTTGTCGAGCCCTAACCACAGATTCCGGTCGCGGTCGAAACGGGAGCATAAAATCGTATTGTTGTTTAACCCGTTTTGGAGATTAAACCATTCTTTATAGTCCGGCTGTTCCATATCGAAAATAAACGCGCCGTGTTGCACAGAGCCTAACACGATTTTAGAGCCGTTCATCGTTACGCTGAACAGGCGGCTGTCGCGGATAAAATCGTCCGCGACGGAATGAATCCGCGAAATCGTATCGTTGTCCAGCAGATACAGGCCGGTATTGGCGGTAACAGCTACCAGTTTACCGGCATACGGAAGCAGCCCGATAAATTTGCCATGGCGCAGGGCGCCCGATGGCTGAAGAAATTCAAACTGGTCGTTTTGCAAGAAGAAAATCCCGTCGGTCGTGCCGATGTATAAACGGTCGTTCATCATGCCGGAGCAATCAATTTTCCGTTCGGCGTGTACTATCTTTACCTGCGCAGTATCGTTATAAATGAGGATATGACGTTCGCCCACGAAATAAATATGCGAAGTGGAGGTCAAGATATTCCATATCTCGCCGCCCCAGTTTTTCACCTCCGACGAGAGGGAATGATACGTCAATTGTCCGGATTCGTCCGGCTCAAAGAAACCGTATTCGGAACTGCCGCCGACAAAAATCTTGTGCCCTATTATCTTCAACGAACGGATAATGTCGTTCCGTATCGGGTATAGCGACCAGTTCACGCCATCGAACTCAAGTAATCCCTGATTGTTGGCCGCATATATCCATCCATTGTCGGCTTGGGACATCATCCATGTTTGAAAGCCGGCTTTGTACCGGATTCGTTCAAAGTGAATGATTTTCCGTTGCCATTCGGGAGATGCCTGCCCGAGGGTCGGCAATAATAAAAATCCTATGATGAAGCATAAATTTTTCATACGACGCGGACACAAAGATACAATTTTCATGGAAAATCACGAATCATCTTCCCGGCGCCGCATATTCATCCGCAAAATACAACCACTCTACTCCGAGCGGCGCACATGCGCTCCCCATAAAAAAACGCCGCCCC
>JAITKF010000010.1 GCA_031278545.1 Prevotellaceae bacterium
GGGGGTGCCTGAAGTTCGTAACCGGAAGGAGCGACCTAAGGCAAAACCGGTGACTGGGGCTAAGTCGTAACAAGGTAGCCGTACCGGAAGGTGTGGCTGGAATACCTCCTTTTTGGAGCTGTACCGACTAAGTAAGAAGGGTTTCCAGTGCTTTTATCTAAAACGGGGGATTAGCTCAGTTGGCTAGAGCACCTGCCCTGCAAGCAGGGGGTCGTCGGTTCGACTCCGACATCCTCCACCGTTAATCACAGTCTCGTAGCTCAGTTGGTTAGAGCACTACACTGATAATGTAGGGGTCCGCGGTTCAACTCCGCGCGAGACTACTAACCACAAAAAATAACCGGCTAAAAATAGCCGGTTATTTTTTTGCGTTAACAAAGCCTTTGATGGCCTTCTACGCTTAAACTAATAAACAAAAATAAATACAATAAGAGAGGAAAAGAGTTTTCTTTCCCAGCCTTTCAACTTTCCTTGCCTCCGATTAGCCTAAAAAAAGTCTTCGTCGGATATAGTTAGTTTTTTGCGCCCATGACGACGACGAGCCGCCAATACGCGACGACCGTTAGCCGTAGCCATTCTCTCGCGGAATCCATGTTTGTTCCGCCGTTTACGTTGTGATGGTTGAAATGTCCGTTTCATTACTTATTTAAAATTTTGGGACTACAAAGGTAACAGTTTTTTTTTAATAAGCAAAAAAATAAATCACAGATTACAGGAGGGCAGATTCAAGTACCCAATGCAACTGAATTATTCAAGGCGGAGGAAAAAACCTTCCACGGCGAGTCAAAATTAAGTCATTTTCTTGCACTGCGATTAGTTTTAGAAGGAAGAAGTAAGTAGAATAATCCCATGGCCAATGTTTTCATGTACAACTAAAATAAAACCTTTTTCTCATTCGTGTTTCGGATACGCTCCCGAAATATGATTTTTTTCTTATCTCAATTGTATTTACTATTTGAACTTACTAAAAACCGTTTAGGAGATAACAGTTCGGTATTTGTTCTTGATTCCGGCATCAGGAAGTCATTCTAAACAATCGGGGAAAGTTTCTCTGGCCGAACATTCAAATTATTCTTACCTTTGCTCTCCTAATTATTTTGTGTATGCATTATATTCTATGTATTCTATGTGTATTCTCGCTCACTGCCTGCGAACGTCGACAAGGAACGGTTGAATGGGAGGCAGGCGATTTATTATTTCAATCCATCCGAAGCGAATTAGGCAGCGCGATTGAAGAAGTAACGGCCGGCGCCGGCGAGCGCTCTTTTTCTCATGTGGGGATGCTGGTCGTCGACAGCGCCGACCGGTGGCACGTGATAGAAGCCATCGGTAACAGCGTGCAACTTACGCCGGTCGACACTTTTCTGCAACGCGGCACGACAGTCGTGGCGCGACTCAAAGCCGAATATCATTCCTTATTGCCCGCCGCCATTGTCTTTGCCTTGCAACAACTCGGCACGCCCTATGACGACGCTTATTTGTATGACAACGGAAAATACTACTGTTCAGAACTGATTTACGACGCCTTCCTGTTTGCCAACCACGGACGTCCGTTTTTCACGCTCGAACCCATGACTTTCAAATCGCCCGTTACCGGCGAATGGACTAACGAATGGCTGCAACATTACAACGCTTTGGGAATACCTATCCCCGAAGGTAAGCCCGGCTGCAACCCCACCGGACTATCGCGGTCGGACAAGCTGGAAATGAAGCGTAGGGTGTCCGCTCCCGCATTACGTATTACGCATCACGCGCCATACCATTCATTTCCTCAATGTAATTTAGCAGTTCATCCCGTCCCATGCCTGTTTCGGCGGAGGTGATGAAAATCGGCGGCAGTTTTTCCCATTCGGCGAGGAGGATGTGCCGGTAATGCATAATATTTTTTTGCAGGGCGGTTTTTGCGAGCTTGTCGGCTTTAGTGAAAACCAATGCAAACGGAATGCGCCATTCGCCCATGCAGGAAATAAAATCAAGGTCGCTTTGCTGCGGCTCGAGGCGGCTGTCGAGCAGGACGAACAGCAGGGTCAGTTGGACGCGATGCATGATGTAGCCGGTGATGCTGCCGGCAAATCGGGCGCGTTTGACTTTCGATGAACGCGCATAGCCATAGCCCGGCAAATCGACCAAATGCCATCGTCCGTTGATAAGATAATGATTGATCAGTTGCGTTTTTCCCGGCGTCGATGAAGTATGCGCCAGTTTGTTCCGGTTCGCCAGCGTATTTATCAACGACGATTTGCCTACATTCGACCGCCCGATAAACGCATATTCGGGAAGGTTCGAGGCAGGACATTGCCCGACTAATTGGCTGCTGGTAACAAATTCGGCGCTTTTAATGACCATACAAAACAAAAATTTTGTGCAAAAATAAGAAAAATTTACCTATCTTTGTCAGCGTTCGTAAATCAATAAAAAAACAACATTATGCGTTTTATTTTTTTTAACATCCTGTTCCTTTTGGCCGTTGCGTGCAGCACAACAAAGAATAACGCCTTGCTGTTCGATGTCCGATGGTATGTCGAACAAATTGACGGGGTAGCCGTCGACCCGACCGGCGAGAGCGCTTACATCGTGTTGAAATCTGGCGACGAACATACCGTATCCGGGAATACGAGTTGCAACCCTCTTTCCGGCAAATTTACGTTCGTTAAGGATAGATTGACATTTTCCGGCATGGCCGTCACCCGTCGCGCCTGCTTTGGCGAAAATATCGAACAGGCATTCTTAGACGTCCTCGCGCGCACTACCCGCTACCGTATCACCGACAGTAAACTAATCCTCGCCGACGACGCGAACGACCTCGCGATATTGCTACACAACTAAGCAACGAAACGAATCAGCATATCTACAACAAACGACCATGCATCCAACCTCCATCCGATTATCCGACATACAGCAGCGCATCCAGCAAGCGTTGGATGGCGCTTTGGCGGGTAGTTATTGGATTACGGCGGAAATAAACGAATTGAAAACAAATGTCGCCGGTCATTGTTATATCGAATTAATAGAAAAAGATGCCGACACCAACGCGCTAACAGCAAAAGCCAACGCGATTATTTGGGCACACAGCTTCCGGTTATTGAAACCTTATTTTGAGACCTCGACCGGATGCGCGTTGGCCGCCGGTATCCGTGTATTAGTGAAGGCGACGGTACAGTATCACCTGCTCTACGGGTTGAGCCTGCTGATTTCCGACATCGACCCTGCGTATACGGTGGGCGAGTTGGAAATGCTACGTCGCAAAACGATTATCCGCCTGCAGGAGGACGGCGTGTTCGACATGAATCGCGAAACGCTATTTCCTCTCTTGCCGCAACGCATTGCCGTGATTTCGTCGGAACAGGCGTCCGGCTATCAGGATTTCATGAACCATCTTCACCATAACGAATATCATTACGCCTTTTACACGCAACTATTCCCGTCGCTTATGCAAGGAACGTCCGCGGCGCAGGGCATTATTAACGAGTTGTCGCGTATCAACGAGCAGCGCGTAGCGTTTGATGTAGTGGTGATTATTCGCGGCGGCGGCTCGGCAGCCGATTTGGCCTGTTTCGACGAGTACGAGCTGGCGGCGCATGTGGCACAGTTTCCCCTGCCTGTGTTGACCGGCATTGGGCACGAGAAAGACGAAAGCGTGGTAGACCTCGTGGCACACACCTCCCTCAAAACGCCCACTGCCGTAGCCGATTTCCTGATCGCCTGTATGACCGAACAGGAAAACCGGTTGACTGCATTAGAAAATATTTTGAAAAATGCCGTCCAGCGACGGATGCAAGCCGTGCAGAACCGGCTGGAAAATATAGCTAACCGGCAAAAAATGGCGGTATGCCTCCGTTTCCAGCAAGCCTATTTTCGTTTGCAGATACTGGAGCAGGCTATAGGCTATAAAGACCCGACAACGATACTCGAACGCGGCTATGCTATAGTTTCGCTCCATGGCAAAATCCTGCATAATGCTGCCGACGCACAAGATAACGACCGCCTCAACATCACTCTCCATAAAGGCAAACTATCCGCCATCGTAAGCGCCGTTAACCACTAACCATTAATCATTACTATAGTACACGCATGAAAAAGACAATGACTTTTCAGGAAGGGTTAGACCAGTTGGAAGCCCTTGTCCTGTCTCTAGAAAAAGGCGAATTGAATATCGACGAGTTATCCGAAAAAATCAAAACCGCTACCGACCTTTTGCAATACTGCAAAGAAACTCTTCACAGTATTGAAAAAAAGTTGAATATTGAATATTGAAAAGAGTATTCAAAATACAGCCTCCAAAAACCCAAGATTCCACATGAAGACAAAGCAAGCAATCATCGAAAACTGGCTGCCGCGGTACACGCATGAGCGGTTAGAAAACTTTGGGGAATACATTTTATTAACCAATTTCAAAAACTACTTAGATTTATTCTGCGAATATACCGGCGCCACTGTGCCCGACATCAACGCTAACATGCCCTGCGCTACGGCGGGCGGACTGACGATGATCAACTTCGGCATGGGCAGCCCGAACGCGGCTATTATTATGGATTTGCTGGCTGCCGTAAAACCGAAAGCGATATTGTTTTTGGGCAAATGCGGCGTACTGAAAGAACGCAACAAAGTCGGCGACTACATCCTGCCCATTGCCGCCATCCGCGGCGATGGTACATCAAACGATTATTTCCCAATAGAACTTCCGGCATTGCCCGCATTCAGCCTCCAGCGCGCGGTTTCGACCACCGTCCGCGACGCCGGCCACGACTATTGGACGGGCACGGTGTATACTACTAACCGCCGCGTGTGGGAACACGATGAGGAATTTAAACAACGCCTGCACCAAATGCGTTGCCTCGCGGTCGATATGGAAACGGCCACCCTGTTCACCGTCGGTTTTGCCAACGAAATCAGCGCCGGGGCATTGCTGCTGGCGTCCGACAAGCCGATTATCGCCTCCGGCGTGAAGACCGCCGAAAGTGATAAAAAAGTAACCGACAACTATGCTGCCGAACACGTCCGAAACGGCATCGACGCCCTGAAGCTGATTCAACGAAACGGTTCGTCGGTGAAGCATTTGCGGTTCTAACGTCGCCGGACGTCCTCGCGCCTGCAAACAATCATGGCCGACACCCTCCACTGGAAAAAAAATATAGCCCTGTTCTTAAGCGGACAAGCCATATCGCTCTTCGGCTCGATGCTGGTACAGTATGCGATAATGTGGCACATTACGCTGGTTACACAATCAGGTACAGCCATGATGCTTTATGTCGTCGTAGGCATTCTGCCGACATTTTTTATGTCTCCGTTTGGAGGTGTATGGGCCGACCGGTTCAATCGGAAGAATCTGATAGTCCTTGCCGACGGCAGCATTGCAGCGGTTACGTGGATCGTAGCTGTCGCTTTTATGGTCGGCTACGCACACCTCTGGCTATTGTTCGTCTGCGCCGCAGTACGGGCAGTAGGACAAGGGATGCACACGCCGGCAATCAACGCCTTTATCCCACAGATAACGCCGCAAAAGCAACTGTCGAAAATAAACGGCATCAACAGTAGTATTCAATCCTTCACACTGATTATTGCGCCGGCGCTTAGCGGGGCATTACTAACATTTGTTTCGCTGGAAGCGGTGTTTTTTATTGATGTGGCGACGGCCATTATCGGTATCGTCATCGTATATTTCTTAGTTAAGGTTCCCACGGCCAAAGAAGCGGCACAGTCCGACGGAATCCCGCCGGTAATGCATCCTACAGGAATCAGCTATTTTCACGACCTGCGGGCAGGGATGCGGTACGTGCTCAAGCAGCGGTTTATTTGGCAGTTGATTTTAATATCCATGATTACCCATATCCTGATTGCGCCGGCGGCATTCTTAACTCCGTTGCAGGTGGTACGCGACTTTGGCAACGAGGTATGGCGGCTTACGGCTATCGAAATCGCTTTTTCAACGGGAATGATGATAGGCGGTATTGTCGTAGGTTTTTGGGGAGGGTTCAAAAACCGGATTTATTCTATGTCGCTGGCATGTTTTCTTTGGGGCGTCGGGAGCATTGGCCTCGGCACGCTCAATCATTTCTTTTACTATTCTATGGTGATGTTCTTCATCGGCCTGACGCTGCCGCTGTACGGCACACCCTGCACGGTCATGTTGCAGACGAAAGTCGACCCTGCCTATATGGGACGGGTGTTTGGCGTTTTCAGCATGGTATCGTCCCTGATGATGCCTGCGGGTATGTTGCTGTTCGGTCCGTTGGGCGACGTGATGAACATTGACCGGATACTCATCGGCTGCGGCGTCATTACGTGCTTGATGAGCATTCCGTTTATCGGCAGTAAAGCCTTACTTAACGCGGGAGCTGATCGTTGATTTCGGATATTGGATAATAGACATCCGCGTGCTTGGTGCTATTCCTGATTCTTTCCTATCCGTTCATGGAGATTAAAAATTCCTCGTTGCTATCTGTATTGTTCATGCGGTCGCGGAGAAATTCCATTGCTTCGACGGAGTTCATGTCGGCAAGGTAATTGCGCAGCACCCATATCTTGTTCAACGTTGTCTTGTCGAGCAACAGGTCTTCGCGGCGCGTACCGCTGGCCATTACGTCGACGGCAGGGAATACCCGTTTATTCGATAGTTTCCGGTCTAACTGCAGTTCCATATTGCCCGTACCTTTAAATTCTTCAAAAATCACTTCGTCCATTTTCGAGCCGGTATCAATTAGCGCGGTGGCAAGGATAGTGAGCGAACCTCCGTTTTCGATACTCCGCGCCGCGCCGAAAAAGCGTTTGGGTTTATGCAACGCATTGGCGTCGACCCCGCCGCTTAGCACCTTTCCGGAAGCCGGCTGCACAGTATTGAACGCTCGCGCCAGACGAGTAATGGAGTCGAGCAGAATGACGACGTCGTGCCCGCATTCGACCAGCCGTCGGGCTTTTTCCAATACGATACTGGCTACTTTCACATGACGGTCAGCCGGCTCGTCGAAGGTTGACGCCACCACTTCGGCACGCACGCTACGCGCCATATCGGTTACCTCTTCGGGACGTTCGTCAATCAGCAGCACAATCATGTATACTTCGGGATGGTTATCCGAGATTGCGTTGGCAATTTCTTGCAGCAACACCGTTTTTCCGGTCTTCGGCTGCGCTACAATCAACCCGCGCTGCCCCTTTCCGATGGGTGAGAACATATCAACCACGCGCATCGAAAGGTTGTTATGGCCTTTGCCAGTAATATTGAATTTACTGGTCGGGAACAACGGCGTCAGGAAGTCGAACGGCACGCGGTCGCGAATATATTCGGGACTGCGGCCATTGATATGGCAGACACGCACAATCGGGAAATATTTTTCGCCTTCCTTCGGAGGACGGATTTCGCCGGTAATAGTATCGCCGGTTTTCAGCCCGAACATCTTAATTTGTGACACCGACAAGTAAATATCATCGGGCGAATTGAGGTAATTATAGTCCGACGAACGGAGGAAGCCATACCCGTCGGGCATTATCTCCAACACGCCGGTCGCTTCGATGATGCCCTCAAACTCATATTTCCGTTGCTGATTGTTCGGATGCTGATTGTTCGGATGCTGATTATTATAATTCCCGTTGTTATTGTAATGTTGTTTGTAATTGCTATGTGCCTGATGCGAATGGAACTGAGTAGCCGGTTTTGGCGCCGGTTGCGGCTGTGGCTGTGGCTGTGGCGCCGGTTTTGGTTTTGGTTGCGGCTCGGATACTGCGGGTGCAGGCGCAGGAGTTGCCGACACCACAGGCGTTGTCGCAGCCGCCTGTACGGTTTTCGGCTTTTGTTCCGGCGTCGCCGGCGATGCCGTTGGCGGTGTTTCGAGCGGATACTTCCGCGGACGCCCGCGCCGGCGACGCGGTTCTTGCTGCACGGCTGTGGCCAACGAGGGTGCGGCAGACACCTGTACCTGTCCTGCAGCGGCGGGCGTTGCCGTTTCTTTTTTCGGTGCGTCGGACGACTGATTCGGCGTTTCGGCTACCGACGGCGTTCTCTTCGCCTTTGTGTCTTCCATCCGTTGCCGTTTTTTCCGTTCTTTAGGGACGTCGGCTTTCGCGAGAGGCGTGGCGGCGGCGGCTTCGGCCATCGTCTTTTTCGTTTTCTTCGGCGTATTGACGCTACTACTGACGGCCTGTTCATCGAGGATACGATATATCAACTCATCTTTTCCCAGGGAATTTACTTTTTTCAACTTCAACGACTCCGCAACAGCACGTAATTCGTCAATGGTTTTCTGATTTAATGTTAAAATGTCATACATGAATTATAAAATATTTAGTTCTTTTGTAACGGGTTATCCGTTATTTTAATTTACTTCCGCAAAGAGTTTGATTGTAAACAAGGGTTACTGTTTGTGAAAAAACGATGCAAAAGTACAACATTTAATTTAATGCGCAAATTTTTTTTTGTTGGATAGCCGCCTCTGTGTCCCTCTGTTGTTCTCTGTGCAACCTGTCCAAAAATGTTACGTCCTGAAAAAAGTTGACAGGTTAATACTGATTTTATTTGTTTATTTTTCATTTATCGTATATTTTATTCTTTCTATGCCACCCTGTGAACCCCCGTCAGCGTCTTAAACCCTTCAGCGCAAACAATACGACGACTCCGCCGACCGTCAGCTTCCATGCCTATTGGAACGAGGCGCCCGACGGCATGCGGCACTTATTGCTTTACCAAACACTGCTCTGCCTGCGTGCATAATCCTTACAGCGCCGACAACGACGACCCTACCGAATACGACTGCCTCTTTGCAAGCGCCCGTTGTACGTTTGAGGCTTCCAACAGCTATACGCTTACGATGCCCGACTCAGGGAACGTTACGGTCTGTGTGCGGGTCATCAATGTCAACGGCTGTCGAGACAGCGCCTGTACGTCGTGCTACCAATATGTATGACGACATTAGTGTGTTCGGAGCAACGCGGGAGGGTTTTTATATACTAGACAACGTGGTCAGGTTTGACGCGCAAAATTTTCAGATAGCTTATTGGAGTAATACACGCATTGATGCCTCATCCGCAAATTGCTTTACGTACCATACTTACTTTATGAATCCACCGGCTAGCTTACATTTTAACTCTGGGTTCCCTGTACATTGCGTGAAAGACTGACAGAGTCGTTATCGGCAGCGCTTCGAGGTTATTGATTATCGCCCACGGGTGTTTTGTCCGTTGAACCACAAGGAAAGGGTGAATGAGGTAAAGGGAAAGCCCATCAATAGCGTTCATTCATGATTACTGTCCGCTTGCCGCCAGCCCTAATTTCTTCCGTTCGCGCGTATCCATAGGCTGAATCCTACGGATACGCACGAACCGCGAACACTTCGGCCTCTACGTCAACCGCCACTCGACCGGTTCCTTACCTTGTTGTTTCAACAGGGCGTTTGCCTGAGAGAAATGCCGGTTACCGAAGAAACGGGCACACGAGAACGGCGAGGGATGCGCAGATTCCAACACATAATGCCTGGCGGTATCGATCAACCCCTTTTTATGGCGGGCAAAGTTGCCCCACAGCAGGAACACCAGCCCCTGCTTCCTATCCGAGAGGATAGAAATCACGGCATCGGTAAACCTTTCCCAGCCGATTTTACTATGCGATAAAGAATCGCCGACACATACCGTAAGCACCGCATTCAGCAGGAAGACGCCCTGCTCCGCCCATCCTTCGAGACAACCGTGGGACGGACGCGGGATACCCAAATCGGTTTCTATCTCCTTAAATATATTCTCCAGCGACGGCGGCGCTTTGACGCCCCGCGGCACCGAAAAACATAACCCGTGCGCCTGCCCGTACCCGATATACGGATCTTGCCCGAGAATTACCACCTTTACCCTATCGAAAGGCGTTTTATCGAACGCATTAAAAATACATCTCGGCGGCGGGCAAATCGTTTTCCCCGCAAGCATCTCGCCGCGCACAAAGCGGGTTATATCTGCAAAATACGGCTTATCAAACTCCTCCTGCAATACAGCCCTCCAACTCTCTTCTATCTTCACATCCATAAAGCTATTAATTATTGATTATTGAACAAAGGTAACCGTTTTTTCGATTACTCCCAAAATACCGGTTGACTATCGAGGCGCAAAACATCCCCCGACGGGGGAACATTTATAGCGCGTCCCGATGCAACGAAGCATTGAGCCTCAATGCAACGATGGGACGGGAAAAAGGACAAAAAACAACTGGCCACGCCTTCACTTAATCACTCCCCCTTGCCCCGCCGCAAGCAATCACACCAAACACATCAAACACAAAAATCACCGTCCGGACACCCGCCGCAAATACGCCCCACGCTTTACCATTTTTGCATATTGTCTTAATTTTTCATACCTTTGCATCTCCAAAAAAGACACATGCGGGCATGGCGTAAATGGTAGCCGCGCCAGACTTAGGATCTGGTGCCGTAAGGCGTGGGGGTTCGAGTCCCTTTGCCCGCACAATGAATGAGCAAAAGGTCCTTGCATATGCAAGCGCATAACGTATTTTTCAACACATAGAAAATGAATATATCTCAAAAAAACAAAGATAACTTGTCGGCTACCCTGACGGTAACAATCGAAAAAAACGATTACGAACAACGTGTGAAAAAAGCATTAAACGACTACCGACGCAAAGCGGAAGTAAGAGGCTTCCGCCCCGGAATGGCGCCCATGAGCATTATCGAAAAAACATACGGTAAAACCGTGCTGATGGATGAACTAAACAAATTGATATCAGACGGCTTATCCAAATATATAGAAGACGCCCAACTCAAAATGTTCGGGGAACCTATCCCTTCCGATACGGAACACACCACCCAGGACTTAGACAACCAAGAGTCCTTTGAATTTGTCTTCGACATCGGACTACTGCCCACACTGACCTTTACCCTGTCGAAGGACGACACCGTACCATATTACACGATTACCATTACGGAAGCCGAAAAAGAAGTAGAAAAACAAGCCATCTTAAAAGAATGCGGACAATTAGTCGAAGTAGAAACCGCCAACGAAAACGCCATCCTGAAAGTCGACCTTACACAAGGCGACCGGATTATTGAAGACACCCTCATTTCACTTAAAGTAATCGCCAACGTCGCGATGAAAGAACCGTTCATCGGAAAAAAAGCCGGCGACGAACTAACCGTTGACATCAAACAAACATTTACGAACAAAACCGATCTGGCGGTCTTACTCAAAGTCGATAAAAACGAACTGCCGCAAATAGCCCCCCTATTTACAATCAAAATAAAGAAAATCGAACAACAGGTCGACGCCGAATTGAACCAGGAACTTTACGACCGCCTCTTCGGTAAAGACGTAGTAACCGAAGAAGCCGTATTTATGCAAAAGATAGAAGAGCGCTTGCAGAACAAATACATGGAAGACAGCGAACAGCGCTTCTCGGTCGACGCCTACCGGCTATTGGAAAAAAAAGCCGCCATCACCCTGCCCGATGATTTCCTGAAACGATGGCTGAAATACACGAACAAAGACAAACTGACGACAGAAGACATTGAGGAGGGATACCACTGGCTGGCCGAAGAATACCACCGGCAAGTACTACACGCCTACATCCTGCAAAAAGAAAACATCGAAATAACGCAAGACGACATGCTCGAATATGCCACAAGGCTAGTCACATTCCAATTCAGCATGTACGGCGTGTTCAACGCACCGGAAGAAAGCCTGATATACTACGTGAACCGCCTTCTGGCCAACGAAAAAGAACGTAAGCGCATAAACAACTTCATCGAACGCGACAAAATCGTAGCCTACGTCAAAACGGCAGTAACATTAGACGAACGGAGCATTACCAGCGAAGCGTTGCAGGCGCTGTATGAACAGGAAGAACAACAAAAACAACAAGCACACGACCGGCCAAAAGCGGAATAACCGTCTTTAACCGGCATTTTTATACCATACATTATTCATACTATGGACTCCAAAGAATTCCAAAAATATGCCACCGGGCATTTAGGCCTAAGCAGTCTGGCCTTACACCGTTACGGCGCTGTTTACAGCGGGTATATTAACCCAACAATCATCGAAGAGCGGCAATTGAATGTAGCGTCGATGGATGTATTCTCACGATTGATGATGGAACGTATCGTATTCCTCGGCGTACCCATTACAGACGATGCCGCCAATATTATCCAAGCGCAACTGCTGTTCCTCGAATCGACCGATGCACATAAGGACATCTTGATATACATCAACAGTCCGGGCGGGTCGGTATATGCGGGACTGGGTATTTACGACACCATGCAACTCATCAACCCGCCGGTAGCTACCGTTTGTACCGGCATAGCCGCGTCAATGAGCGCAATATTGCTGACGGCGGGATACAAAGGGAAACGTTCGATACTACCGCATTCCCGCGTCCTGATCCACCAGCCGATGGGCGGCGCCGAAGGACAAGCATCGGATATTGAAATTATCGCCCGTGAAATCATAAAAACAAAACGCGAGCTGTACGAAATCCTGGCATTCCATACCGGTAAACCATACGAAGAAATCGAAAAAGACGCCGACCGCGATTACTGGATGAATGCAGAAGAAGCACAAGCCTACGGTATGGTGGACGAAATAATGAAAAATGGCAACAAACAATAAATCCCCTCATCATTCTGCACGCTGTTCGTTTTGCCAGCGTCCCGAGTACGAAGTGAACATGTTGATTCACGGAGAACATGCCGCTATTTGCGACGAATGCTCCATCCGCGCCATGGATTACGTGAAGGAACTCCAACACAGCAAAAGCGTGGCCAGACTGTCGCAGGCAACGGTATTAAAACCACAGGAAATAAAAGCGTTTTTAGACCAGTATGTCATCGGACAGGACGAAGCGAAGAAGTTCCTGTCCGTCGCGGTGTACAATCATTACAAGCGTATCCAACTGCCAAAAGAAAAAAAAATTGACATCGAGAAATCGAATATCCTGTTAGTAGGCGAAACCGGTACGGGTAAAACCCTACTGGCTTCTACAATTGCCCGCATTCTGCATGTCCCTTTTGCCATTGTCGATGCGACCGTCCTGACCGAGGCAGGATATGTGGGCGAAGACGTCGAAAGCATCCTTTCACGTTTGCTGCAGGCCGCTGACGGGAATGTGCCACTGGCCGAAAAAGGTATTGTATTTATTGACGAACTGGATAAAATCTCGCGAAAAAGCGATAACCCGTCCATTACTCGCGATGTATCGGGCGAGGGCGTACAGCAGGCGATGCTGAAATTGTTAGAAGGATCGGTAGTCAACGTGCCGCCGCAAGGAGGACGCAAGCATCCCGAACAGAAAATGATTCCCGTAGACACTAAAAACATCTTGTTCATATGCGGCGGCGCGTTCGAAGGCATCGAACGGATTATCGCGCAACGCCTCAATACAAACATGATCGGATATGGCTCCGTGCAGAAACATGCCCATATCGACCGTAATAATTTGCTGCAATATATCGGCCCTGCCGATATGCGTAAATACGGGCTGATACCTGAAATCATCGGTCGTCTACCTATTATTACCTACCTTGAACCGCTCGACCGTAAAGCCCTACGCGCTATATTGACCGAGCCGAAGAACGCTATTATCAAGCAATACATCTATCTTTTTTCCTTAGACGGTATCGAACTTACGTTCGACAATGATGTGTTGGAATACATTGTCGACAAAGCGATAGAATACAAGTTAGGGGCGCGCGGATTGCGTTCAATCTGTGAAATTATTATCATTGACGCGATGTACGACCTTCCGTCGGATAAGAAAACGAGCTTCCGTGTAACAAAAGAATATGCCGAAATGAAGTTGCAAAGTACGGAGAAGCTGAAGGCGTCGTAAGGAGACTCATTCCTCTTTGCCTTCTAAGAACGACGACCCTGAACACGATAAGAGCACCACAACAAGTATCCTACGCAACCCAAAATAACCACCAGCGAGCCGGTCTGTGTACCCATCCGGACGGTAAGCCAGCCCATGAGCGGAGGAATAACGGCGCCGCCCGATACACCCATAATCATCAATCCCGATATTTCGTTCGCTTTAGCTGGAATTCGTTGTAGCGCCGCCGAAAAGAGGATAGGGAACACATTGGCAATAGCTAATCCCATCAGTGCAATAGCCGCCAGAATATGCGGTAAACCATGCGCCAGGAAGATTAAATCCAGCATCGTCAGGACGGCAATGACCATGCTGCCGATAAAAAACGGGCGTGGCGGATAGCCGGCCAACAGGAATGCCCCCGTAAATGTGCCGATGGTGCGGAAAAGGAAATAGACACTCGTGCCCCATCCGGCTTCCGCAAGGGACAGGGAGCAGCGTTCCATCAGTATTTTGGGCGCGGCAGTGTTCAGCCCGACATCTACCCCGACAACGACGACGATGCCAAGAAAAAACAACCGTATTGTGTGATCTCGAAGCAGCCCGAAGGCCGAGACGAACGAGACGGTTTTACTACCGGCTTGTGTTTCGTCGATGGATGTACTCATCAGCCACAACGTGGACAGCAGCGTGATGACGGCGAAAACCGGAAACATATAATGCCAGCTGTCCAGCGTGACGGATGCCCAGCCGGCAATCAACGGGCCACAAAATGACGATACAGCTTTAATAAACTGTCCGGCCGTAAGGCTACCGGTCCATTTATCGCTTCTCACAACATTGGTCAGCAATGGATTCAGCGATACTTGTAATACTGTATTGCCAATGCCCAGTAAGGCAAACGAAAGGTAGCAAAGCGCCGCATGTCCGGGAACGCTTCCCAACAGCAAGGCTGCTAAAGTGATGAACATACTCGATAGTACGGTTTTCTTTCGTCCCAGCCTGTTCATCCATACGCCAACAGGTACGGCAAATACCAGAAACCAGAGGAAGACCATCGAGGGCAAAAAACCGGCCACCGGTTCGCTCAAAGCGTATTCTTTTTCGGCGTAGCTGGTGGCAATTCCAACCAGATCGCAAAAGCCCATAACAAAAAAGCCGAACAGCACCGGCGCTATTTTTGATTTAATATGTTTTATCATAACCGTTAAAAAATGTCTTACGTTCCCTATTTCTTTACTGTTACCTGTCTGTTTGCTCCTTTTCCGTTCTTTTCACCTATTTGGAATAGAAAGGACTTACAGCAGCGCCCCAATTCGGATTCGGTTCCTTTCCCATCGTTAATTTCAGGACTCCGCCCTTGTAAAAGTCATCGCGGAAGAACCAGCAGTTGTCGAGGGGCTGTCCGTTTAGTGTAGCCGATTGTACATATAGGGCTTCTGCACTGTTGCCTTCCGTTTCGATGACAAACCGGTTGCCAGTAGCGTTCATCGGGTTTAACTGTATTTCTATCCGGTCGAATAGCGGGCTACCGATTTGAAATGTAGCCGGAGCGCTGGCTCCACCCTGCACGTCGAATAGTCCCAGCGCGGCCATCACATACCATGCGCCGAGCTGTCCCTGGTCCTCGTCCTGCCCGTAGCCATATCCATGTTCGCCGTCGGTTCCGTAAAATTCAGTACAGATTAACCGCGTCCACTTTTGCGTCAGGGAGGGCTTGCCGGAGAAATTAAAGAGCCATGCGATATGCAGGTTTGGCTGGTTTCCGTGGTTATATGGGCTTTCGATGCCGGCAAAGGCGTGTACGGTTCTGCCGCCTCCGAAAATGTTCTTGCGAGCGGTGAGGAAGGTCGAGTCCAGTCGGCTGTTAAACGTCTCACGACCGATTCTGGCAATTAAGGCGTCAGGGTCGCCGGGGACAAAGCAGGTATACTGTATTGCATTGCCTTCTTGAAATCCCCGCCATGACTCGAACGGGTTAAAGCGGTCGATAAACTGTCCGTCGGCTAAGCGCGGGCGGATGAATTTTGTGCTATCGTCGAACAGCCATTTCCATCCTTGCGAGAGCCATGCCAGTTGCCGGTACTCGTCGACCTTGCCAAGTTGCCGCGCCCATTGCGCCATGGCGTATGCGCTGAAGCTGTACTCCAGCGTATGTGAGGCTGCGAACGAAGATCCGTCGGCATGCGAACCGAAAGATACCGAGTTGTTGTATGGCGCGTATCCGAGCCGGATAAATTGCCCGACGTCCATTTTTCCCGCTCCTTCGGGACGTCCGGCATAGGCTGTTTCGTTTTTAAGCGCCGCACGCCAGGCTGTTTCGACGTCGTAGCCCCGAATACCGCTATTGTAGGCTCCAGCAAATACGACACTCATCATATTTGTACCTACGCCCGATACATATTTGCTGGAGGCAATGCCGTCGCCCAACCATCCAGTATCGTTGTAGACCAACAACTGGCTGTTGATAAAATCAGCATAGTATTCGGGGTAGGCCATAGCCCAGAGCAGGGTCAGGTTCCAGTAGGTGCCCCAGACGGCGTCAGTATTGTAGTGGTTAAAGCGGGGCTTCCCATTGGCGTCTGTGGGGATTTGGCCTGTGTCGCCGTTGTTTTTCGGGTATGCGCCATTGATGTCGCTGGCCAGTCCGCGCCCCAATAAGGCGTGGTAAAGGCCGGTATAGAATTTTATCCTGTCGGCTTCCGAACCGCCTTTGACCGTAATCCGGCTAAGGTAGTCGTTCCATTTGTTGGTGGCATATTGCTTTGCCTGTGCAAAATTAAGCGTTGCGGCTTCGGCTTCCAGATTGCGTTTTGCATTTTCGACGGATGTATAAGAAAGTCCTATTTTGACTTCGACCGTTTCGTTTTCTGCGGTTTGGAAGGTCAGTACTGCACCGGCTCCGACGCCCCGTTTTTCCGGTTCGGATGTATGGGTTTCGCCGCGCACAAACGTGCCGGTTTCAGCGGCCTGTTTATTGGTAACCGCATAAAAATACATGGAGACGGTAGCGCCCTGCTGGTATTTTTTTACGTATTCGGGTTCGGTAACTACGTAGCCTTCGACGGTGTTACCGCCGGTGATTTTTACCCATGCGTCGCGTACCGCACCGCTTTCGCCCAATTGATTGCCGACGTCGAAGAGGATGTGAGACTGTCCGGAGGCGGGAAAAGTATAACGCTGGAACCCGACACGGTCGGTGGCCGTCAGTTCCGCTTTGATTCCATAGTCTTTCAACCAAACCGAATAGTATCCGGCCGTTGCGTATTCATCTTTTTTGTTGAAAAACGATCGGTATCCGCCATCTGCGCTGTCTATTTTGCCGGGCGTTGTGCGTACTGTGCCGACGGTCGGCATAAGCATAATACCGCCTATCTGAAATTCGTGGAAGCAGGGGAATCCTTCGATAGAAGCGTGATGGTCGTTGTAGCCTACGGCTTCCCATCCGGATGCGTTGCCATAGCTGCCGTCGGTCGAGGCGCCCAATTTGGCCATTCCGAATGGTGTAGCGGCCGGCGTATAAAAGAACCAGCGGCTATGTACCGTTCCTATATTTGGATTTACGTAGTCGACCGGCTGTTTTCCGGGCATACAGGCTGCCAGGCTAGCGGTCGCCAATAGCCAGAGGAACATTATTTTTCGTTTCATGATCTATTCTGTTTGTATGTTTTCATTTCCGTACAATGCTATCAAGGCATAGGATTCGATGACCGCCGCTTGATGCAGCAAATTGGTATAACGCCCCTGCGAGGCGCCTGTCCAGTCTTCATAGAATAGGCCATTGTCTGTCCGTGCCCGGTTGTATCCATGATTAATCAATTGTATATAGGTATTAACATAAGTGTCTGCGGCCGGAAGGTAGGGCGCTATTTCAATGTATGCTTTCAGCAGTTTGGTATTGAACCATGGGTCGTGATCGGGATAAGCAAGCGGAAGCCCGTTGCGTGGTTTGACAAAATAGTTATATGCTCCGATAGCTGTTCCATTCGCTTCGTGGAGGTAACGCTGTTCACCGGTGATTTGGAAGAGTAAAAGGCCGTTTAGAATCATCACTCCGCTGTTGTAAGTCCATTTTGTTTGATTGATGCGCCCTGATACGTTTTTATCATTCCAGTAAGTTTTATCACTTTGGTCTTGCAGGTTTGTTCGCAGCCACTCGTATAATTTTTGTGCAAACAGCAGCACGCTGTCTTTTTTAGTCTGCGGGCAAATGGCATGGTAATTCAGCAAAAAATAAGTAGCATATCCGTTGGCACAAGCAGGCTTGTTGGAATCGTCCATGCCGGGCCGGTTACGCTGGTCTTCGTTCCACCAGAGCGCTTCGCCCATTATGGTATCAAGCCCGCTTTGCAAGAATGCGTATACAACGGCGCTACGGTCAAGGTATTTTTGCTGCCGCGTTTGTACGTATGCTTCTACCAATTCGACGCCTACAATGGCATTATCGTCGTAGAATCGTGTACCGCTACCGGTTGAGCCGTTGGTAGCCGAACCGTAGCCGGGCGCTGATACGTCGCCGGCGTATGGACGACTATATTTTTCATAATTATCGACCATTGCTTCATACGCTATGGGGTATCCCAAGCGATAAAGCGCGGCCGCGCCCGATATCATTCCGTCGAAGGGCCAAAGGAAGGAATAATCGCTTCCGTGGAGGTCTTCCCTGTAGAGGCTGGCCTCGTCGGTTGGCGTTATTCGGTAAAGACGGTTGACGACGTCAAAGAGTTCTTTAGCACGTTGATGATAGACGATGTCTGTTGTGCCGGTATCGGGTTTGGTTCCGCTTCCCGGCGGCATAAAGGGTTCGACGTCGTTATGACCGCATGCAGTCAACGTAAACATGACGGCTATTGTGAGAATAATTGTTTTTCCCATTTTATATAATGATGTATATGTATAATTCCATGTAAGGTTTTTTACAATGAGGTACAGACATCGATGATGCAATCCGGTCAATCTGTTTTTCAATATGATTTTATTTTTCTTCATATATAAAAAGAGAGTGGCCGGACTGTTCATCGGTTTGCGTTGTTAGCGAATGTTTGTAAAGGTATGAAACATTTTACCGTTGTTGTTGGTATATATTATTATGTCGCAGTGTTTCAAATCAAGGTCGCCATTCATTTTCCACAGGTGATCCCATTGGCTCCATGCAAATTCGCCGATTTCATAAAATTCGACGGGTTCGTTTCCAAGGGGTCGCTCGATGCTGATGCCATCCATCCGTCCCCAGCAGTGATCTGTACCGTCGATGGCGACGATGAAGTAGTAGCGCTCTTCAATCCATCCTAACCATGACGGTGGGTTAGTTTCGGGTCTTGACTGGTCGATGAATCGGATTTCGCGGTTGTCGGCGCGGAAGATGCCGTTGCTGACGTAGGTCATGGCTCCGATGACATCGTAGTTCGCTCCCCAGATACAACGTACATTAGAGATGGTTTGCATCGTAACCGTAAGGGCGTTGAAATCGACTTTTATTCGTACTGGAGTGTTTGCTACGGTTGCCTGCACAGCGATGTTTCCGTTGCCTTCGGTGAGTTTTCCGTTGACGACAAAGTAGCTGAATCCGGTTGCGTTGTTGGGGGTGTTACGGAAATGGATGTCGCCGTCTGCGAGATTTGTGTAAATATGAAATACTCCTTCTTCGGCTCTGCGAAACGCCCGGGCTTCGCCTTCGGCGGCGGCGCCGCTACCGAAGAGATAGAGGGTTTCGGGGATATTGTCAATGCCTTCGCCGCGAGTGACGCTGATTGTTTTCGTTATCTCCGCTCTTTTAACGTCGCCGGCTTTCGAGGCTGTTACCGTCCATTTGACGACGCCTGTCTGCATGGTCGTAATGCCGGCTCGACGGGCAATAGCGTTAAGTTGGGCATGAGAAAGCGTGAGTTTTGGCAGAGCTCCCAAGTCGCTGGGCATGGTTTGTATCGGATTGTCGAAGTTTCCATTTTCGGCGACAAAGAGTACTTCGTATTGCACAATAGAGCCGTCGGTAGCACCTCCTCCGCTCCACTCCAGCACGATAGTTTCTAATGATGTAACGTCAAGCGTAACGCTAGCCGGCGATGAAAGTGCAGTAGGCAGGCTGAATGTTGTATCGTACTCATATTTTTCTACGCACGAAAATGTGCATAATATGGTAAGGACGAAATAAAATAAATGTATACGTTTCATATAAGTATAATTGAAGATGAATAATAAGGGATTACCAATCAGGATTGGTGGATAAATTTTTATTGACGTCTCTGTCGGCTTGCGGGATTGGCCACAAATAGTTTTTACCGGCGAGGAAATGACGCTGTTCAATACGAACAAATCCATTGTCAGTACCAATGGTTTCCCCGGTGTAGATTCCGTGGCACCATCCGTTCAGAACATTTTCGGCAATTCTCCAGCGGTAAATGTCTTTGATGCGCAAACCTTCAAAAGCTAACTCACAGCGTCGTTCATTACGTATGATTTGAATGAGTTCGCTATTTGTTTTTCCAGAAGGAAATTCACAGGCGTCATGGTTAAATCCAGCGCGGGCGCGGATGAGCTTAATAGTTCGGTTCCATTCGGCGGCATTCAGGCTTCCTGTTTCGGCGCATGCTTCAGCGTGCATGAGCAGTACGTCGGCGTAACGGATAAGGATGGTGTTCAGTCCTGATAGCAGGGATGCGCGGTAGTCATTATCCCAATATTTTTTCAGGTAATAGCCTGTGGCCGATACATTGGAGGAAAATCCGAATCCATCAGGCGCGACGCCGGGCGTGGTGTTAATGTAAACCAGCGAACCGTCGACCATTTTGTAGCTATTTCCGTTATAAGCGATTGTAGCTGCCAATCGCGGGTCGCGGTTGGTGTATGGCTGTTGTGCATCATAGCCTGAACCGTTTTCATGGATAGCTTTGCCATTGATCATAGGGTAGCTATCGACTAATTCCTGCAAGGGAGACAATTGTGAATAGCCTCCTAATGAAGGAGGTAAGAACTGGGATTGCGTTCTGTTTTCGCGGAGTCCTTTGGCGTATTGTACATCAAGTATAATTTCCGGATTGCCTTCGCCAGCTACGGTAAACAGAGCGTCATACCCGCCATTGAAGAGAGCATGTCCGCTATTGTTCATAATATTCTCTGTAACTGTTTTCAATGCGTTCCACTGTCCTTCAAATAGCAGTATACGCGCTTTTAGCGCTTGCGTAGCCCATCGTGTGACGCGTCCCTTTTCCTCAGCAGGATAGCTTGTGGGCAAGTAATCGTTCGCAATCACTTCATCGAGGTCTTCGATAACGGCGGCCACTACGTCTGCTTTTGGCGTTCGGCTAATGGTCGCCGCTTCACTCATCGTAATGACATGCGTATAGTAGGGAATATCACCGAAACGGGAATAAAGTTCAAAATAATGCCACGCTCGAATAGTTTTCGCCTCGCCTATGTACTGATTGCGCAGTTCGCCAGACAGGCCAGGCACTTTGTCGATATTAGCGAGTAGCCTGTTGCAACGCTTAATACCTCTGTAGCGGGTGTCCCAAAATGTTTTTACGTAATGATATGACGGAGAGTAAGCGCCGTTTGCAATGTCGCGCGTAAAATCCTGCACTTTACAATAAGCATTATCCGTAGCTGCATCGGAATACAGGATTTCTTCCGTTCCGGGAAGGTATTCATAACAGGCATTCAGGGATTGCAGGGCAGACTGCGGATCGTTCCAGAAAGTTAAGTCCGATTCGCGGTCATAGGGAGGCGTGTCAATGTCGAGACATGCCGTAAGCGCAAAAGTGCATAGCGCTATCCATAGTATTTTTATTGTATTTGTTTTCATATTTGTTTTTTTAAAAAGTAATAGTTGCTCCAAACGCGACTACCCTGCTAACCGGGTAGATTCGTCCGCCTCCTTGATTGTCACTTGTTTCAGGATCCCATCCGCCTTTCATTTTGGAAAATGTCAAGGCGTTCTGTATGCTTGTATAGACGCGCAAATGTTGTACGAAGCATTTTTTTGTGATAGACGGGGGTATAGTATAGCCCAACTGCACGTTTTTAAGTCGAAGGTAGGCAGCATTTTGTATCCAGAAGTCAGATTTCGCCACGTTGTTTGTTGATTCTGCGCCGACGGTCAAGCGAGGATAGGTAGCATCGGAATTTTCCGGCGTCCACCGGTCGATATGAAAGTTGAAGACCGGGCCTTCATTGTTGTTGTGGAACGCTTCTACGGCTTCCCCGCGCACCCATACCATCCGCCGGCCTACGCCTTGCCAAAGCATGGAAAAGTCTATGCCGTTCCACTCCAGTCCATAGCTGAAACCACCGGTGTATCTGGGATAGCGGTTGCCCACAATAAAGCGATCTTCGTCTTCAGTAATTTCGTTGTCGCCATTTTTATCGAGGTATCGGATGTCTCCCGGTTTTGGAGTTATTCCCGGCAAATTCGGTCCTTTATTGACTTCATTTTGATTTTGGAAGAATCCGTCATTCTTATAAGCATAATACGACCATAGCGGATATCCTTCGCGGATAATCGTATTTACGTCGTACCCGCCGATAGCGTCTGCACCAAATTGCAAAACTTCGTTCTGCGAATCGGATATATGCGCCGACAGACGATGTTTGACAGCTCCGGAAGTGAACATCCATGCAGCCGAAACTTCCCATCCGCGTGTTGCGACCGCTCCATAGTTCTGCACCGCGGCATCGTCGCCGTAAATGCCCGCAACAGGTAAACTAACCAAGATATCGCGGGTGTTGTGGTAGAAATAGTCGAAAGTTATATGCAAGGTATTATTGAAAAATCCGGCATCGACTCCGACATCCAGCATAGACGTCGTTTCCCAACGTATTTCCTCGTTATAAGAACTGAAATACGCTGTCGGCACTACGTTATCACCAAAGATATATCCATTTCCTCTTGATACGGATGGCGCATAGAGGTAATTGTTTATCCTGTTGTTTCCGGCTTCTCCCCATGATGTCCTCAGTTTAAGCGAAGAAATGTAGCGAGTTACGGGTCGGAAAAAATCTTCCTCCGATATTCGCCATGCCGCCGACAAGGAGGGGAATACTTTTCCTTGATTACCTTTTTTAAATTTGGAAGAATTATCATTCCTCAGATTAAATTCAAAAAGATATTTTCCGGCATAATTATAAGTAGCCCTTCCAAAGACCGAATACATGATGTCGCGGTCGATGGCGTTGCCGCGATTTGCCACATTGTCGCCGACGAGTTCATTGTCGCCAATGATGTCGAACCCCCATTCGTCGTACCGACGCCAAGTTTCAAACCAACGGTATTGCGTTCCTTCATATTCGTAACCCGCCATGCCTCCAATGTAGTGTTGTCCTATCTGTTTTTCGTAAGTAAGCAGTATATTCGAGGTGAGAAAAAAGGTGCGATGGAGGTTTTCGGTGATTCTGTTTTCCTTATCTCCAGACAAGGCGTCGGCAATGGCTTTCCTATTTTCGTGCAGCTGGTTATTTTGCAAGTGCGCGCCAATCATTCCGGAGAGTTTCAGCCCGTCGAAAATAGCCAGCTCTGCCGACAGCGTACCTGATATATCATCGTTGGAGTTTTGTCTGTATCCTCCTTTTTCGAGGCGCGATAAAGGATTGGAATTGCTTCCGCTCGGGTAGGAGTAGTTCCCGTCTTCGTCCTTGAGCGGATAGATGGGTGGCATGCGCGATGCCAGCTCAATAATCCACTCCGTCCAGTAAGCATGGTCGCGGATATTATTCCGAATATACGCTGCCGTCGCCGAAACTTTCAATACCGGCAATACTTGATGCACGATATTCAAGCGGGCATTGTATCTCTTCAATCCGTAGTCGTTTCCATTGAACATGCTTTCTTGATTGAGGTAGCCCAATGACAGCATACAGGAGGTTTTGTCGTTGCCGCCGGTAATAGACAGGTTGTGCGTTTGCTGTGGGGATACATGGCGGTAAAGCTCCTCCATCCATTTTACATTGGGGCCTTCCCCACTTTTGTACCATGCAATTTCTTCCGGCGAAAATCGCACAGACTGCCCCGAATTGACCAACGCCTCGTTTCGCAAAGAGGCATAAATCCACGAATCGGCAATTTCGGGCAGATGTGCCGGCGACTGCCATCCATACTGGACATCGTAGCGAACCTCGCTTCGCCCCGCCGTTCCTTTCTTAGTGGTTATAAGAATGACTCCGTTAGCTCCTCTCGATCCATAAATGGCGGTAGAGGCAGCGTCCTTAAGCACCGAAATTTGTTCGATGTCGCCAATAGGGACATTCTGGATATCGGCGCCCGGTATTCCGTCGATGATAATCAACGGTGTGTTGTCATTCATTGTATTCAGCCCCCTGATGTTAATGCCGACCCGTGTGCCCGGCGCTGAATTGGACTGTTCTATCACCAGTCCCGGCGACATCCCCTGCAGGGCTTCCGCCAAATTGACAACCGCCCGTCCCTGTAGTTCTTCCGTAGCAACCGTAGCGACGGCTCCCGTTAAATTAATTTTTTTCTGCGCTCCGTATCCAACGACTACTACACTCTCCATTTCAATAGCGTCCTGCTCCAGCGTAATAAGTAAATACGTGCGGTTGTCTACAGGAATGGCAATGGGCTTGTACCCGAGCAGCGACACTTGGAGCGTCCCGTCGGCGGAGACATTGATGGTAAAAGCACCGGCCACGTCCGTAACCGTACTCAATAGTGTACCTGCTACGACCACCGAAGCGCCGGTTAGAGGCTCGTTGTGCTGGTCGACGACAAGGCCAGACACCGGCTGGCCGGTTTGTTGGGCAAGCATCGGCCCGCCCGTTGCGACAAGTAGCAAAAGCAAATAACTCCATCGTTTGAAAAACGTCGGCTGTCCTACTTTGCTGCGCAACAAATAAACTGCATTAAAGATAAATTGATTCATACATTTGTGTTACATTTTTAAAGAATTGAGAACTTAATTTTATTTTACAAAAGCCTTTACCAGCACGGCTGGCAAGGCACTTTCGTTAATTATTTTATACGATTCTGTGGCGGCAGGAACTACAAAGGTTTCGGCGTAATTAAACCGTTGCCGCATGCCTTGCTCCGTTTCCACAATCACCGAACGACCTTCGACCAACATCCACACATGGCATTTGCCGCCGGTAACAACAGTCATCTCCGTATGCAATGTGTAGCGATGGACGTCATAAAAATGCCCGACATGGGTCGGTAGATGTTCCACGACACAATTTTCCTCGCTACTCAATACGTAGGGTTTGCTGATAAATTCTTCCTGCACCCGCACTCCCTGCCTGTCGAAATTCAGGTTCTTCATTCCGTGCTCGATGTTGATAGGACGCGGTCTCCCGTCTATATCTACCTGAAGCCAGTCGTACATTTTAAACGTAAAGATGTAAGGCGCGCTGCTGATTTCGAGCACTACGTTGTCTTTGCCGGATGCATGCACGGTGCCGTTCGGTATGAGGAAAAAATCATGTTTCTTTGTCGGATGCTGCTGTACATAATGCGTGATGGGTATTTCATGCACATTTTTTTCACTATCCGTCAGCGCTCGGTGAAAGGTAGAGGCATCAATGCCTTCTTGAAAACCAAGATAAACGACAGCATCTGTCTTGCAATCAAGAATGTAGTAGGTCTCGTCCTGCGTAAACGGTATACCGAAAAGCTCCTTTATATATGCCAGCTGCGGATGGCACTGCACCGATAAATTCCCGCCATTGAAGGTATCCAAGAAATCAAACCGTATGGGAAAATCGTACCGGAAGTGCGCGGCACAATCACCCAACACGGCCTCATAGTGCGCATACATCAAAAAATCGAATGTTACTTCCAACCGGTATCCGTCACTTTCAAACATCAGTCCGTTTTCGTTTACTATCAGTTCAAAAGACCACGCTAGATTGGGCACCTCTTTATTCAACCCGTCAAAATGGTCGCGCATCCATGTACCACCCCAAGCTCCCGGCTCAAACCACGGTCGGACACGGAAAACGTTCCTGCTCATCACGGCAAGTGTTGCCCGCAAATCGGCTCCAGTCATGAAAAGGCAGATGTCGGGACGCTGCCCGTCGACCACTAAATCCATGCGTGGAAAGAGGGCGCATTTGTGTTTATCCAATACCGGCCAATCGATGAAAAATGCGCGTTTATACATTTCGCGGTCGTCTGCCGGCGTGTCGGCACCGAGATTGGTAACCACGCCTGCCCTCATGCGGTATTGCAATTCGTTTTTCGGCATATCTACATAAACAAGGCCTGTCGCTTGCCAATCTGCCAGCGCTGCGCCGCATCCAACCATGATATTGATGTCGACATTGGCATCCGGCTGCATGTGCTGCAGTTTTGCCATATCAAACCAGTCGCTTAATGTAGCGTCGGTCATTCTTCCGAAAATAGTATCCGGCTCACCCATGTACGGCGCAATTAGTAGTGCAATCTCCTCTGCCGGCTTCATAGCGGCTTCGGCATGGAACCACCTGATTTTTTTCCCTTGCAGGGCCGGTTCCTTGCCAAGGTCGGCTACTAATTGATGCCAAAATACGCCGGTATATCCGTCTATCACTACCGTTTGCTGTCCGGCGATCCATGCGGCCAACGCGGCTGTTCCCGCTTGAATTTTTCCGCTTCCGGCAGGGAACGCCGGATAAATATCGTACTGCCCCGGCTCAGTTGGCGTGGCTTTGTCGGGAGCTAAAAACTGCGTTGTTTTCCGCCACTGTGCAGGGAAAGAGTCCGCGATTGTTTCGCTGGCCCTCATGGCCGCTCCAATGAGTGGGGCTTCATCCCACAACGCGCAGGGTGCTACCGTTAGCGACGACAATCCTGCCTCCCATAAGGTGCGGTTCAACGTTTCCCCAAATAATGTGATGGCTTTAGCTATGTTTCCGCCTACTACCAACTTGTCGGGTTTGAATGTTTGTAGCCACGGTATGAGGAATGCACTGAGATTGTCGGCGAACTCCGTAAAAAGCGTTTCTGCCACAGCTTGGTGGAGCATGGCCGCATCGGCAATCTCTTTCACGCCAGCAACGATTTTACCTGTCCTCGCCTTCCATTGAGCGACAAACCACCGCGTCGAAAAATAATCGTCGGCTATACCGTCGCCAAAAGGAATGTTGTAAAGATATCCATTGACGGGTACGCCATCGCTCGCGGCAGTCTGAGGCTGTCCGTTTACCATAAACGTGCTGCCCAGTCCAGTGCCTAATGTAATGATCAGCGTACGTTGACTATTTTTAGCCGCGCCGGCATAGTATTCGCCCAATGCAAAACAGGTAGCATCGTTTTCAAAGGCAATGTGAATACCCTTACGCGGCAACAGTTGCTGTAAGGCTTGCCGGAAGTTTAACCCGAAAACAGCATCCAATTTGTGTACGCCGGCAATACAGGAAACGCCGTTCCGGTAATCGAATGGCCCCGGCATCGCTATTCCGATGGAAGCAATAGAGTGTCCGGCTGGGGAAGCAAACAATCCGGCGAATGCTTTCTCAAAAGCGCAAAGCAATTCGGTGATGCTTCCCTGCGGATTAATTTTAATTTGCAAGGGGCCATACACGGTCCGGCAAACGGTACTGGTAACTGTATCTACCACCGCATACGAAAGATGAGAACCACCCATATCTACTCCTGCCGAATACTGTTTTAATGAAACCATTCTATTATTAATCTATTTATTATTAATTGTTAAAGTATGTTCTTAAAGTTTTTGCATGTATATATGTATATATGTATGTACATATATTTGCGGATGCAAAGTAACAAAATTATTTTTACACTAACAAAATTATTTTTGTGTTATGGCATAAAAAAACACAGATATTTTTTCTACCTTTGTAAAAAACACATTCGTAGAATAAAGGCAAAATATCGTATAATGAATAACCCACGATGAAACTGACAATAGACCATTCTTCACCGATACCCTTGTATGTACAGATAGAAGCGCAGCTTCGCAAGATTATCCAGTCGCCCGATTATAAAAAAGGGAAGAAATTTCCTAATGAAGTAGATTTGTCAAAAAAATTGGGCATATCGCGGAGTACGTTGCGGCAGGCAATTAATAAATTGGTGTTCGAAGGGCTGCTGATTCGTAAAAAAGGCATCGGCACCGTTGTTTCCGATACGGCGATTATTTCTAAAGCCCGCAACTGGCTAAGTTTTTCTCAAGAGATGAAAGCATTAGGCATCGAAGTAAAAAATTATGCGCTTCGAGTCAGATGGGTGAAGCCGACCGAAGAGCTTAGCCGTTTTTTTAATATTCCGAAAGATACAAAGATATTAAAGTTGGAGCGTTTGCGCGGTAAGCCCGAACATCCGTTCGTTTACTTCATATCGTATTTCAATCCGCGTATAGGACTTACGGGCAACGAAGATTTTTCGCAACCTTTGTATGACATCCTTGAAAAAAAATACCATACCATCGTCAAACTGTCGAAAGAAGAAGTCAGCGCTATTGTGGCCGACCGCACGCTGGCCGCAAAACTGGACATCACGGTCGGAGACCCGCTCCTGAGGCGTAAGCGTTTTGTCTATGACCCTGGCAATCGTCCCATTGAATGGAATGTGGGCTATTACCGCGCCGACAGTTTTGTTTATACCATCGAATCGGAACGCTAAGACAGCATTACGGATTGGCGTCGTAAGAGATTCATTCTTCTTTGCCTACTAAGAACAAGCCGCTCGAACGGCGGGCTACCGATTTGAAATGGCGCCGGCGCCGCCCTGCACGGAAACGAACAGTCAGTGTTCAGAAACGAACAGTCCTATTCCTTGTCCTCAAAAGAAATCAACTAAGAAACAGGTTGCTGTTATTTTGGCACAACGATTGCGTTAAAGTAACAAGGGACGTTTCTGTTTATAACGTTTCCGTTTTTTATTATGAATTATAAAAAGGACAGTAAAAAGATGTTAAAAATTACGGATCTTGTGAAAATCTACCGGACAGAAGAGGTAGAGACGGTGGCGCTTAACAGGCTTTCGATGGAGGTGACGGCGCGTGAGTTTGTGGCCGTTATGGGGCCTTCGGGCTGCGGTAAGTCGACGTTGCTGAATATTCTGGGAATGCTCGATGAGCCTGATTCTGGAAGTTTCCTGTTTAATGGCATTGAGGTGGGGAGGTTTAATGAGTATAGGCGTAGCGAATTGCGGAAGGCTAATATCGGCTTCGTGTTCCAGAGTTTTAATCTGATTGACGAGTTGACGGTGTTCGAGAATGTGGAACTGCCGCTGGTGTATAACAATGTGCGGTCGGGGGAGCGTAAAAGATTGGTGGAGGCGGCACTGGATGGGGTAGAGATGATGCATCGCCGTAATCATTTCCCGATGCAGCTTTCCGGAGGGCAGCAGCAGCGGGTGGCCGTGGCGCGGGCGGTGGTGAATAATCCCAAGTTGATACTGGCCGACGAGCCTACGGGTAATCTCGATAGCCGTAACGGTGCGGAGGTGATGCAAATGCTTACGTCGCTCAATGATAAGGGTACGACTATTGTGATGGTTACTCATAGCGAGCATGATGCCCGCTATGCGCACCGTATTGTTCACATGCTCGACGGCGAAACTGTTACGGAGAACTTCATGAGGGAACTGCTGTATGCTTTGCCAAAGAAGGGACAATGAGCTGGCCCTGGCGGCGGGAACCGCTATGGCTGCGACGATGCCGCGCCTTTATATATTCGGTGGGGGAGCAGTTCTCCATCCGGTAAAAGAAGTGGCTGAACCCGCTGACCGAAAAACCAAGCGACGACGCTACGTCGGACACCCGCCACCGGGTGCGCAGTTTATCGCAGGCCGACATGTGCTGGTATTGCACCACCCATTGATACGCCGTAAGGCCGCTCATGGCCTCGATAGCCGGCCCCAGCAACCCCGGCTTAACGCCCATCGCTTTGGCTATGCCACTCAATCTGAGTCCCACGCCCTCTTCGACGATAGTGGCAAAGAGATTAAAAAAATCATTCCCCGTCAGGCGGATGCTGGTTATTTCCGGGTGGGGTATCCCATTATCCCGGTCTGCCCGTATGGCGTCGAATTGTTCAATCGATACATAGACGTCGGCGGGCTCGATTTGCTTGTATTTTTCTGCAACAAAAACAATCATAACATAAATTTTAGATGCAAAAGTACGTATCTTTCGTTTTGGAAACAAGATATATATGTAGTATTTGATGTTAATATACTATTCGTCAAATTATGCATGATAGTATTTGATTTTAATATATTTTTCGTCAAATCATATTATATATTCTATCTCTTTACTCGTTTCGGCGCCTCATCCTTCGTAGCTCATCCATCATACAGGCGTATGATTATACGCCCCTACATTGTCCATTATTCACTATCTATTACTTATTAAGAATTATGCTTCGATATATTACGCGTGACAAGGTTTTTTCCTTCATTAACCTGTTTGGGCTGGCGGTGGGCTTTACGGCTGTGGCTTACATCGGCAATTTTATCGCGCAGGAAACGGGATACGATAATTTTCATGTAAACGGCAAGCATATTTATCGTGTGTCGGTGAATGATCGTAACGATGAGTCGTTTGGCGAGGCGTATACGATCATTCCCGCTATCGGACCGGCGGCAAAAGCGCAAATTCCCGAAGTGGTGGAGTATGCCCGCGTGTCGGTTCCTTATAGCTATTTTATTTCATGGGGGGAGAAGTCGTTAAAGACGGAGAATGTCGTGTTTGCCGATACGGCTTTTTTCGATTTGTTTAGTTTTCCGCTGTTGAAGGGCGATAAGAGTGCCGTTCTGTCAGCGCCCTATACGGTGGCACTGTCCGCACAGACGGCCGACAGGCTGTTCGGCGACGTGGAGCCAGTTGGGAAAACGGTGCGGATTAATGGCGCGGATTATACCGTAACGGGCGTCGCCGCCGAGCCGCCGTTGAACTCCGACCTGCGGTTTAGTGCGCTGGCGTCGTTCGCGACTTTGTATCGTATGCCCGACCGTTCTATGGGGTGGAATGGTGGCAACCAGTATATGACCTACCTGCACGTGAATCCCCGTGCGGAAATGCCGGTGGTCGTGCAAAAACTGAACGGCCTGCTGCGGGAGCGCCTGAAAGACGATTATACGGCGCTCGACGCCTACCTGCGTCCGCTGCAAGAGTTGCATCTTCGTTACAGTTACGAGTCGCCCTATCTGCGGCTGGCGTTGCTGGTGCTGTCGGCGGTGGCGTTGCTGACGGTCGTGGTGGCGGTCATTAATTTTGTGAACCTCACAACTGCGCGTTCGCTGAAGCGGATTAAGGAGGCCGGTGTGCGCAAGGCGTTGGGTGCGCGGCGTGGCGATTTGGTGCAGCTGTTCCTCGGAGAGTCATTATGTGTAAGTATGGTTGCTTTTGTGTGTACCTGTCTTCTGTTTAAGCTGCTCGAACCCGTCTATGTCAGTTTGACGAACAGCCCTGTGGCTTACGATGGGCGGACGGGGTTTGTGTTCCTTTGTATCGGGGGGCTGGCGGTGGTAACGGGTGTTTTGGGCGGCAGTTATCCGGCTTTGCGTCTGTCGTCGCTGCCGATGAGCGAGGTGTCGAAGGGCGGCGGTGAACGGAAACGGAAAAAACATCAGGTGCAAAATGTATTAGTCGTCGTGCAGCTGGCGATTTCGAGCGTGCTGATTGTGGCCACCGGCGTGGTGTACAGGCAGCTGGCTTATGTGCAGCAAAAGGATATTGGTTTCAGGAAAGAGGGTATTATCACCATTCCGTTGACGGGTAAAGATGAACGGGCAAATGCCGCGGCGCTGAAGGAACAGCTGTCTTCGACGACGGGTGTTATGGCATCGTCGTCATCATCGGATGTGCCGTGCGGTAATTTTACGCGCAACGGCTACTTGTTGCCGAAGGCGACACAGTTTTCGCTGATACATGTGGTCGACGTCGATGGTGATTTTCCGGAGGTATACGGTATCCGGCTGAAGACCGGTCGCTTTTTTCCGAAGGATAATCACGCCGCTACATCGGCTTACGTTATCAACGAACGGCTGGCGCAACAGATCGGGGGCGTCGACGCGGCGCTCGGGCAAACGATACAACGCAACGGCGCGCATGAAATTATCGGCGTGGTCGACGATTTCCATTATGCGTCGCTCTATAACGATATCGAGCCACTGATTATGACGAACCGTCCCGAAGCGGGGGCGTTCACGAAAGTGTCTATAAAATATAGCTCCCCGAGCGTCGGGGATGTGCTGCAACGGATAGAGGAGGTCTGGCACAGGGTGAACCCCGATAGCCCGTTTGAGTATGTTTTTTTCGACGACCTGTATAAAAGCCAGTACGAACTGGAGGGTTATTTCGGGCGCCTTTTCTTTTGCTTTGCGGTGATTGCAATTGTGCTGGCGGCACTGGGGATGTTAAACCTGATGGCCTATACGACGGAACAGCGGAAGAAGGAAATCGGTATCCGTAAAGTCGTCGGTGCATCGGTGCAGGATATTCTGGCGCTGCTGCTGTGGAAAACAGGCCGGCAGCTGATTGTCGCTAATCTGATAGCATGGCCGGTGGCGTGGTACGTCGCGCAACAATGGCTCAATCATTTTGCCTATCGTGTTCCGGTCGGCTGGATGGTCTTTGCCGTATCCCTGCTGGCGTCTGTGGCGATAACCTTACTGTCGGTGGGCTTTCAGGCCTACCGTGCAGCTACGGCAAATCCGGTGGAGGCGATAAAAGTTAATGGTTAATGGCCTGCGGGGGATGAAAATAAAGAAATAAGTAAATTAAAAACTATGTTACGTCTTACTATTCGCAATTTACGCCGGTATAACCTGTATACGTGGATTAACGTTACGGGGTTGGCTGTCGGGCTGACGGCTTGTATCCTTATTCTGTTTTGGGTACAGGACGAGCTCAATTACGACCGCTTTCATTCGAAAGCCGACGATATTTACCGACTGAATTATGCCTACGACCTTAAGGTTAACGAGTTTTGGGCGGTGTCGCCGGTTCCATTAGCGCCGACAGTGCAAGAGGCCTTTCCCGAAATTGTCGATATTTGTCGTGTGACCGGATACCACGACGTTGCCTACTGGAAATACGGCGGGAGCAAATATTCCCTCGCGGGCTATGCGGTCGATGCATCGTTTCTAAGGCTCTTTGATTTTCCGCTGTACGAAGGCGACCGCGACAATCCGTTCCCCGACCCCTATTCCGTGATCCTTTCGGAGACAAAAGCCAAGGCGCTCTTCGGCGATAAGAACCCTGTCGGCGAAGCGTTGGTGACCGACCGAGATATTCATTTCCGCGTCAGCGGCGTCATTAAAGACCCGCCGGCACATTCGAGCTTTCAATTCGATTACCTACTGCCCTTGGAAGCCTTGCAGCATACATACAGGGGCAACGGGCCATGGAAACTGATACACGACGATTGGGGATGGTTTCGTTGTGAAACATATTTCCTGCTGCGTCGTGGGGAAGATACTCAGGCCTTGGCGGCGAAGATGTCGGAATACATTACGACTGTCAAGCGGAAGGCCTCCGTAGAGGCGGCGTTCGGGACAGAGGAAGAGGCAGGGGAGTGGACATACAGATTTGTTTTACAACCACTGACTCAGATGCATCTGTACTACGCCGACGGCGAGCCGAACGGCATGAAGGAAGTCCGGCTATTGGCGCTTATCAGCGCACTGATTCTGTTAGTGGCCTGCATCAATTATGTAAATTTGGTCACAGCCCGCGCCGTGAAGCGCAGCAAAGAGATGGCTGTCCGTAAAATCATGGGCGCACGTAAGCCGCGACTGTTTTTCCAACTGATGCAGGAGACGCTGGCGCTGCTGCTTATTTCGCTGGCGGCGGCATCGTTCCTGCTTTACTTTCTGCTGCCGATGTATAACGAATTTACGGGAAAGACACTAGTGTATAGCATCGCCAATCCGTCGATATGGGCGGTGTACGCAGTAATTGCTGCGAGCGTACTGTTGCTGGCGGGGCTGTACCCGGCGTTCTTGCTGTCGGCCTTTCGCCCGATGGACGCTTTCCGCAGTCGCGAAAGCGGACGCAAACGCGGAACCTACCTCCGAAAGGCGCTGGTCGTGCTACAATTTGCCGTATCGTTTGGCCTGATTGTCGCTACGCTCGGCATTACGCTGCAATTGGAATACATGCGCCGGAAGGATATGGGCTACGACAAGGAACATGTCTTTAACTTCCCGGCAGAAAAGATGAAGGAACACTATGAGACGGTGCGGGACGAACTCCTGCGCAATCCCGACATCCTCGACATCACGGCTGCCGAGCATCAGGATATGCTGATGTATACTATGTATGGCAGCACTTACTGGGAGGCTAAGCCCGATGACCTCCATGTGTGGGTTCACATCTCCCATGTACAACCCAATTTCTGCGATATGATGAAAATCCCCCTTCTGCAGGGCGAAGGACTGTCGTTGAGTGACACATTCAATCTTGTGGTGAATGAGGAAGCCGTCCGCGTCATGGGCATGGACGACCCCATTGGGCAACTCGTTTACCTGAACAAAAGCGATAAACAACCCTACCGGATTAAAGGCGTGATGAAGGATTTCCATTGCGTTCAGCTAAAAGAACGGATACCGCCGCTACTGCTGCTGAATATTCTACCGAATAACACGTGGCAAAACGGAGCGATTTACATCAAAACTACCGGTGCCGGCGTCCAAAGTGCGCTCGAAAGCATCAAACCGTTATGGAATCAATATAACCCCGAGGGGGAATTTACTTACCGGTTTTTAGACGATACGTTTGACGAGATTTACCATACAGAAATCCGCATGGGACGTATGCTGACGCTGTTTGCCCTGATTGCCGTCTTCATCTCCTGCATTGGGTTGTTTGGATTAGTTACTTATACCGCCGAATCGCGGACAAAAGAAATCGGCATCCGCAAAGTCTTCGGCGCTACAGTCGGAGGTATTATCGCGATGCTGTCGAAGGAATTTCTATGGTTAGTGGGCATCGCCATGCTGCTGGCGTTCCCTGTGGTCTATTTCTGGCTGCATCAACTGCTGGAAAACTACGCCTATCGTATCCCGTTAGCATGGTGGCTTTTTGCTGCCGGCGCCGTAATAACCCTCCTGCTTACCCTGCTATCGGTAGGCTTTAAGGCCTACCGCGCAGCTACGGCAAACCCCGTAGAGGCAATAAAAGTTAATGGTTAGTGGTTAATGAAGGATAATGTGCGTCTCTCTGTGGTTTTCTGTGTCCCTCTGTGTAATTTAGAGGAATGTTATACAGAAAGCCACAGAGAGGGGGATGCGCCGGTTCAGGATGATAGGGTACCCAAGATGGTTGGATGCCGGCGGTTCTTAAAACAGGGCAGAGTCAGCCGGGTTAGCCGGTAACCAAAAAACAGGGGATGTATCCTTGAGATATCCGCCTTTTTACAATTTTAAATAAAGAACTCATGAAATGTCAAACAACGGTCAACACCTGTTCGTACGTGACCGTGTGGAGGCTCAGGAGCGTTGAGCTGCCTAAAAAATACGTCGTTACTTTTACCCCTCCTTTTTCGCCGGACATCATGGCGGTCGGGGTCATGATAATCGGCTCCGACGGGTTTTCGCCGGAGTATTTATTTTCATTTCCCGCAGGCTATCGCAAGTCAATGATTTCGACGCCGGGGTATTTGTGTTTAGGAAATGCAAAGTAGCCGTCGAACGTTTCTACGTCGGGCGTAATGCGCGTGATGCGGATGGCGTATCGGGCGTTTTTTGCAAAATAGTTGATGGTATGCGGATAGGCGGTGTCAACGTCCAACGTCAGGACGATGGATATATAGGCAGCCTGCTTGTTTTTCGGAGTAAATTCAATATCGACGAGCGTGTGCCCGTTGTCTTCCCGCCGGTCGCCTTTTTGCTTGTAGCTGAAATCCTTTTGACAAGATGTGAGGAAACGCAGGGGATGGTCTGTAATGTCGGCCGATTCTTCGTCGTCCGACACATATTGGATATATACTTCATTGGTTTCCCTGTTGTAAAGCCATTTATTGCGCCCGTCGCTGTATATGTCCGACTCGTCGGTGAGCAGCCGGTATTTTGCGCCGCTACAAAGTAACGTTCCTTCGTAATTCCGTAACAGGCCTTTTACCGGATTCTCAAAGGTCAGGGCGAAGGTCATTTCGAGGCTCGTAGCGCCGTTAATTTTTTCGGTGAATGCCGCCAGCAGTTGTTTAACGTTTTGAGCCGGCGCCGGTGTCGCGGCTATGTATGTCATGCCAACGGCGCATATTGTTGTCAGCACTCGCCGTATCCGATTTTTCATCATTCCTTTTAAGAAAACGGTATACATAATAAATGGGTGTTCGGGGTGTTATTCGTGCATGGCTTTGAGTTTTTCGTCCAGCGTGTGGAAGTCGGAAATGAGCACTTGCCGTGCCTTGCTGCCTTCAGAGGGGCCTACGATGCCGGCCGCTTCGAGTTGATCCATCAGGCGTCCCGCGCGGTTGTATCCCAGATTCATTTTCCGCTGGATGAGCGACGTTGAGCCTTGTTGCGCCTGCACAATGAGGCTGGCCGCTTCGTCGAACAAGGGGTCGCGTGTTCCCAAATCGACTTTGCCACCCCCGCCGTTGCCGTCGTCGCCGCTATATGCGGGCAACGGGAACGTTTCGCTAAAGCCCTGTTGATGCCCGATGTATTCGCAAATGCGTTCCACTTCGGGCGTATCGACAAAGGCGCATTGTACGCGAATCATTTCGCTGCCGGTGGACACCAGCATGTCGCCACGGCCAATGAGTTGATTGGCGCCGGTTGTATCGAGAATCGTCCGCGAATCAATGCCTGAGATTACACGGAATGCCACACGCGCTGGGAAGTTGGCTTTTATCAGTCCGGTGATAATATTGGTCGTCGGGCGTTGCGTGGCAATCACCAGATGAATGCCGATAGCCCGCGCTAATTGCGCCAGTCGGGCAATCGGTTCTTCGACTTCCCGGCCGGCGGTCATAATCAGGTCAGCAAATTCGTCTATCACCAGTACGATGAATGGCAGGTAGCGGTGGCCTCTCAGTGAGTTCAGTTTGCGGTTGACGAATTTGGTATTGTATTCCCGGATGTTTCGTACGCCTGCCAGTTTTAGCAGGTCGTAACGTTCGTCCATCTCCATACATAGTGATTTCAGGGTGTAGACCACTTTTTGTGTGTCGGTAATGATGGCTTCTTCACTGTCGGGCAGTTTGGCCAGGAAATGTTTTTCGATTTTGGCATACGGCGACAGTTCTACCTTTTTCGGGTCAACCAGCACGAGTTTCATTTCCGACGGGTGCTTGCGGTAGAGCAGGGAGGTCAGGATGGCGTTCAGCCCAACGGATTTCCCCTGTCCCGTGGCGCCGGCAATCAGCAGGTGCGGCATCCGGGCCAAGTCGAATACATAATTTTCATTGGAAATGGTTTTGCCCAGCACCACCGGCAAGTCGAACGGCGCTTCCTGAAATTTCGCCGATTTGATGACCGACAGCATCGACACGGTATCAGGCGTTTCGTTGGGTACTTCAATCCCTACGGTGCCTTTGCCCGGTATCGGAGCAATAATCCGAATGCCGAATGCTGAAAGGCTTAGTGCAATATCGTCTTCCAGTCGTTTGATGGAGGCAATGCGGATGCCGGCTTTGGGAATGATTTCGTACAATGTTACCGTCGGGCCGACGGTAGCAATGATGGTATCAATACCGATATTATAATTATTGAGGGTTTTGACGATTTTGTTTTTGTTACGTTCCAGTTCTTCGTCGCTCGGTCGTCCTTTGCCTTTGTGGTCGGCCAGCAAGTCGACTGTCGGCTTTTTGTAGTTGGACAGTTCGCGCGTCGGGTCGTAGAGTTCCAGTTCGCCTTCGACAAAGGGGGTATCGTCGTCGTCGGTTATATCAATGGCTTCTATCGGTTCGTCGGGGGCGATACTCGGTTCGTCGGGTTCATCCGCCGGACGGTTAATAATGAGGCCGCCGGAGGGTTCGTCGGACGGTATTTCGAAAAATGCTTCGGAAGATGTTTCCATGACCTCCGGCGTGGCTGCCGTTTTGCCAGCCGGTGCGGCTTTTGTTGATTTGCGCAGGCTGAGTGTTTGTAGTATACGGTTCCCGATATTTGTCAGCCGGCGCATAAACCGCCGGCTGACAAATATGCCCCATGTCAGTGTCAGCAGTAGTAAGAGCAAAAAAGCGCCGGCAAAGCCGATAGATTCAATGAGCCAGCCGCTCATCAGGTCGCCGGTAATACCGCCCAGTCCTTTCCCGATAAGTCCTTTCAACGAGGTAGTCAAATGGCCAAAGATGAATCCCAGCACTACCGAAAACAATACGCAGCCGGTCAGCGTAGCCAGTACGATTTTATAAAAGTGCGCCATCCTGAAGTGCAGCAGTCGCAGTCCCCATGCGCCCAGCATCACAGGTACACCGAACGCCGTAATGCCGAAATATTCGCCTATCAGCAGATTTGCCCACCGTTGCCCAATGCTGCCGCCGGTCGGCGAGAGGTGGCCGCTCTGGTAGGTATCCCATGTAAAGAGGTACGCAATCAACACAATCAGCGTAAACAGTGCAAAGCCGAATAGCACCCACCCGCTCACAAAGCGTAGGCGGTCGTCGCGCCAGAGGGACGGTTTTGAGGGGGTGTTTTGGGGTCGTTTTTTTGCCATATCTTCAAACTTATTGAGGCCTGAATGGGGTTTGTTTTTTCAGGATGTCGAAACAGGAATTTCCCGCCTGTTCATCATTGTTTAGTTTACATGTCGGTTTATTCGCAAATTCGTTCTATTTTTGCTCCCAGCGCATTCAGGCGCCTGTCAATATACTGGTAGCCACGGTCAATTTGGTCGATATGCTGGATATAGCTGTCGCCTTCGGCGCTCATGGCGGCAATCAGCAGGGCGATACCGGCGCGGATGTCGGGGGAACTCATTCGAGCGGCGCGAAGCGTGAATTGGTGGTTGTGGCCGATAACTGTGGCGCGGTGGGGGTCGCAAAGGATGATTTGTGCGCCCATGTCGATGAGTTTGTCGACAAAGAACAGGCGGCTCTCAAACATTTTCTGGTGGATGAGTACTGTTCCTTTGGCTTGTGTGGCGACGACCAAAAAGACGCTGAGCAGGTCAGGCGTGAGTCCAGGCCATGGCGCGTCGGCAATGGTCATGATAGAGCCGTCGATAAACGATTCGATTTCGTAGTGTTCCTGCGCGGGGATGTAAATATCGTCGCCGCGCTGGAACAGCGCTATGCCAAGTCGGGCAAACTGCGCGGGGATAATTCCCAGATTGTCGTACGAGACATTTTTGATGGTCAGTTCGCTGCGCGTCATGGCGGCCATGCCGATGAAGCTGCCAACCTCAATCATATCGGGCAAAATCGTGTGGTCGGTGCCGCCGAGGTGGTCGACACCTTCGATAGTCAGAAGGTTGGAGCCGACGCCGGCAATCTTCGCGCCCATGTAGTTCAGCATCCGGCAGAGTTGCTGTACATAGGGTTCGCAGGCGGCATTATAGATGGTCGTAATGCCGCGCGCCATGACGGCTGCCATGATGATATTGGCTGTGCCGGTAACCGACGCTTCGTCGAGCAGCATATAGGTTCCTTGCAAGCGCGGCGCTTCGACGGTATAAAAATGGTCGTCGGCATTGTAAGAGAAGGTAGCGCCTAAGCGCTGAAATCCGATAAAGTGCGTGTCGAGTCGTCGGCGTCCGATTTTGTCGCCTCCCGGACGCGGCATGTAGCCGTAGCCAAACCGTGCCAACAGGGGGCCTACGATCATCACCGAGCCGCGCAGGGCGGTGGCTTCTTTTTGAAATTTGTCGGTTTTCAGGTAGCCCAAATCTACGTCAGAAGCTTGAAAGGTATACGTGTCCCTATCTTGTTTTTCGACGCGGACACCCATGTTTTGCAACAGCGTTATTAAGTTATTGACGTCTAAAATAGCGGGCAGGTTGCGAATGGTTATTTTTTCGGGTGTAAGGAGCGTTGCGCAAAGTATTTGCAATGCTTCGTTTTTAGCGCCCTGCGGCACAATTTCGCCGGCCATCCGGCAACTACCTGTTACTTTAAATACCGCCATTTACTTGATAGAACTTATTTCGTTAACGATTGTCTGTTACGGGGGTCTGTCTTTATTTTTTTGAAATTTTTGTTTTTCCCTTTGTTTTTTCCGGCATTCGTCGGTTGGGAGTGCGGACGGGCGACTTCAGGTTGTACGTTGGGCAATTTCAACGACGGGTCGACAATAATACGTCCGTTCGACAGCCGTTCGATGTCACGAAAAATAATATGATCGGTTACGGTGTCTTTGTTCCATCCGATATATTGTTTTTTCATGTACAGCGCTATCAAGGCAATCATGGCCTGTTTTTCTTCGTTTTCGGGACGGACGGCAATAACGTTCAACATATTTTCTACACTCCGTCCGTAGTGCATCACCTTTAGTGGAGATTGCGAATATGGAATCGGTTGCGGTTTTTCTTCAAATGTTTCCGGTACGGGAATGGGATAGGGCGAGTCGATGTCAATGTCGAAATTGGCAATCAGGTAGACATGATCCCACAGTTTGTGGCGGAAGTCTGCGGTGTCGCGCAGATGCGGATTGAGGTTGCCCATCACCGCAATGACGGCCATTATTTGCCGGTTTCGTTCCTCGCGGTCTTCGATGGTTTTTACGTATTGAATCATTTTTTGAATATGACGGCCATATTCGGGAAGCCGTAACTTCCAGCGCTGTGTGTTGTAATCAAAATTCATTGGATAATCGTTTTATTTGCCGGCAAAGGTAAGAAAAATTTATGGGATTACGTGCCTGCGGGGTGCAGGCCATTCCTAAAGCATCACGAATTGTCCGATAGGGATATAGCTTTTCAATTGACTATTGAAAGGGATGAGCATTTGCCGTTAACTATTATCTATAATCTTCTGTACCTTATCTTTAAAGAAGCCGATAAGGGCGCAAATGTCCGGCAGGGGTATTCCTGCCCGGTGTGCGTTGAGCGCTACGTTTCGCAAACCTTCTTCCCTGCCTTCTTCCATGCCTTTTTCCACCCCGATGGCTTCACCTTCCGTCCAACCTTCTACCCGACCTTCGATCCCGGCGGTATAGAAGGCATCTCGCTCACCGCGGCGGCTCTCCAATACACGGTCGTAAGCCTGTTTCTCTTTGTCCGATAACTTGTCGTAATCTAATAACTCCCGTGCTTGTGATAACCCTTTCGCTTTAAAATCATCCTCAATCTTGTTGTTCTTCAGATAATATATCCATTCGTCGAGCGTGTCTTTGGCGATGTCATCAAAACGTTGGATTTCGAGTATGTAATATTCGGGGA
>JAITKF010000051.1 GCA_031278545.1 Prevotellaceae bacterium
GCTAAAAGCCTATAATTATAGGCTCGGAGCTTCCAATTATATGCTCGGAGCTTCAAATTATGAGCTCGGAGCTTCAAATTATGAGCTCGGAGCTACAAATTATGAGCTCGGAGCTTCCAGCGTGGGGTATTCCATCGTCCATTTTGCGGAGTCCGGGATTTATTATACCTTTGTCAAACATTAAACCCTATAAATTAAAAAATATGGCTCACAAAATTTCAGAAGACTGTACTGCTTGCGGTACTTGTGCAGGCGAATGTCCGTTGGAAGCGATTATTCCGGGAGATATTTATCGTATCGACCCCGAAATATGCAGCGATTGCGGCACATGCGCAGATGTTTGTCCGGTGGGCGCTATCAGCCCGGAGTAAACAGGACACGGGAAGCGTCGGAGACGTAAAGCGTCCTTCGGAAAACGAGAAAAGTAAAGGGCGTCATCCATACGGTGATGCCCTTTACCTGTATATAGCCTGCCGCGCGTTCTACGTAATTTAAAAAAAAACCGTACCTTTGCGCCCCTTGTTAAATAGAAACAATCTTAAAAATAAACGATAATGGCGAAAGAAAAAAAGTTTATCACATGCGATGGCAACTACGCCGCGGCGCATGTGGCGTATTTGTTTAGCGAAGTGGCGGCGATTTATCCCATTACCCCGTCGTCGACAATGGCGGAATATGTAGATGAATGGGCGGCCTTCGGTAAAAAGAACCTCTTCGGAGAGACGGTAGAGGTCGTTGAGATGCAGAGCGAGGGAGGCGCGGCGGGCGCCGTGCACGGCGCGTTACAGGCCGGCGCGCTAACCACGACGTTTACTGCCTCGCAAGGATTGCTGCTCATGATTCCGAATATGTATAAAATGGCCGGCGAGTTACTGCCGGCGGTGTTCCACGTGTCGGCGCGAGCGCTGGCGGCACAGGCGCTGTCGATTTTCGGCGACCATCAGGATGTGATGGCCGCCCGCCAGACCGGCTTTGCCCTGCTGGCGTCGGGCAGCGTGCAGGAAGTGATGGATTTGGCGGCAGTGGCGCATTTGGCCGCCCTCAAATCGCGGATACCTTTCGTGCATTTCTTTGACGGTTTCCGCACGTCGCACGAAATCCAAAAGATTGAAGAAATCGACGGCGCGGCGCTGAAAAATATGATTAGCGAAAAGGCCTTGCAGGCCTTCCGCCGGCGGGCGTTGAACCCGAATGCCCCCGTTACGCGCGGTACGGCGCAGAACCCCGATGTGTATTTCCAGTCGCGCGAGGCCGCCAATGCGTTCTACGACGCCGTGCCCGATATTGTCGCCCGCTACATGGGCGAAATCAGCGAACTGACGGGACGGCGCTATGCGCCGTTTACATACTACGGGCACGAGCAGGCAACACATGTCGCCATTGCTATCGGTTCTGTCAATGATACGCTAAAAGAAACCGTCGACTACCTGAATGCACAAGGTAAAAAGGTCGGCGCCGTATCGGTGCATCTATACCGCCCGTTTTCGGCTAAATACCTGCTGCGCGTGCTGCCAAAGACGGTTACGCGTATCGCCGTGCTCGACCGCACCAAAGAACCGGGAGCCAACGGCGAGCCGCTGTATTTGGATGTGAAAAACGTATTCTACGGGCAACCCAACGAACCGCTGATTGTCGGCGGACGCTACGGCCTGTCATCGAAAGATACGACGCCCGCACAAATGCTGGCAATGTTTGAAAACCTGATGCTGAACGAGCCGAAGAACGCCTTCACCCTCGGTATTGTCGATGATGTAACATTCCATTCGCTACCGCAAAAAGACGAAATCAGCTTGGCAAAACAGGGTACGTTTGAAGGCAAATTTTACGGGCTGGGCTCCGACGGCACGGTGGGCGCCAATAAGAATACCATTAAAATTATCGGCGAAACAACGCCGAAATACTGTCAGGCTTATTTTGCTTACGACAGCAAAAAATCGGGCGGGTTCACGTGCTCGCACCTGCGTTTCGGCGACCACCCTATTCACTCTCCCTATCTGGTTACGACGCCCGACTTTGTGGCCTGCCATGTGCCCTCGTACCTCTCGAAGTACGACGTCCTGCGCGGCGTTAAGCCCGGCGGAACACTGCTCCTCAATAGCCTGTGGAACGCCGAAGAGACGCGGAAACGCCTGCCCGACTTTGTCAAACGAACGCTGGCTGAAAAGAAAATCAACTTTTATATTATCAATGCCACCCGTATCGCCGAAGAAATCGGGCTGGGTAACCGCACCAATACCATCCTGCAATCGGCGTTCTTCAAAATCGCCGGCGTCATCCCCTATGAACAAGCGGTGAAGGAAATGAAAAAAGCAATCGACAAAAGCTATGGCAAAAAAGGCGAAGATATCGTGAAACTCAACTATGCCGCCGTCGAACGCGGCAGCGAAGTGGTGAAAGTCGATGTGCCCGACGAATGGATGAAGTACAACGGCGCGTTTGAAGCCGATACCCACCGGCGGCTGGCGCCCGAATGGATCAAACGGGTGGCGGATATAGCTAATGCGCAAAACGGCGACGACCTGCCGGTAAGCGCCTTCCTGGACTATGAAGACGGAACGATGCCCGCCGGTTCGGTAGCCTATGAAAAACGCGGCATCGCCGTACACGTGCCGGCATGGACGCCGGACAACTGCATCCAGTGCAACCAGTGCGCATACGTTTGTCCACATGCCGCCATCCGCCCCTTCTTGCTGACCGCCGCCGAGCTGGCGCAAGTACCCGGCAGCCCGGCCACCGTGAAGGGCAACGGCCCGTTTAAGGAATACGCCTTCCGGATACAAGTGTCGCCGCTCGACTGCACAGGTTGCGGCAATTGTGTAGAAGTATGCCCGGCGAAGGTTAAAGCGATAGCCATGCAGCCGTTTGAAACGCAAACAGCGGAACAGGCGCGCTTCGACTACCTGCACGCCAATGTCGGCTATAAAGATACCGTGCAACCCAAAACGATGAACGTTAAAAACAGTCAGTTTGCACAACCGTTATTTGAATTTTCGGGCGCCTGCGCCGGCTGCGGCGAAACGCCCTACATCAAAGCTATCACGCAACTCTTCGGCGACCGGATGCTGGTGGCCAACGCGACCGGCTGCTCGTCGATTTACGGCGGCTCGTTCCCCGCATCGCCCTACGGCGTCGATAAAGACGGCCGCGGGCCGGCGTGGGCCAACTCGCTGTTTGAAGATAATGCCGAATTTGGCTTCGGTATGCGGTTAGGGTCGGAGCGTATCCGCACCCACATCGCCGAACTGATGCGCCGCGGACAGACGTGCGACCGCTGCTCCGCCGAACTGAAAGGACTGTTTGCCGAATGGCTCGCCAACCGCCACAACGCCGCCAAAACCCGCGAACTGGCCGCCGCCATCATCCCGCTGGCCGCCGCCTGCTCGTGCGATATCTGCAAGGAGATTATCGACCTGCAAGATTACCTTATCGTCCGCTCTAACTGGATTTTCGGCGGCGACGGATGGGCCTACGACATCGGCTACGGCGGACTGGATCATGTGCTGGCCGCCGGCGAAAACGTCAACGTGCTGGTGCTCGACACCGAAGTATACTCCAACACCGGCGGGCAATCGTCGAAATCAACGCCGGCAGGGGCCGTAGCCAAATTCGCCACAGCAGGCAAGCGAGTACGCAAAAAAGATTTGGGGATGATGGCCATCAGCTACGGCTACGTCTACGTCGCACAGGTGGCTATGGGCGCAAGCCATCCGCAGTTCTTCAACGCAATAAAGGAAGCGGAAGCCTACGACGGGCCGTCGCTGATTATCGCCTATGCACCCTGTATCAGCCACGGGCTGCGCAATGGCATGGGCGCTACACAACGCGAAGAAAAACGGGCGGTCGCCTGCGGCTACTGGCACCTGTACCGCTACAACCCGCTGCTGGAAGCCGCCGGCAAAAACCCCTTTTCGCTCGACAGCAAAGAACCGGACTGGTCGAAATTTCAGGATTTCCTGCATGGCGAAGTCCGCTATACCTCGCTACTCAAGACCTTCCCCAACGAAGCGTCCGAACTCTTCCAACGTACCGAAGAATTTGCCAAATGGAGATATAATAGCTATAAACGGCTGGCGAACGGATGATGACCAAATGAGTGATGAATGATGAGTAAAGCAAACGCATCATTCATATTCATCACGCCAAACCATTAACCACTAACCATTACTTTATTCATGGACATTAACTTTTCACAAATTCCGTCGTCGATAGCGGAAAAAAACAACGAAGACCTTATAACCTCTATCCTGATATTTAAAGCCGTCCGCTACCGGTGGCTGATTCGTTTCGGGCAAATCGTACTGCCGTACACCCTGTGGATCCCCGGAGTGAAATGGGCGATTCGCCGCACGGTATTCAAACATTTTTGCGGAGGCGAAACGCTGGAAGAAACCAAAAAAATAGTAGACCATCTGGCGGCGCATCGGGTGAACGCTATTTCCGACTATTCCGCCGAACAGGCCGACACCAAAGAAAAACAGGAAGAGACACGAAAAAACATTCTGGAATCTATTCGTTTTGCCGGCGAGCAACACAATGTGCCGTTTGCCTGCGTCAAAATCACTGGCATCTGCGACCGTCCGCTGCTTGAAAAAATATCAAGAAACGAACCGCTGACAGACGCGGAACAACAACGGTATACCGAATTTCGTAATCGCCTCGATGCGCTATGCGCGGCCGCAGCGGCACAAGATAAAAAGTTTTTTATCGACGCCGAAGAAACATGGATTAATCCGGCTATCGACGCAGCGGCCGAAGCCATGATGCAAAGGTATAACGGCGAAAAACAGGTCGTATATACCACCATCCAATTCTACCGCACCGACAGCCTGGCCTACCTGCAACACCTGATAGACACGGCCGATTATAAAATCGGGTTAAAACTCGTGCGCGGCGCCTACCACGAACAGGAAAACGAACGGGCGGCCAAAATGGGCTATCCCTCGCCTGTCCTGCCCAACAAGGAAGCGGTAGACAAGACCTACAACGACGGCCTGCGTCTCTGTATCCGGCACCTCGACAAGGTCTCGTTCTGCGCCGCCACCCACAACACCGAAAGTACCGAGCTGCTGGTGCAACTGATGCAAGAGTACAACGTAGCGCCGGACAGCCGGATTGTATCTTTCTCGCAACTCTACGGTATGCGCGACAACATCACCTACGAACTGGCCGGCAAAGGCTACAACGTATCCAAGTACATTCCATACGGACCGTTGAAAGAGACTTTGCCTTATCTTATCCGCCGGGCGCAGGAGAATGCCGGCATCAGCAGCCAAATGAGCGAAGAACTGCAAATGCTGATGAACGAAAAAAAACGACGGAAATGGCGTAAAACGTAAAATGCGCCTGAGAAGAAGTAGGCAAGTTCAAATAATAAATGCAACAAACGCCGGCAAAAAAATTGTTTATTAAAAAAATGTATATCTTTGTACCCTCAAATGTAGAAAAAGATGAATACGACAAAACATCCGACTATGTCTGCTTCGCGTTTCTCGAACGCTGAAGTGGTTTCGTATTTTTTGATGTCTAATTCTACCCCCCCCCCCCCCCCCAACTCGATTATAATCACATAGTTACAGACGCATCTTTCCCAAAGTCCTTGCGGCGCAAGGGATGCGACAAGACGACGTCTACAGAAACTTCGATGTCTTCAGCGCGGCTTGCGTTGTCTTCAACGCGGCTTGCGTTGTCCTCAACGCGGCTTGCGTTGTCCTCAACGCGGCTTGCGTTGTCCTCAACGCGGCTTGCGTTGTCCTCACACGACATATCATTAATAAATATCAATAATTATCAAAATTCATTAAAATTATGAAAAATTCAGATTACATTCCTCGTAGAGATGCCGATTTGCTGGCATGGGTCATCGCTTTTTTAGCGGCGTTGTCTACTATCCTCACCCGTGTGGGCTTCCCGCAGACAGTGTATGCTGAGTTGAGCGCACTGCTAAATACGTTTAAGGATGCGTTAGCTATCGCCGTCGCACCGGCGACACGCACCAAAGCGGCGGTAAAGGCAAAAAATGATGCCCGAAAAGCCCTTGTGCAGGCGTTGCGGCTGGCCATTATGCAGTACCTGACCTACAATCAGTATCTAACCGACGCCGACCGCGAAAACCTCGGGCTGCCGATTCACAAAACCACCCGCACGGAAGCGCCCGTGGCCACCGAAGCGCCCGACATGGACATTGATACGTCGGTCATAAGCCGGATAACTATCCACTTTTTTGAAAAAGGAAGCGGCCACAAAAAGGGCAAACCCGACGGACAACACGGCGCTGAAATCGTATGGCTGCTCAGCGATACGCCCGTCGTACGGTGGGACGAGCTTAGCCATTCGGACGTCGATACCAACTCGCCCTATACCCTCGTCTTCGAGCACGACCAGCGCGGAAAAACCATCTACTTCGCCCTCCGCTGGGTGAATACCAGCAGCAAAAAAGGCCCTTGGTCGGACATCATGAGCGCAATCATTCCGTAGGAACTAAGAATTATAAATTCCCCTATGGTTCCCTGTGCACCGCTGTGTAATAAAAACATACAATGAACAACGAATAATTAATAACTACAACGATGAAAAAGCATCCTCTTACTCTCCTGCTCCTGATTCTCCTTTTGGGATTTGGGGATTTTTGTTATGGACAGAGCGTGGTGCGCGTTGAGCAGCTCGGCGCCGATTACGTCGCCACGCTGCCGACCGTCAGTTTCCGCGTCTACTGGGATACGCCGCCCGACAACGTGCGCCATCTCGACAGCGTGTGGCT
>JAITKF010000099.1 GCA_031278545.1 Prevotellaceae bacterium
GCTCTTTCGGGGGGCCTTGCAGGGCGCTGGTTTCAGCGCTACGTTCAGCGTTCATTGGAAAATATTTCCGGTTATTACACATAGTGTTTTTCGTTTGTTTTACAGTAAAATTTTACAACTATACGGCAGAGGTATACTATTTTTTCTTAATGCGTTTTTTCTTAATGCGCAATTTTTTTTTGGTTTTGGCAAATTTTTTTAAAAGCCTCGCAAAGAGGCTCCGCCTCAAAAGTCGCAACGGTTGTTAGCGTTTTTATTTCCTGAATTTTGTGGGCGGTTACTCTGATTTTTTCAATGACATTGTTCCGTCTTCACGCATCACAATGGCGTATGTCGGGGCCAAGCTTTCGCAGAACTTGCGGAAGGAGCTAAATCCCAAATCTCGGTAATTGAAGGTAGGGTCTACTTGTTTCAGGGATTCGTGGAAAAGCGACAGGACGGTGATTCCCGTATCTTTGTTCACGGCCATATTGAACGCGTTGTCGATGTGTTGTTGGCTGATAGATTTACTACTCGTCTTTTTCAACGGGTTGAAAAGGTTTAAGTCAATCTTTCCAAGAATTTTCACACCCGGAAGTTTCGGGGCGATTGTTTCGATATGTTCGGGCATTGGGAGGTTTATCTGTTCGGGCTGTTTGATTTCGGCAGGCGCTAACGTTTCTGTGAGAATAAAAGCTCGCAGGCTTTCACAAAGGCGTCCGGCGTTTGCCTGCGCCCGACGCCCATAATAAACATGTTCTCTTCCCGGATACGGTTTGCCAAACCGGTATAGTCGCTGTCGCTCGACACAATGCAAAAACCCTCGACCAAACGCAAGTGCATCATGTCCATCGCATCAATGATCAGTTCGGTGTCGATGGCGTTTTTGCCTAAAGTAATAGGAGTACTTTTGTATCGGGCGAATGGAATATGAATTGCACACTTCTTTACTCCATTTTCTGTTTATGTTTGGCAGGGAAAAATCGCCGTAAACCTTTTTGATTATTATTCTTCCGTGCTTATCTGCCTCGCCCAGTATCTGCTTTATCAGATTACTTTCGGCATTGTCGCCGTCAATTAAGACAGCTATTTTTCTCATTTCTTCCATACTTTTTCCCATCATCGTTGATTTTTCAGGTCGCAAAGGTAAGGATTATTTTTTTAAAGGATGTTTTTTATATAATCCTGCGGCGGACAATAATCCTATAAGGATATAAAGAGTACGGTTTTTATGTTCCTGTACCTGACAATCTGTCACCATCCCTGACAATCTGTCGCTCCGAGCCACAAATTATACGCTCCGAGCCACAAATTATATGCTCCGAGCATATAACTTGTGGCTTTTAGGATCAAATTTGGCCTTATTAGGGTCAATTTGGGAACTCGGAGGGTTCTTCGGGAGATGCAGGGTAGCTGCGTAAGCTCCCTTGTTCCCTATATCCCCTGAGGCTCTCCTGTGTTACTCCATATAATATTACTCCAAATTACACAAAAAGCCACAGGGAAGAGGATCATACGAATCACCGTACTCACAAAAATCACCGTTCAGACAATGGACGCCTTAGGCCTCACTCAAATTAATTTTTTTCTCTCCTTAAAAATAGTTACTTTTGTAGAAAATTTTCATGCTATTTTGCTAACGAAACAAACTAAAAGAACAAACAATAATTAATAAGTATGGCCGAAAAATTAAATGCTAAAATACCTGAAGGGGAGTTAGCGGAGAAGTGGACAAATCACAAATCGCATATCCGGGTGGTGAGTCCCGCCAATAAACGGAAATTGGATATTATTATCGTCGGAACAGGCCTGGGAGGCGCTTCGGCGGCGGCTTCGCTCGGGGAGTTGGGATACAATGTAAAGGTTTTTTGTATCAGCGACTCGCCGCGCCGCGCCCACTCAATTGCCGCACAGGGCGGAATCAACGCCGCAAAAAATTACCAGAACGATAACGATTCCGTCTATCGCTTGTTCTACGACACCATCAAAGGCGGCGACTATCGCAGTCGCGAAGGCAATGTATACCGTTTGGCCGAAGTGAGCAACTTAATCATCGACCAGTGCGTGGCACAGGGCGTTCCGTTTGCCCGCGATTACGGCGGATTACTCGACAACCGCTCGTTCGGCGGCGCACAGGTGAGCCGTACATTCTATGCCCGCGGACAAACCGGCCAGCAGTTGCTGCTCGGCGCCTATGCCGCCTTAAACCGGGCTATCTCTAAAAAGCAGGTAACGGCATTCCCCCGTCATGAGATGCTCGACCTGATCGTTATCGACGGCGAAGCAAAGGGACTCATCGCCCGTAATCTGGTAACCGGCGACATCGAACGCCACGCCGCCCACGCCGTAGTACTGGCAACCGGCGGCTATGGCAATGTCTTTTTCCTTTCGACCAATGCGATGAACAGTAACGGCTCGGCGGCGTGGCGCAGCTATAAGAAAGGCGCCTGTTTTGCCAACCCGTGCTTTGCGCAAATCCACCCGACCTGTATCCCGGTGCACGGCGAACAGCAATCGAAATTGACGCTCATGTCCGAATCGCTACGCAACGACGGACGCATCTGGGTCCCAAAGAAAAAAGAAGACGTCGAAAAACTGCGAAACAAACAAATCAACCCCTCGCAAATCCCCGAAGACGAGCGCGACTACTACCTCGAACGCCGTTATCCGGCATTCGGTAACTTAGTGCCGCGTGATGTGGCTTCGCGGGCGGCAAAAGAACGTTGCGACGCCGGCTTTGGCGTTAACGAAACAGGATTAGCCGTGTTCCTTGATTTCTCGACCGCCATCCAACGGCTGGGAAAAAAGGTCATCGAGCAGCGCTACGGCAACCTTTTCCAGATGTACGAAAAAATTACCGACGTCAATCCCTACGAAGAGCCGATGATGATTTACCCCGCCATCCACTATACGATGGGCGGCCTGTGGGTCGATTACAATTTAATGACCACCATTCCTGGCCTGTACGCCGTAGGCGAAGCCAATTTTAGCGACCACGGCGGCAACCGCCTCGGCGCCTCGGCCTTAATGCAAGGATTGGCTGACGGCTATTTTATCCTGCCTTACACTATCGGCGACTATCTGGCCGGCAAAATTCAGGAGAAAAAAGTGGATACAAACCATCCGGCCTTTGTGGAAGCCGAACGCGCCGTGTGCGATAAAATGAATAAACTCCTTGCCGTGAAAGGCGCGCAGACGGTCGACTACTACCATAAACGCCTCGGACGAATCATGTGGGACAACGTAGGTATGGCGCGCAACGAAGCCGGATTGAAAAAGGCCATCGAAGAAATCCGCACACTCCGTATGGAGTTTTGGGAAAACGTATATGTGCCCGGCGAACCTGGCGAATTTAATCAGGAATTAGAAAAGGCCGCGCGCGTAGCCGACTTCTTTGAGTTAGGCGAGTTGATGGCGCTTGATGCGCTGAACCGACGGGAATCGTGTGGCGGACATTTCCGCGAAGAAATGCAAACCGACGACGGCGAAACCCTGCGCGACGACAATAATTACATGTATGTCTCCGCATGGGAATACAAAGGCCCCGACGCCGAACCGGAACGGCATAAAGAAACGCTGAACTACGAGTTTGTGAAACCGTCAACACGCAACTATAAAGACTAACTTCCCCTGTATGCACCCCATCATTACCGACAAATAAACATATCTTATCACCATGAATTTTACACTCAGAATCTGGCGGCAAGCCAACGCCAAAGCAAAAGGCAAATTTGAAACGTATACGATTGAAAATATTTCTGCCGATACGTCGTTCCTCGAAATGATGGACATCCTCAACGACCGGTTAATCCGGCAGGGATGCGAGCCGGTGGCCGTCAGCAAAGGCTGTAAGGGCGGCGACCCCGTGGCGTTCGACCACGACTGCCGCGAAGGAATCTGCGGCATGTGCTCGCTCTATATCAACGGTCGCGCACACGGCCCCGACGACGACGTAACAACCTGCCAGTTGCACATGCGCAAATTCAACGACGGCGACATCATTACCATAGAACCGTGGCGAAGCCGGGGGTTCCCCGTCATTAAAGATTTGGTCGTTGACCGTAGCGCATTCGATAAGATTCTGCAAGCCGGCGGCTTTATTTCGGTCAATACCGGCGGCGTGCCCGACGCGAACGCCATCCCTGTCCCGAAAGAAAAATCGGATGAAAGTATGGATGCGGCGGCATGCGTGGGATGCGGCGCTTGCGTGGCGACATGTAAAAACGGGTCGGCGATGTTGTTCGTTTCCTCGCGCGTCAGTTCGTTGGCGTTACTGCCGCAAGGAAAGCTCGAGGCGGCGCGGCGCGCTAAAGCGATGGTCGCTAAGATGGACGAACTCGGCTTCGGTTCGTGCACCAATACGCAGGCGTGCGAAATGGAATGCCCGAAAAGCATTTCGATTACGCATATCGCCCGCATGAATCGTGAATTCCTGCTGGCAAATTTAAAAGATTAGGTCGCCACAGCCCGCCGTGTGCGTGGTTAGTGATGTTGTTACTCATTTTATAATTTCAAATAAACATGAAACAAATACTCATTTTTTTAGTTGTACTTAACGCCTCTACCTATGCCTTTTCACAAGCGACGGATACTACACGGACGGTCGCCTCGCAGCCGGCAAATGATACTATACAGACGGTCGCCACGCAGCCGGCAGGTACGGCAGCGGTGGCCGCAGCCACGCCTGACAGCGCAGCCACGCCGGCCCCCGTCGCTCCCAAACCCGAACCGGAAAAACCGCGATGGACAATTACTCATCTGGTACGTTTAAATCTATCGCAAACGGCGTACTTCTACTGGTCGTCGGGAGGGGATAATTCATGGGCTACAAACACCTTCTATACGTTTACCGCCAATTATAAGAACGATAATTGGGCATGGGATACCAAGTTGGATACGGAATACGGGTTAGTCTACATCGAGCCGGCCGTCGAGTCGGCAGACTTTAGCTGGTGGAAAAACTGGAAGAAGAACGCCGACAAGATTCAACTATCCAGTATCTTCGGCTATACGCAAAACCAGCGGCTGTATTATTCCTTCCTCTGCGAATTTAAAACGCAGTACAGTCCCGATAAGTTCTTGGGCAGCTATTCATCGACCTTTATGGCGCCGGGCTACCTGAACATGGGGTTGGGCGCCGATTATAAACGCACGGAGGAATGGCTGCTCTTCGACATATTGCCGGTAAAAGACTTTACGGCTTTCATCTCGCCGTTCACCGCCCGTTTGACGTTCGTACTCAATGACGCCCTGTCGCAAGCCGGCGCGTTTGGCGTAGATCCCGGAAGCCGGATAAAGGAGCAGATGGGTATGGCCGCCAAGGTAGCGTTCAAAGCAAAGCCTATCGAAAACGTATCGCTATCTACCACCCTGAATTTATTTACCCCCTACGAAGATAAATTCCTGAACTTCGTCGTGGCATGGGACACCGCCGTGGCGATGAAAATAAACAAATACCTCTCGACCACGCTCAACGCCTCCCTGCAATACGACGAGAAAACAGACGCCAAAAAACGGGACGGCACTACGCTGGGCGGGCCGCGTGTGCAATTCAAGGAAATCTTGGGCGTCGGCATTGCCTATGCCTTTTAATTCGGTAAAGAGTCCTTGTAATATGCCATCGTCGTTGCACAAGCAAGCAAAGAACAGCCGAACCTCCGCCCCTCCTCCGGTAGTACTGATCACCGGCGCCTCGTCGGGCATCGGCAAGGCCTGCGCCGAATATCTGGTGGCACGGGGATTCGTCGTATATGGCGCAAGCCGGAATCCCGCCGGCGACGCGGGCGTATATCCCCTGCCGACGGATGTAACACAGCCGGAGTCGGCAGCCCGGGCGGCGGCCGCCGTGATAGCCGCGCAGGGGAGGATTGATGTACTCATCAACAACGCCGGCATGGGCATTGGCGGCGCTATCGAACTGGCAACGCCGGACGAGATACGCCGTCAAATGCAGACCAACTTCATGGGTACAGTGAATATGTGCGCCGCCGTATTGCCGTACATGCGCCCGGCGCGGCGCGGGCGAATCATTAATATCAGTTCGCTGGCCGGCAGTATGGCGATTCCGTACCAAGGGTTCTATTCGGCCTCTAAGTTTGCTATCGAAGGATATAGCGAAGCCTTAAGTATGGAACTGCAACCGTTCGGCATTAAAGTGTCGGTCGTGGAGCCGGGCGATTTCAGCACCGGTTTTACCGCCCACCGCATAGTGTCCGAAGCGACGCTCAACCACCCCGATTACGGGCTGCGTTTCAACCGGTGCCTGCGTATCATCGAAAAGGAGGAACGCCACGGCTGCTCTCCCGCTAAGCTCGCCCGGAAACTGTACCGCATCATTCGCTCCCGCCACCCGAAATTCCGTTACCGCATAGGCGCACTGTTGCAGGTTGTCTTCACCAAAGCCCGAGCGATTACGCCTGCACGCTGGCATCAGACGCTGCTGCGGCTGTTCTACGGACTGCTGTGCTAATGCCGGCAAAAAAAGACTATCTTTATCCCGTCAAAAGAAAAGTGAAACGTGTCGAAAAAAATTCTATACATAGGACTGGCCGGCTATTGTCTCTCTCTACTGGCGTCGTGCAGCGCCACACGCTACGTTCCCGAAGGGAATTACCTGCTCACGCATAACGAAATCCTTATCACCGAAAAGAAGGCGAACGTAACCCAAAGCGCCATCACCCCCTACATACGGCAACAGGAAAACAGCCGGTCGCTATTCGGCATTAAGCTGCATCTGGGCATGTACAACGCCAGCCCGCGCTGCGACAGCTGCCGGATAGGACTGCTGATGCGCAAACTCGGTGAGCCGCCCGTAGTATTCGACCCCGAATTGAAAGACATCTCGGCAAACAACATCCGGCAATACCTGCTTTCGCAAGGCTACTACCATGCGGTAGTAACCGACTCGGTACGCTACCGGCGACGGAAAGCCACCGTAACATATACCATACACCCCGGCGAGACATTTGCACTGCAAAATATCGAATACCGCTTACCGGATAGCCTGCTGGCGCGCCACATCCTGTGCGACACCTCCAACAGCCTGCTCCGTCCGGGAGCAGTACTCTCGGCGCAACTGCTCGAGCAGGAGCGGGTGCGCATCGAATCGACCCTCCGCAACAAGGGTTTCTACATGTTCAACCGCTCGCTTATCTCCTACGAAGCCGACACTCTTGCGGGCGACAGGAAAGCCAACCTCACCGTATTCCTCTACAAAAACGAACTGCCGGCAACGGCCGATTCCCTCCGGCTAAACCGTCCGTACCGAATACGGAATGTACGAATCTATGCCGGCTACGACGCGGCGGCGGATTACATGCAGGCTGACTATATGGAAGGCTACACGGAAGACGCCGTTCATCGTGCAAACACACTCGGGACGGTCAAGATACTGTACCGGGGCACACGCTCCGTCCGACCGGCCATACTGCTTGACGCCAATATGATTGATCCGGGAGATTACTACAACGAGGCCGACATCACGCAAACCTATACCAACCTCTCCAACCTGCACCTGTTCCGCTCCATCAGCATTCAATACGACACCGTACAATCGCCTGACCACGGCGCCCTGCTCGACTGCTCCATACGCCTGAGCCCAAACGCGGCGCAAGGATTTAAAATCAACTTCGAGACCTTCCTTTCGAGCAGCTTCGGACTGTTCGGCATCTCACCGGCAGTAAGCTACTATCACCGGAACCTCTTCCACGGCGCTGAATGGCTAAACATATCCTTTTCGGACAACTACCAGTTCGACCTCCTGCGATTAGACAACACCAACAAACGCTCCAACGAACTGGCGGCATCCGTCTCCATCAGTATGCCTAAATTCTTCCTGCCATACGTCAATCGCTACTTCCGGCACTACGCCCCGCGCACGGAATTTACGGCCTCTTACGGATTCCAACTACGCCCGGAATACACCCGCAATGCGCTATCCTTCCTCGTCGGCTACAACTGGCGCACAACGCCGCAATGGACATGGTCGGTCAATATCCTTACCCTCAACATCGTCAAACTGTACAACAGAAGCGAACAATTCTACGCCTCGACCCTGCGCGACCCCTATCTCCGTAACCGCTACGAAGACCACTTCGTCATGGGCGCCAACGCCTCGCTGATGTATAGTACACGACAGCCGAGCAACCGCTCGAACTCCGTGCTGTTTCGCTGGAATGTAGGATTCGCCGGAAACGTATTAAGCGCTTTCAACCCGATGCTGGCTGTCAAAAACGACAGCCGCCTGGTCTGGGGTACGCCCTATTCACAATACGCCAAGACCGACATCAACCTGTCCTACTATCAGGTAATCGACCAACGGCAAACTCTCGCTTACCGCTTCTTTGCCGGCATCGGACGCGCATACGGCAACTCGATTTCCCTGCCCTACGAAGAGGTCTACTATGCCGGGGGCGCATACAGCCTGCGCGGATGGCAATCGCGCTCGGTAGGCCCGGGCGCGGCGGCGCTCGACAGCACTTTCTCAATCCCCAATCAGGTAGGCGACTTCAAACTGGAAGCCAACATCGAATACCGCTTCAACCTCCTCGGACAACTTGACGGAGCGCTGTTCCTCGACGCCGGCAACATATGGTCGCTACGCTACCGCGACTCCGACGAGTTGACTGTGCTCGACGCCGCCACATTCCTCCGGCAAATAGCCCTGAATACCGGCTTTGGGCTACGCCTGAACTTCGACTTCTTTGTCATCCGCATCGACGCCGGCGCACGACTCTATGAACCGCGACAGTACAGCGGATGGGTCGATCCGCATAATATCTTTTCCATAAGCAATATGGCGTTACATTTCGGAATAGGGTATCCGTTTTAAGCCGTGTGAAGCGCGCCGGACGCCGCCTTGCCTGCCTGCTCCTTTTACCTGCGGCGCCTCTCCCCGTCCCATACAGGCCGGAAACGAAACCGGACATCCTCATTAAATAGGCAATAATTTTCATCATTTTTCATTGTCCCTCTGTCTATAAGGCAACAATAGCAATAGAACAAAAAAACTCCCGCCGACGAGCAGGGGCTTTTTCTTTGGAACAGTTAATTTGAATGTGGCAAAGAACTACTAATCTTGCACGCAACGAAGCGGATGGCCATAATATTTA
>JAITKF010000103.1 GCA_031278545.1 Prevotellaceae bacterium
CGAAAAGACTTTCTAAAAAACACTCTGCTGGCCGCCGGTACAGTACCGGTCGCCGGCGCAGCCCTATCGTCATGCACATGGGGTGCCACCGGCGCCGGAGGAAACCATCCCTCCGGCGCGGACGACAAGTACCGGCTCATCCCAAAAAACACAGGATTACCCATTACCGGTACCTTCTTAGACGAAATCACCTACGACATCCCCTCGCAAAATTGGGGCTACGACAAATGGAACAGGGATTTCGACGCCATGAAAAAAATGGGTATTGACACCGTGATACTCATCCGCGCCGCATTCGCGCGCTACATGACATTCCGCTCCGACGTGTTACTCAAACACGAGGGAACCTACATGTATGAACCGGCTTTCGACCTGTTGGACATGTTCCTGGACCTCGCCGACAAACATGGTATGAAATTCTTCTGCGGCATATTCGACACAGGGCGCTACTGGCTGGCCGGCGATGCCAAAAAAGAAGTAGACATCAACAAACTCTTCTTAGACGAACTGTGGGAAAAGTACGGACACCACCCCTCTTTCTACGGATGGTACCTCTCGCAGGAAGTAAGCCGCCGCAAAGGAGGCATCGTAGAATCGTTCGCCGAAATAGGAAAGCACGCCAAAGCCCTCTCGGGCAACAAACCCTGTCTGATTTCTCCCTACATCCACGGCCTGAAAACCGACCAAGTGATGGGCGGCGATCAAGCCACCACAGTAGAACAGCACGTCAAAGACTGGACAGAAATCCTCTCGGGCATCAAAGGCTCGGTAGACATCATGGCCTTTCAGGACGGGCAGGTAGACTATCACGAATTGAAAGATTACTTAATCGCCAACCGGGAACTGGCCGAAAAGTTCGGGATAGAATGTTGGACAAACGTAGAGTCGTTCGACCGCGACATGCCCATACGCTTCCTGCCGATACGCTGGGACAAGCTGATAAAAAAACTCATTCATTCGCAAGAAGCCGGCATGACGAAAGCCATCACCTTCGAGTTCTCCCACTTTATGAGCCCGAACTCGGCCTACCAACAAGCCGGAAATTTATACAGATTCTACCGTGAACACTTTAACTTAAACAAATAAAAATTACAAACTATGATCAAAAAACGAAAAGAAAAAGAAAGCGAGAGGACTTGGAAGAAAACAGGCTTTCGGGCAGGAATATTCCTGCTGCTGGCATGGACGGTACTACCGCTCCATGCGCAAACTAACACGATAAGTGGAACGGTGTTCGACGCCAAAGGAGAGACCATCATCGGCGCTTCTATCGTAGTAAAAGGAACGACCATGACGACAGTAACAGACGCCCTCGGACGGTTTACCATAGAGGCTGCCCCTGAGGCTACGCTGGTTGTGTCGTTTATCGGCTACCGGACACAGGAAATCGCCGTCGGCAACCAAACGGACATTCGCGTCCTGTTGGAAGAAGACACGAAAGTACTCGAAGAAGTAGTCGTAGTCGGCTATGGCACGCAAAAACGAGCCCACCTGACCGGTGCAGTCTCACAGATTAGCTCCAAAGAGTTAACCATCGCCCCGATGCAGAACACCTCCAACTTGCTTACCGGTAAAATTGCTGGCCTCACCAGCATACAGCGATCGGGAAAACCCGGCGACGACGGCACCACCATGTATGTGCGCGGGAGGAACTCATTCAAATCCGGCACAAACAGCCCTATCATTATTGTCGACGGCGTACAGCGGCTCATCGACTATGTAAACCCAAACGATATTGAAAGCATTGCGGTATTAAAAGATGCGGCCGCTTCCATCTACGGGGTGCAGGGCGCCAACGGGGTGATACTGATTACCACAAAAACAGGCGGCGAAGGCCCCGCTAAAATTGCCTACGACGGCTCTTATAGCATAACCCAAAACACCGCCATGCCCGACTTTTTGAACGCCACAGAATATATGTACTGGCACAACAAAGCGCGTGCCATGGACGGTCTTACGCCGCTTTGGACGGCCGACATTCAAAACAAAGTGCTGACCAATGACCCCAACAGCATTTGGGGCGAAACGAACTGGCTCGACAAGGTCTTCAACATGGGACAGACACAGCAGCACAACATCTCGGCGTCGGGTGGTACGGAAAAAACAAAATACTATACCAGTATCGGCATCATGGATCAGGAAGGCACCCTGATAAACACCGGTTATACGCGCTATAACATGCGGGCGAACTTAGATATTCTGGTCGCAAAAAACATGCGATTCATTATCAATCTATCGGGAAACCGCGCCGACACAGACTGGCCGGGTACAGCTATCAGTAATCAGGCGGAATTTGACCCCATCCGGCAAGCCATTAACACGATTCCCATTATTAAATCCGAATTTCAGGGAATGAACACCGCATGGAATGACGGGACCTATAATAAGAATGGGTATGCCGCGTTGACCGAATCAGGGTACAAGCGCAAAACCGCCTGGCGCATGGATTCCAATTTTAAATTGGAATATGACTTCTCCGGCCTGACCGGCATCCTGAAAGGTTTGAAAGCCTCCCTGTTTGCCGCCTACAACTACAGCAATACGACCAATTCTAATTACGACCGGTATTACTACCTGTACGCAGTAAACGCAAATTTGGATGAAGGAATAAGCGGTATAAGCGGCGTCTATCAAGACGGCTCCTATTCAAAATCGGCGTCATGGGGCGACACATGGCTGCTGCGCCCGCAAATTGACTATTCCCGTGAATTTGGGAAACACTATGTAGGCGCCCTGTTGTTCTACGAAGCGCAAAAACACTATAACAACACCATGACCGGAAACAAAAGAGGCTATTACAGCGACGACCCTGTAGATTTATCATTGGGTTCGACCTTCCCCTACGACCCGACTTATGGTATATATCCGGTTAGCGGCTCTTACTACTACACCGGACAAGCATCCTACGCCGGACGCTTGAATTACGTGTACGACCGGAAATACTTGGTCGAACTCGCCTTCCGGCGCGACGGCTCGTATATCTTTGCCCCGGAAAACCGCTGGGGCTTTTTCCCGTCGGCTTCCGTAGGATGGGTCATCTCGCAGGAAGAATTCTTTGCCAAAGCCGCACCGTTTGTAGATTTCCTCAAACTGCGCGCCAGCTACGGACAGTCGGGCTATGCCGACGGAGATGTGGCGTACCTGTATAATTCCCGATTCAACATTAGCGTCAACAGCATGGTATTGGGCGGCGCCCCCATCGCCCAGTTTTATACGGCAAATGCATATATCTACCGTAACCTGACGTGGGCATCCACCGAAAGCTATAACGTGGGAATTGACGCCTCGCTGTGGAATAAAAAATTAGGTATAGAACTGGATGTCTTTTATAAAATAACCGATGGTATCCTGGAATCACAAGCAGGAAACTATCCCTCGTCGCTGTCTAACTATTTCCCGTCGTACCGTAATTCGGGAAAAGTAGATAACCGGGGATTTGAAATCATCCTGAAACACGAAAACCGCATCAACTCGGACTGGAGCTATGAACTGAACGGCAGCTTCTCATTCTCCCGCAACCGCGTACTGAAAAAAGCCGTAACCGATGCCTATCCGAACTATCGCGGCGTCTTCGGCGAAACCACCTACGACACGCAGGGCTTCATCGCCCTCGGACTATTCCAGACTCAGGAAGAAATAGACCAGTATCCGGCAGCGCCCTCGGGAAGGGTACAGCTGGGCGACCTTAAATATAAAGATATAAACGGCGACGGAATCATCAGCTCCCAGTACGACTACATGAAAATAGGATATGGCACTGTGCCCGAAATCAACTTCTCCCTGAACATGTCCGTATCGTGGAGAGGCTTTTACGCCACCCTGCTGTGGCAAGGCGTGACGCATTGCGACTATGAACTGTCGGGCGTCTATGATACGGGCGTTACCTCCAGCACTCCCTATACCGCGCCATTTCCCAGTCAGGCTAATTCGCCGCGCTACCTGATAGAAGGCGCTTGGACGCCGGATAATCCGAATGCAAGCTACCCGCGATTGACCACAGTGGCTAACGGAAACAACGCATGGCAATCGACATGGTGGCTGGTAAACGGCGAATACCTGCGCTTGAAAAACGCCAATATCGGCTACAGCATTCCGGAACAATACCTGCGGAAAATGCCCTTTGCCGGAGTCAATATCTATTTGGCGGGGACAAACCTGCTTACCTTTAGTCATTTTAAATACGTAGACCCGGAAAGCCCGTCCGTAAGTCGAGGATACTACCCGCAACAGCGGACATTCAGTTTAGGTCTCAATCTAACATTTTAATAACAGGAGGAAATAAAAATGAAAAAAAGAATCTTCTTAATCGGCGCTTGTATATTAAGTTTTACCATGCTTTCCTGCGACAAGGAAGTATTGGACTTGAACAGCACCAAAGAAATATCCGACCTGGCCATTTGGAGCACAGAGAGGGCGGCGGAGATGTATGTTACGGCTTCCTACAAAGGAATTACCGATGTCTCGCAAGTAGTGAACAGCCGTAATGAGTACTATGACAGCTACTCAGACATCATGAAATCAACGTCATGGGATCTGTATAACCATGCCTATAACAAAACATTGCTGGAAGCGAATATCCAGACTGGCAGCGCCGGCCCGTTTGAATGTTGGGATGACGCGTATGGACGTATCCGCCGCGCCAATGTCCTACTGGTAGACATCGACCGGTATGGCGTAGCTAAATTCGGCGAAGAATGGTGTAATGTCCGCCGGGCGGAAGCGCGCTTTTGCCGCGCGTTCTCTTACTACCGCTTAATTCGCGTATATGGCGGCGTGCCTATCCGCACGGATAAATCCGGTGTCAACGGCGGCGTGGATGATGGCGCCAATCCGGAAAACATCAACCGCGCACGCGCCACCGAAGCCGAAAGCTGGGACTTTGTCATCAAGGAATTGCAATGGGCAACAACCTATTTGCCCGACGCCTGGCCGCCGGAATGGGAAGGCCGCGCCACAAAGAAAGCCGCCTACGGACTGATTTCCCGCATGGCCCTGTTTGGCCAGCAATGGGAAGTAGCGGCCAAAGCGGCGGAAAAAGTAAAAGAACTGGGGGGCGATCTGGCGCCCGACTATGCAAAGGTGTTTCAGGTAGACGGCGGGCAGGACAATTCAAAGGAAATTTTATTCGCCCTGTCTTTTCTGAAAAACGAAATAACACACCCCTATGACCAACGAAACCGACCTGTGGGCGATAAAGCCGTATATGGCGTCGACATATGGGGCGAACACGTGCCTACGGCCGAATTAGCCGACCTGTATGAGTTCTCGGACGGAACGCCGTTTAACTGGGCAACCTACGCCACGGCTGGCCACGCCGATCCGTATACCGACCGTGAGCCGCGTTTCCATGCCACCATCCTCTATAACGGCGCGCAGTGGGAAAACCGTACTATCCAAACATACGTAGGCGGGACTGACGGATTTGTCGCCTTCGCCAAAGCCGGTGCGACCAATGCGCACACCTGTACCGGCTATTACCTGCGTAAATACTTGCAGGAAGGGCACACCGACTTTATCTCAGGCAGCTATCAATATGATGCGGTACTCCGGTATGCCGAAGTATTGCTCAACAAAGCCGAAGCCTACGCGCAGTGGGATTATGCCCAATACCGGCAACAGGCGCTGGATGCCCTGAATGAAGTGCGCCACCGCGTAAACTTACCGCTCAAAACGGCCGCCGATGCGCCGAACTTGGATGCCTTCATGACGCTGTTACGCAAAGAACGCTGCGTAGAACTCGCCGGCGAAGGATTCCGCTATTGGGATTTGAGGCGATGGAAATTAGCCGCGAATGTCATTAACGGCAAAATGGCGCACGGTGTAAAAATCACGAACACCAGCGGTGTCTTAAGCTACGAAACCGTAAACTGCGACGCCAATACGTCGCGCATATTCCTGGAACGGTTTTACTACTTCTCGCTGCCCACATCGGAAACAGTAAATAATAAATTATGTGATAACAATCCCTTATGGTAATACAACAATGAATACAATGAAAACAATAAAGAAAACAACCCTGTTGATAGCATGCCTCTTCATGGCCGCTTCCCTGTGGAACTGCGCCAAGGCCGACCCCGAATTTGTGCACGATACGAACACCATCTCGCAGATGGTCTGTCGAACCTCGCCGGCAGGGGCGGACTACAGGGGCGTCATTTACGAATACGACAAAGAGGAAAACCTCGTTACCGGCGCTTTCACGCAACAAGATGTAGAAGGAGGCTACGGATTGATACTCTTCCCCATTTCCCTGTCGTTGAAAAACGATGTAGACCTATCGAGAGTTTATTTGCGGGCGACCGTTACGTGGGATGAAATCATATCCCCCTCCCTGTCAGGTACGCACGACATCACCGGCGACGGGATTATGATTACCGTCACTTCGGGCGTCGGAACGACCCGCCAATACCGAATAAGGGGATTATATGAATAAGCTATGAATTATGAACATTAAAATGATACTTAAAATGAAAAAGTGTAAACACATATTTTATGCAATCGCTTACAGCCTCTGCCTGCTGCTACTGGCCGGAGGCTGTGAAGACGAAACCTTAAACAACGAAGCGGAAATCATTCTTTCCTTTAAGGTAACGAACGACATCGGAAAAGAATACAACGCCATCATCGGGAACGAAAATACCATTACGATTAAAATCTCCCCCTACCTCGATGCGGAGGCAGAACTGGCCGTGGCTACGCCCTCGTTCTTCCTTTCCAAAGGCGCCACCGTAGCGCCCGACCCTTCCATTCCGCAAAACTTTGCCCAAGCCGGCGGCGTGAAATATACCGTAACAGCGGAAGACAGAACTACGCGACGCGAATATACCGTGACCTGGGGCGTGTCTGATAAAATGCCGCACGGTTCCGGATTCAACTATGCCGAAATTGGCGCAGCGAAAACGTTCCCGGAACTGGGCTACCCGGGAACGGTTGGAAATTATGATATACCCTCTATAGAATATGGTGATTTGTATCTGTTCCACGCCTATTGCGGCAATTACATCATACTGCTTTCACGGAACTACATTGACGCCAATCCTGCTTCACCGCACGCTATAAAAGTGGTAGATAAAACGACATTAGAGCCGGCCGCCGGCATTTCGTTGAATTTAGGCTCCATCGCCCCGGCCAGTTTGAAAATGATCACCTCCGACTATAAAGGACGCTGTGTGGGCGCGGTTATCAATGGCGGCAACACGGAGTTTTTCTACTGGACAACACCCACCGCCGCGCCGATACCAGTAGGCAGCGTGGCGGTGAACATGGCGCCCTACACGGCAGCACTCGACTGTGCAAGCAATTTCCAGGTAGCCGGCGACATTACCGGCAATGCCTGGATTACGGCGCTGGCGCCACGTAGCACAACCGGCGACCATTACCGCATAAAAGTAACCGGCGGACAATTGGCGTCTACGTATACTATGATAAGCACCGGCTATGCGAACAATGACTGTAACGGCTTCCAAATGATTTCCCCGCTCGACGATTCGGATGAACCGCGCTTTATAATAGGTGACGTCGAAGGCTCAAAAGGCGTCAACGGCACTGTGAAATGTTATATCAACTCATACGCCGGTTCCACCCTGGCCGTCATGCCCGCATTATGGAACAGTATATTACAGGTATGGTGGGTACAAACAGGGCAATCCCTGCAACGTGACGGCTCCCGCAGGCCGGTGGTATCGGGTATGCTCATCAACGGTAAAAGCTATGCGCTGGTTACCTCCGGTACTGCATGGTGGCATGCCGCAGCGGTATTGGAAACCGACCTGTCCGTGCTGGTACACCAAAACCTGAACATTGCCGCAGGCATAAGCACCGGATGGAGTTTCGGCGAATGGGCCGACTGGTACTGGGACGAGGAGGAAGGCGAAGGCCACCTCGCCGTGTGGTTTGGCCGCAGAGGGCTGTATACCTATAAACTGACATGCTTTGAATAAGCGCATGAGAATATCGTCATTTTTATACTGCGTCATTTTGTGCATTGTTTCCGCCGGCTGCTCCGGCGGAAACAATAACACAAATGAAGAAAAAAAAACGGAAATCCCCACAAACCCGGGAAATCCGGAAGAGAAAATCAACAAACCCGTGCAACTGTGGATCGACGCCCATGCCAATTTCAGCCGGTTTAGCAGCAAGGCAAGCATTACAGTCTATCTGGAAAAAATAAAAGAAACCGGATTCAATGAAATCTATGTAGATGTGAAACCGGGTATTGGATATGCTTTGTACGATAGTGATATTTTACCACCGCTGACCCGGTGGGGCGCAGAAACCGTCAACCGCGACTGGGATTACCTGGACTTTTTTATTGAGGAAGCAGAAAAGTTGGACATCGGCGTCATTGCCAGCATTTCGACGCTCGGCTTCGGCTACACGCGCGAGCAGGAAGGCTTGATTTACGACGATCAACGGTGGAACGGAAAAACACAAATGGAAATGATCAACAATGATCCGGACAACATTGTCGATATGCGCACGCAAACCGGCGTAGATGCCGCGATGCTGAACCCCTGTTTAACCGAAGTGCAACAATTTGTGATTTCCATTGTGGAAGAAATTGTCACCAAGTACCCGAAGCTGAAAGGTATTTGTTTGGATTACTGCCGCTGGTATGGCGGGAATTACGGCTTCGGCGACGCCACTATCGCAGCTTTCGAGGCGTATAGCGGCGAACAGGTAACCAGCAGGAACAATATCATTACGGCCACCGGCGGCATAGGGACGCAATATAAAAAGTGGATAGAATTTCGTTCCATGACCATCACCAATTTGGTTACGAATATCCGGTCGGCCGTAAAAGCCATTCGCCCCAACATGGAATTTCACCTGTGGGCTTCGGCACAATGGTCGTCGCGGTATAGCGTGGGGCAAAACTGGGCCAGTAAAAAATATACCCCCGCCGCTTCCGGTGTATATACCGCTACGTATAGCAAGACCGGCTTTGCCGACCAATTAGATGTATTCTCGTTGGGTGCGTATGCTGAAGCTGTGTGGAAGACGGAAGCTCCCGGCTCCGAGTGGTCGGTGGAGAATTTTGTAACCGCCTACCCGCAGTATACCATGGGCGACTGCAAGGTGTATGGCTCAATTGGGACATATGCCTATGGCGCTGATAAAGCCACCGTTTCTGACGCGGTATATCTATGTTTGAAAAACACGGACGGCCTGATGGTCTTTGAATTATCGCATGTGATTAATAACAACCAGTGGGAGGCCATCAAGGAAGGCATCGGACGGGTGATAAAATAACCGTTGCCTGCTGCTGTGGAGTATAGGGCACGCTGAAACCTGTACATCGCCGCAAACGTAAACGCCGGATGGAGTTTCGGCAAATGGGCGGACAGGCATTAGGACGGGGAGGATAACGAAGGTTGCCTCATTATGCAGAACGGCTCTGCATTTCCTTTCAATCGTTGAATCAATACTTAAAATTACAAGGTTTCCAATCCCGTTGGAAACATTCCAATCCCGTTCGTATAATGTTGGGGATAGGGAGTTCTGCGGGAGGGGGCAAGTATTTCGGTTGCCTCGTATGGTTATTTTGAGTGTACATTAAATTCGTTCCGCATTGCCAACTTCTATCCATCCTTCTTTTCCGTCGGGCAGGCGGATGTTTTGCCAGCCAGAGAGTTCGTCGATGATAGTAACTTTAGCTCCTTCGTGGAGCATGAATAAGTCTTTTCCGGTGTTATCCGGCGCGCTTTTGACGGGTACGACGGCGGGGAAAATGATGGCCTGACTGCGGTTGGACATTTCGCGCTGCTGGTAGAGGGCAAAGGCGATGCTGCCGGCCGTAAGCAGGATGCAGACCATTGCCATAAAGAACGAGATTTTCCGTCCGCGTACCGACCGGATGAAAAAGAAAAAGCCTATGAATAGTAATACTGCCGCTATCATTAGTAGGGATACTGTCGCCCATGTGTCGGCGTCGGCCATGCGACGTACTTGGCGGAACCATGTCGTCAAAAAGAATTCCGGCAGGATGTCGACCTTATCGAGCGTGCGGAGTTGCGCTATTTCGAGGTTGTAGGCTATGGCCGCGTCGTTGGGCGAGAGGCGTTGTGCGCGTTCGTAGTAAAGGATGGCGCGCGCCAGTTCGTTTTGCTTAAAGCAGGCGTTGCCCATGTTGAAATAGAGCGCTGCCGAGACGGTATTTGTCGTTTCGATTTCGGCGTAAAGCCGCGCGGCGTCGCTGTATTGGCCGTTGGCGTAAAAGGTATTGGCTTGAGACCACAAGCTGTCGACAGTCCCCCAACCTTCAAGGGGGATGAAGAGGCTGCATGCCCAAAAGAGAAGGGTGAAGAGTCGGTGTATTTTTTTGTTCATGGTTGTTTTGAGTTGTTATTTATTATTCTCTGCGTTTTGGCGTTTCGGTGTTAAAAAAACAGGTGTTTTTTTATGTGCAGCGGTGCAGAGAGTTCTTGTTCATCGTGTATGGTTTATTTTAATAATTGCTCGAATCGGCTGATGGCGGCTATTGCGTTGTCGTAGATTTTCTGCATTTGGATGCTGCCGCCGGCGGGGGCATAGCGTGCAAATTCGCATTCGTCAATGATTTGCAAAAAGCGTTCGATGTCGGCTTCCGGAAGTTGTTTCCGTTGCAGGGTTTCTCGTGCCGTTTCACGCGAAAGGTCGGCGACGGCGATGCTGATTTTGTCGCTGATGTAGCCCCACAGCGCTTTGGTCAGTTCTTCGTAGAAGCCAGATTCGTTGCCTGTTTTTAGGAGCGTGGCGGCGATTTTTAGCCGCTTACGCGCCATTTTGTTGGCTTTGCGGTTGCGTACGAGGACGATATTCTGCGCTTCCTTCCGTCGTTTCGACAGCAGGGCATACAGCGCCGCAAATAGGAGCCATTCCGCCACTATCGAGAGGTAGTATACGGGCGATCCGAAGAATGTTTGTTCTTTTTTGCGCCATTTCGGTGGTTCGGTTTTGATGTAGCGGATGTCTTCGCCCAGCGATTTAACCGCTTGTTTGTTGATGCCTGTCATCACGGACGATCCTGTCGCATTCGGGTCGCGTGCTATATGGATTTCTAAGGGTTTCGATGCTAATGTTACGTATTGTTTTTTGGCAATGTCGAAGTAGGAAAATTCCACTGGTGGAATGGTAAATGTGCCTGCACTGCGTGGGATAAATGGTATTTCAAACTGTTTTGTGCCGCTGATGCCGCCTGTTGAGGTTTTGCTGTTGTCGGTGGTGCGTGTGTCGTATGTTTCAAAGTCGGGCGGCATGGCTATTTTGGGGGCTTCTACCAGTTTGATATTGCCTTCGCCGCTGATTTTGATGGAGAGAGAGGCGGCGTCGTTGGCCATCATCGTATCGCGCGAGAGTTGGGCGTTCATTTTGAATCCTGTTCCTACCGCTCCGGCGAACGATGCGGGGGCATTCGTCGGCAGGGGATTTACGTGTACCGTTACCGGCGGCGAGCTGATGTGCTTGCGTACGATTTGTGTTGATGCGCCGAAAAAGTCGTCGAACATGCTCCGGGAGGAGCGCCGTACTTGTATTGCGCAGGTTACTTCAAAAGGGTCGATTTTCAGATCACCCGTCTGCTGCGGGAAAAGCACATAGCGACGGACGACAGCGCTGTTATATACTTTCCCGTCGACGTTCTCCCGCTGGAAATTCAACTGCTGCGGTGCTTCTATTTCCTGGCTCCAAAAGCCGTTGAATGTAGGAAATTTGATATCATCAAAGCCGGCAATATTGGCTTGTGTATAAAGTTTGACCGTTGCCGTCAGGTACTCGCCGCGGTATACATTGGATTTGCTGACGGAGATGCGTACGAATACATCGCCCGCATCCACCGTCGTTGTGTTGTCTTGCGTTCCCTGTTGCGAGGGGCGGTTCTGTCCTGCCTGTTGCGGTTCTCCTTTGATTACTTCAATTGTTGAGGGCTGTGTCTGGTATGTCCGGCCATTTACTACAATGGAGGCCGCGCCGAGTGTGTATTTGCCTTCCTGTACTGCTTGCAGGATATAGATGAAACTGGTTGTCTGCGATTGCGACACCGTCCCGTTGTTAAATTGCACCTGCTGGCTGGTTGAACGTGAGGGGCCAGCAATCACATGGAATCCGGAAAAGTCGGGGGCGGTTATATTTCCGACGTTCGTATTCGCCGAGAACGTTACCCTGAACTGCTCATTGACGGATACCACACGCGGTGCGGAGATGCTAAATTGTACGTCGTCGGCGTAGGCTATCCCCATGTAGCAAAAAAAGAGCAAAAAGAACGAAGTAAATATCCGCCCTCTCACTCCTCCAAAGGAAGACTTGCCGGTAGCTACCGGTATTTCATATACTAACTTTTTCATACAACTTTTGTATATCGTATTCATCGTTCATTGTTCCTCGTGTTTTACCAGTTTTTTTCTATCTGTTGCCGCCGCAGGGCTTTTGCCTTTTCTTTATTGACCTTGTCCTGTGTTTCCTTTTCATCGGCCTGTATAGCCTCCAGCATTCGCTGCGCATCCTGTGGTGAAATTTTTTGCTGTTGTTGTTGTTCGTCCTGTTTATCCTGTGGCTGCTGCTGTGGCTGTTCGTCCTGTTTGTCTTCGTTATTTTGGTTTTGTTGCTGGTCTTGGTCTTGTTGGTTATCCTGCTGATCTTGGTTTTGCGGTTGGTCCTGTTGTTGTTTTTGCAGCATTTCCTGCGCATAGGCAAGGTTAGCGCGTGTTTCGTCGTCGTTGGGGTTCAGGCGTAGCGATTGTTTGTAAGCTTTGACGCTCTCTTCGTACTTTTTCTGTTGTAATTGCGTATTTCCTAAATTATGCCACACCTGAGCTTTCCGTGCGTCGTTAGCGTCAGTGTCCGTGAGTGAGCGGAAAAGTTTTTCGGCCTCTTCCGTTTTACCTTGTTTATATAGTGCATCGGCGAGGTTGAATTGCGTACCGAATGCCGTAGAATCCTTTTCCTTACCATGCCGGTAGGCAACTTCAGCCTTGTTGTATTCCCCCTGGTTATACAGTTTATTGCCTCGACGCATGTCGTGGCGTTCGGGCGCTTGCGCGAAGGCGGAGGAAAAACCTCCCAACCCCCAAAAGGGAAGAAGGAGAAAGAGGAGGAAGCCTCTCAGGCCCCGAAGAGGGAGGAGGGAGAAGAAACGGTTATTTGTTCTTTTGTCCATATTGTCTTTTACAGTTGACGATTTAGCATCTAAAATCTACTATCTAAAAATATCAAAACTCTTCAACCACCGGTTTTTTCGTTCGAGGATGAGGATTTCAAGAAGGAAGAAAAAGAAGGCGATACCGAAGAAATACATGTATTGTTCATTAAAATCCGAGAAGACGACGGACGACATTTCCTGCTTTTCCATTTCGCGGATGTCGTCAATCACGCGGTCCAAGCCCAAGTCGGCATTGGTGGCGCGGGTATATGCGCCGCCGCCGGCCGCCGCAATTTTCTGCAAGGTGGC
>JAITKF010000053.1 GCA_031278545.1 Prevotellaceae bacterium
GGAAGGGAGCTGGGCGCTGACGGTCGAGGCTGCCCCCACCAATATTACCCTCACGGCCTCCAGCACGACCGTCTGCGCCGGTACGCCGGTTACGCTGACGGCTTCGGCCACCGGCGCCGCCTCCTATTCATTTAACGGCGGCAACAACTGGCAGGCGGGAAGTACTGCTATCGTTACCGTAAACTCCGACACGACCTTTACCGTCAAAGCCCGCTCCGCATTGGGTTGTGAATCGGCGGAAGCGACGACAACGGTATATCTAAACGATATCACGATGCTAGTAATAGACGCCCCACCCCACTGCACCAATCAATACGCATGTACTCTGACCTTTTCCGGCTGGACGGCTACGCCGGGATGGGAAATAGAATACGGACACGGAAACACGATAGGGAGCAATATCCTCGGCTCCACCACCGCAGAAAGTATTACTTGCATGAGTCCCGGCACAATGACTCTCTCTCTACATTATTTTTGGGCAAGAACAAAAAATAACACCTGCACCGGCACAGCGCAAACGGCTTCTTATCTCTCTTGCCTTTGCGCTCCGATCAGCTACAGTTGCTGCCAGACTTGCGGCGTAGTTGCACAGTGGTCCTATTATTATGGGACGCTTGGCGGCGTTTGCGGTTGTACACAAACAAATGGCAGCATGGATAACATAACGGGTTGTATCGTGGAAACGATAATAGCAAACGGCACGAGCTGGCGACATTGTCACCACACCGATTATGGCCCGGTCTATTGGAATAAACAGGGGAATATCTGTCGCTAATATGCTTATATTGTAACTCTAAAATAACGAACAATGCTACCCGCAGTCCTCCTACACTTTATCCTTCATACGACGGATGCAGGATGCGTATGGCCTGCGACAATTCATTTTCGCGCGCTATCCGATAAAAATGCATAGCAATCCGCATACTATACAATATATAGAGTGTCGAATCAAAACCGCGCGGACGCCTCCGTGAAAAGTAGAATTAGTTCCGAAGCAAAATGAATTTGCCTTCGGGCAAAATAGGTACTATCGAAAAAAATGACCACTCGACGACATACTTAAATTAATGGGAACTAGTAAGTTTGTATAGACAACAAATTATTTCTTTTTGCTATAAACAACATTCATGTGTATTGTATCATTATTTCATTTTTAGTATACCATTTTTTTTTTGCGTCTAAGTCTCGATAAAAAATGCATGATCAACCAGTTATAACTCTATACGGGATAAATTTCCGCTTTAGTTTGTAAAAGTCGTTGCGAGGGTATCATTTCATATGTGATTTCCAGTAACCTGTTGCTACAAATTCCGTTGCATATTTTTTTACTCTCTCCTACAATCTTGTTCCCGTTTCTATTCCTCTGTTTCCAGTAATGAAATTCTAAAGCTTTTAAATATATCAATAAAGCATATCGTCTTTTTTCTCTTTTTCAACAATCTGAGAATAATCAAGAGTAAAATTATTGCCGCAATTTTTGCATTTTTAGCATTGCCTGCCTCTGAGTATTCCATTTTTTACAGGGTGTTCCGATTGGCATTTTGTACATTTCATAAAGGATTATATTTATAACTATTCTTTCACGTCATTTCCGTCAAGGTTACAAAAAGTTCTTTAATTGCAAGGATGTTCGTCTTCGGTCTTTGGTCTTCGGGGGATGAGGTTTGTGCTGAGTTATTTTTCGTACATTTGCAAAAAAACAGTCACAATATTTGTCCGCAAGTCGAAGCATTTATATGATTGAAAAAATGATAAAATAACAAATCTCATTACAACATGAAACATCTTCTTATTTTCATATGTCTCATAGGCCTGACAGGCTTTTTTGCTTGTACAAATAGCAGCGATACGCGCGGCTATATTGTAAAAACAGGGGACAAAGCGCCCGATTTTACGATTCGGTATTTAGACGGTACGACCGCCCAATTAAGCGATCTGCGGGGAAAGGTCGTCATGCTTCAGTTTACCGCCAGTTGGTGCGGTGTATGCCGAAAGGAAATGCCCCACATCGAAAAGGACATCTGGCAGCAATATAAAGACCGGCCCGATTTTGCGCTGATAGGTATCGACTATAAGGAATCGGCCGATACTACACGGCAGTTTGCCAGCGCTATCCCCGTTACCTATCCGTTGACGCTGGACAAGAACGGTGAGACGTTTCACCTATACGCCGCAAAGGATGCCGGCGTTACGCGCAACGTAATCATCGACCGCTACGGCACCATTGTCTTCCTCACGCGCCTGTACGATGAACAAGAATTTGCCGAAATGCTTACAGTAATTGCGCAGTTAATGGGCAATGATTAAATAGCGCAGGGTACACAGGACGCTTCTCGGTGGCTCAACAACTACGCAAATAAACAAGTAAGCACATTCGTCCATCTTTTTTATCAACTTGTTATTAACAAAATTAATGCTGATAATAAGCGACTTAATTAAAAATCCATGTGCTATAAGGCGTTGCCAGTCATCAAAAAATAAGGGGTTTCACGAAAAAAAATTGCACGAATGCTTAGAATATCCTATATTTGCAACGTTAAATTTTTAATTTATTTATTCACTTTAAAAAAGTACAAGTTATGAACAAATCCGAATTAGTTGAAGCCATTGCAAAAAAATCAGGGTTAACAAAAGTAGACGCTAAACGTGCATTAGATGCATTTATTGGCGTAACTTCCGCCACCTTAAAAAAAGGCGATCGTATTGCGTTAGTGGGTTTTGGTTCGTTTTCTGTAACCAAACGCGCTGCCCGTAAGGGGCGCAACCCCCGCACCGGTGCGGACATTAAAATTCCCGCTCGCAAAGTGGTAAAATTTAAAGCAGGCGCTGAACTCAATGCAAATGTTAAGTAAGCATTAGGGTGACAAACAAGAAGGAGAACCTTGTGTTCTCCTTTTTTGTTTTATAACGATGACTGTTTTTAAGTACATATTCTTTTCTTTTTTACTTGTACCAATTCCGGCTGTCGCACAAAGGGAATTTACAATAAGTGGTACGGTTTCAGACGATAAAAACCCGCTGGCCGGCGCTGTGGTTGTTCTGAAAAAGACTCGCGCCGGCGTCGAAAGTAAGTCGGACGGGAGCTATACGCTCCGACTGCCGCCCGGCAACCAGACCCTGTCGGTTTCATATATCGGGTATAATACGCTGGATACAACTATTGCCTTACGGCGCGATACGGTCATTCATTTTCATCTTCGTGAAGCCGGCATCTCTCTGGCGGAAGTGCACATCTCTGCCGAGCGTCCGAATACGAATGTCATACGTCCTGAGATGGGGTTTGAAAAGTTAGACAGCCGGCAAATCCGGCAGATTCCGGCATTGATGGGCGAGGTCGATATTATTAAGGTGATTCAGTTACTACCCGGCGTACAGGCGGCCAGCGAAGGGACGTCGGGGTTCAGCGTACGCGGCGGCAGCCCCGATCAGAATTTAATTCTTTTTGAGAACGCGACGATGTATAATGCCTCGCACCTGATGGGCTTCTTTTCGGTGTTCAATAATGATGCGATTGACGATATTACGTTGTATAAGGGCGATATTCCTGCGAAGTACGGCGGACGGCTGTCGTCGTTGCTCGAAGTTACGTCGCGCAACGGACGGCCGGTGTTTTCGGGGTCGGCAGGCATCGGGCTCATCGCAAGCCGGCTGTTGCTGCAAGGCCCGATTGTCGATGAGCGTTATACATTCCTGTTGGCCGGACGCCGCACGTATGCCGATATTTTCCTGCCGTTGGCCGGCGAAGAATACTTGCGGCGGGTCGACATTCATTTCTACGACCTGAACGCTAAAATACAAGCGCGCCTCGATGATAGAAACGAACTCTCGGCTACGGGTTACTACGGGCGCGATGTGTTTAAAAACGGCGATATGGGCATGAACTTCAGCAATACGGCATATACGCTACGATGGAAGCATCTATTCTCGTCCTCGTTCTTCTCGCACATCGAATTAATCGGCAGCCATTACGATTACAATATGGAAGCCACGACCCCGTCGCTGACCGGCGTGTGGGATTCGGATATTAATGACAATACCCTGCGCGCCGATTTTACGTATTTGCTTGACGATAATCATTCGTTCCGCTTTGGATACAACACGACTTACCATCGTTTTGCCCCCGGCGACGGCGCTGGCTTATTGCCCGACGGGAATGAATATCCCATTCATCTGGCCAAAAAACAGGCATGGGAAAATGCGTTGTACTTTACGAACCAGCATAGCATTGGGCGGCTAACGGCAAAGTACGGGTTGCGCGTTACACGCTTTGACAATATCGGCCCGACGACAGATTACCGCGTAACCGGGCAATATCAAGTAGCGCGCGGCGACACGCTGGCGATAGCCGCCGGACGGTTCTACAATCATTACTGCGGGATAGAACCGCGTGCAGGGCTTGTATGGGCGTTCAACGAGGCATGGTCGGTCAAGGCCTCGTATGCGCACACGTTACAATTTCTGCATTTACTGACGATGTCTACGGCCGGTTCGCCGTTGGATATTTGGGTTCCCTCGAATTTAAGCATTAAACCGGAGGTGGCGCAACAAGCGGCAACCGGCGTATTTGCTAACTTTTTCGACAATGCGCTGGAAACATCCGTAGAGGTCTATTATAAATGGCTGACGAATGTCATCGACTTCAAAGACCATCCCGAGGTGTTGATGAATGACGTGGTCGAGACGGAAATCCGCACGGGTAGCGGACGGAATTACGGGCTGGAACTGATGGTGCGAAAAAACGACAGCCGTTTTACCGGATGGTTGAGTTATACTTGGTCGCGCGCCTTCCGCACCATTCCCGAAATCAATGGCGGACGGGCGTATTCGTCGCCATTCGACCGCCCGCATAATATCAATGTGGTGCTGTCTTTCGATATATCGAAACGCCTGTCGGCGTCGTTGAACTGGATTTATGCCACCGGCCAACCGGTTACGTTCCCGGAAGCTTTTTTTCAATTCGGCAATGACCGTATCCCTGTATACACACAACGCAATACGTACCGTTTTCCCGATTATCACCGGATGGATGCGTCGCTGACCATCCAGTTGGGCAGGATGGCGTCAACGAAGAAATGGAGGCATGAGCTAAATGTTTCTATATATAATTTATACGGACGTAAAAATCCGTGGACTATTTCGTTCCGTACCGAAGACGACGGCATCAGCCAGTATGCACGGATGACGTATTTATTCGGCGTCGTGCCGTCGGTAACCTATAATGTGTCGTTTAACTAATGAAGTGTTTTGAGATGAAAAAGAGAATGCTGTTCGGGGCGGGGATGCTGTTTGGGGCAGGGATACTTTTGTGCACCGCTTGTATAGAACGGATGGAACTGTCGACCGATTACGTGACGCCGCGATTGGTCATCACCGGCTATGTGACGACCGATACGGCCGCTCATAGCATCAAAATCAGTAGTACGACGCCGTATTTTGGGACGGAGCAACCCCGCAGCTATTCGTCGGCCGAAGTGCAAATCAACGGCGTGCGCCTGCGCGCTGCCGGCGAGGGAGAGTATGTAACCGACTCGTCGTTCTTCGGCGTTCCCGGTGAGAGGTACGTGCTCGACGTGTGGGTCGATTTCGACGACGACGGCGTTCCGGAGCATTATTCGGCCGACGTCGTCATGCCGGCATTACACCGGTTGGATAGCATTACGCTGTCCCCCGTCCGGCTCGGCACGACGAAGCCGCCGTGGATGGTCGTCATGCACTTTCAGGATTTGCCCGGCCCCAATTATTTCGGCGCGCACCTGTACGTTAATGATACGTTATACAGTAACAAGGTGCAGCGTTATTTTCTTAATTTCTTCGGCGAATATGTAGCCGAAGGGCAATACATTCACTTTCCGGCGACTAATTATTCAATCCGCGAAGAGATGTGGTGGGATGGCGACGAGCCGTTCCGTGTGCATCCGCGCGATTCGTTGACGCTGGAATTGAATACGCTTTCCGTCGATTACTTTGAGTTTATCCGCACCGCGCGGCAGGAGATAAGCGGCGGCAATCCATTGTTTGCCGGCCCGCCGGCGAATGTGCCGACCAACCTGAGCGGCGGCGCCGTGGGTATTTTCGGCGCGTATACGATTAGCCGGAAATCGCTTATCCTGCCGCCGGAAGATGAATGGTGACAGGGGGCCAGGCTGGCCCGTCGGGGCGTCAATATCTATACCCGGTAGCTCTCGATACATTGCATACACACTATCTTCATCAGGAGTAAACACCCGTTCGCTTCTTTGTATGTCCATTGATATTGTCCATTTTGCCGCTGCACGTCTGCAGGAAGGAAATGAACAGTGTCTATCGTACAGGCGTGCCTTAAGGCGCAGAAGCGCCCCTGCGGTCCGTCGCTTGTGTAATTGGAGGTTAAATTACGCGGCGGCAGGTTGAGGGGCGCTGGGGATTGTATTACAAAAATGGTTGTGCAGGGTGTCCCTTTTGCGTTTCAGGCTTTATTTCTTATAGCTAAAGATATGTTTCCAGCAGGCGTACGGCGGGTTCGGGGATGATGTTGATGTCGGCAATAGCGGCAGGGACTAAAATTGTTTGGCCTTTTGGGAGGATATGGTTTCCGGAGGCGTACCGGAGGGTGGCGCATCCGTCGAGGCATACGTATATGATAAATGAGTCGTTGTCGGCCAGATTCCGCGCCATCGGACGGTCGAGCTCCAGCAGGTCGGTGATGAAACAGGACGACCGGGCTAACGGTACCGGTGTGTTTGGGCGCAGGTGGTATGGCGTTTTTGCGGTCGTTTTTTTGGAGTAGTCAATGACGTCGATGGCCAGGTCGAGGTGCATGTCGCGGGCGGTCGCCGGATTATGCTCGCGTCCCCAGTCGTATACGCGGTAGGTGATGTCGGAGGTCTGTTGGATTTCGGCCAGCACAATCCCCTGTCCGATGGCGTGGATTGTGCCGGGGGCGATGAAGAACATGTCGCCGGGTTGTACGGCGACGAAGTTTAAGGCGTCGGTAAGGGTGTTCCGTTGTACCCGTTCGTAGAGTTCCGCCGGCGACAGGTGGCGGTTGAATCCGACGTATAGTCCTGCGCCTTTGTCGGCTTGCAGGACGTACCACATTTCGGTTTTACCGTAGGCATTATGCCGTTCGAGCGCCGTTGCATCGTCGGGGTGCACCTGTACGGACAGTGTTTCCGCTGCATCTATCAGCTTAACGAGAATGGGGAATTCTACTCCGTAGCGCTCATAGATCCGGTCGCCGACCAGTTCGCCCAGGTATACTTCAATCAGTTCTTCGATGGTGTTTCCTTTGAGAAACCCGTTTGCCACGATCGACAGGTTGCGCTGTACGGCCGACAGTTCCCAGCTTTCGCCGATTTTCTCTGCGGCCGAAAACGGTTTATCGAACAAGGTGCGTAGTTTGTGTCCGCCCCAGATTCTTGATTTCGGCTGCGGCTTAAATGTGAGGGGGTATAATGGTTTCATAAAATGAATGGGGGTATGTAAAGAGAATTAAAATCCGAAATCTACTTCGATAGATTCTTGTGTTTCTTCTGGGGGTAGTTGGGCGGTGAGGTGCTCGGGGTTTGCCTGCACGACAATGGCTTTGCCCGGACGCCCCGGACAGATGTATTCGCATCCGCCGCAGCCGATGCATAGCGTCGTATCGACTTCGGGGATCAGCAGTCCGTCGCGGAAGTCGACCATGTGTACGGCTTTCGTTGGGCAGTGTTCGTCGCAAGCGCCGCAGTCGGTCTCATCGAGCAGTACGATGCAGTTTTCCGCCCGGAATTGCGCTTTGCCGATTTGTGTCGTTTTCTTTTCGTCTTCCGTCAGGGGCAGCAGCGCGCCGTTGGGGCAGATGTGGGAGCATTCCGTGCAGGCGTAGTTACAAAAGGCGTTCCGGTAGTCCATCACCGGCATCATAATACCGTCCGGTCCGTATTCGCCTAACGCCGGACGGATGACCTTCGACGGGCATTGGGCGATACAGGCATGGCAGCCCGTGCAATGCTGCTTCAAATGGGCGACGCTCTGCGCGCCGGGAGGGGCGATCGCTTTCGGTTTTTTGGCCGGCCATTGTAAATGCGGGTACGGCCACAACGCCCGCGCGACCGCCGCTGCGCCCAGTATTCCCGCCGACGCCAGAAAAATCCGCCGGCGCGACGGGTCGGGCGGCGATGCGCGACGTTCTTTCCGGGCATAACGGAACCGGATGCCAATGGCGTTTGTCCGGCAGACCGTCGTGCAGGTGTAGCATTGTACGCACCGCGACGTATCGAGTTGTTCCGTCCTGCCGTTTACGCATTGCGCTTTGCACGACAGCTCGCACATCCGGCAATGCGTGCAGGCCACCTTGTTGATGCCGATATGGAAAAGCGCGTATTTTGAAATCAGCCCCAGCAACGAACCGACCGGGCAAATCGTATTACAATACAGCCGTCCGCGCCATGCGCTCAGGGCTGTCAGTACAACGAAAAAGAGCGCCCCTGCCCCGATACTGCCATACGTAAATGTTTTATAACCTATCCTGTAAAACGTGTCGGGGAATGCCGCCGCGCCTACATTATTCAGCCCCGTAACGCCTGCGCGAAATATATTCTCGGCCATGCGCCCGTAGTTGCCATAGGGGTCGAGCCACAGCAGCAACGCCGCCTCGCCCGACAGCAGGACGACCGCCGTCGCGACCAGAATCCCGTAGCGTAGCCACCGTCGTGGCGGTGTATACGTATAACGCCGCGCGCGCTTACTTTTAAACAGGTTGGCTATCGTCGTTACTACATCTTGAAAAATGCCCGCAGGACAAAGGAACGAGCAATACACGCGCCCGAACGCCACCGTCAACAGCAATAGGAACAACAGAACCCCCAGACTGCCGGTAGCTGCGCCCAGCAACGCCGGCGCAAACTGCCACCGGACAACCGGCTGCAACCAGTCGCTCGTCGTCCCGCTAATATCAACGAAGACCAGCGTAATAACAGCCAGAAATAACGCAGCAAAGAGCATGCGGAAGTAACGTAGACACCTCATGGTGGTCGATTCGTTTAGTTGAATCATATCCTGATTCGTTGGATAGTCAGTTTATCGATGTCGGTCGTACCGGCTTTCAGTTGCTCTCCCAGCTTAATATGGCTGGCTTCTTCCAGCGTCATTTTACTATTGTACTGGTGGAAGAATTTGAGGGCTGCCGTATCGACCGCCACGGTATCGACCGCCACGAAGAGCGCTTTGGCCAACTGTACATCGCTGACGCTACGTCCCTGCGGGCCATTTTTCGTCATCACGCGGTAAGCATCGACAATATTCAACGCCGGTTTCTTACGGAACGTGGCAAAATCGGCAATACACTGTTGCAGGTCGTTCGCATGCCAGTAGCCGCGATCCCACACAATACCCATCGTATTTTTCATCGAAATACTCATCTTAGCGCCGTTGTGATTCTTCAACACCGGCACATTAATCCACACATCGTAATCGAGGATGGCCTCGTGCACCTTTGCCTTTTTCAGTCGTTTCCCGTTGGGAATAGCAACCTCGCGGTAGTAACGCTCCTCGTGAGCAAACAGCATCTTGCCGCCGGACTCCTTCACCGCATCTTCGATACCGCTATTTTTATAGCACTTCAGCCACGTATCGCACGTATGGTCGAACACCCCGACTTCCGCCGCACCCGCCGCCAGACAGTCCTTCACGATAGCCGCCACCAACGACGGGTTGGTATTGGCCGCCAGTTCCGGCTTCTTATCCCAGCCGATATTCGGCTTAACCACCACCCGCTGCCCTTTTTTGACATACTTACTCATGCCGCCCATAGCCGCAATCGCTTTTGCATACATCGCTTCCGGCTCGCCGCCCATGACCGCCACCAAATCAGTCGTAGCCGGAGCAAGCGTCGACGCCCCAAAAAGCGCATTCGGTTTCCAAGGTAATGCACCGGCTACACCACCTAATGCAAGTGATTTAAGAAAATTTCGACGTTCCATACAGAGAATTTTAAATATTTACTTACTATTATATTACCGCGCCAAAGGTAGTGTTTTTTTCGGACATTCGATGCCGGATGTTGCCCTACCAATGATTCTTGTAATTACTAAACTTACCTGCATACCGACCGCCGCAAGGTTACACTTTATTAACCGTACGCTTTAGCTTAGGGATACCGGCGACCTGCAGCCATCCTGTTCATAACTACATTTTGCCGGTTGAAACAAAATCCGTACATTTGCACATGATACAAGCACCCGTAATCTGACATCCAATACTAAAATTCAACGCAACGTAAATAATGAAAGTAAATGTAGTTCTTGGCTTGCAATGGGGCGATGAAGGGAAAGGAAAAATAGTCGACGTCCTCACCCCCGCCTATTCGGTTATTGCACGGTTTCAAGGAGGGCCTAATGCCGGCCATTCACTCGAGTTTGACAACAAAAAGTTCGTACTGCACACAATCCCATCAGGCATTTTTCACAATAATGTAACAAATATCATCGGTAGCGGCGTAGTGATTGACCCGGTCATTCTGATGGAAGAAATCAACGGACTGAAGCAACTTGGCGTACCAGTCGAACAACGGCTGTTGATAGCCAAACGCGCCCACCTGATACTCCCGACACACCGGATTATCGACGCGGCTTCCGAAGCAGCCAAAGGAGAGACCAAAATCGGCTCTACATTAAAAGGTATCGGGCCGGCCTACATGGACAAAATCATCCGCCACGGACTGCGTGTGGGCGACATCCTGTCGCCGGCTTTCCGCGACCGCTACGAAACGCTCAAACAAAAACATATCGACTACCTGAAACAGTTCGATTATACCTGCCCCATCGACGACTACGAACAACAATGGCTGACGTGCATTGACGTCTTGCGGACATTTCCGCTTATCGAAAGCGAATGGGTCCTCAACAAATACCTCTCCGAATCGCAGAAAATACTGGCCGAAGGCGCGCAAGGTTCATTACTCGACATAGATTTCGGCTCCTACCCGTATGTTACTTCGTCGAACACCGTATGTGCCGGCGCCTGCACCGGATTGGGCATAGCGCCGGGTAAAATCGGCGACGTATATGGGATTTTCAAAGCCTACTGTACACGCGTCGGCAGCGGTCCGTTTCCTACGGAACTGGCAAACGAAACCGGCGAACGCATCCGGCACACCGGGCGCGAATTTGGCGCCACCACCGGACGCCCGCGTCGTACCGGCTGGCTCGATATGGTAGCCTTGAAATACGCCGTACTTATCAGCGGCGTGACACACCTGATTATGACCAAAGCCGATGTACTTGACAGCTTCGAATCCATTCAGGTAGCCGTCGCCTACCACATACAAGGGCAGGTAACCCGCCAGCTTCCCTTTGAAATCGACAAACCGATAGAACCGGTATACAAAACATTCAAAGGATGGAACCGCCCGATTGCCAATATCCGTAAAGAAGGAGAACTACCGGTTGAATTAATGAACTATGTACGCTTCATTGAAGAAGAAACCGGCGTCCCCGTCAAAATTATTTCCGTAGGCCCCGACAGGGAACAAACGATAATGAGAAGTTAAGAATTACACATTATGAATAAAATGGAACTTTATGACACAGCCAAAGAAATCGGCCTGCTTCCCGAAGAAGTAGACCAAATCATAACACTGCTCGGACGGACGCCAAACTTTACAGAGTTGAGCATCTACTCGGCTATGTGGAGCGAACATGCATCGTATAAAAACTCTATCAAGTGGCTAAAAACACTGCCGAAAAAAGGGAAACATATACTGGCGGAAGCAGGAGAAGAAAACGCCGGCCTGGTCGAGGTAGGCGGAGGATGGGCCTGCGCCTTCAAAATTGAATCGCACAATCACCCGAGCGCCGTAGAACCGGTGCAGGGCGCCGCTACCGGCGTAGGCGGCATCAACCGCGACATATTCACGATGGGCGCACGCCCTATCGCCCAACTCAACTCCCTGCGCTTCGGCAACCCGAACGACGAACGGACAAAATGGTTAGTCAAAGGCGTCGTGAAAGGCATCAGCCATTACGGTAACTGCTTCGGCGTACCGGTAGTTGGCGGCGAAGTATCCTTCGACGACTGTTACAAAATGAACCCGCTGGTCAACGCCATGTCGGTCGGGCTGGTACGCAAAGGAGAAACCATCTCGGCCACAGCCAAAGGAACGGGGAACCCGGTCTACATCGTCGGGTCGGCAACAGGAAAAGACGGTATTCACGGAGCCACATTTGCATCAGCCAATATCACGGAAGACTCCGCCAATGACATCCCATCCATTCAAGTAGGCGACCCGTTCATGGAAAAACTATTACTCGAAGCCTCCCTGGAACTCATCCAAAGCGGCGCAGTAATAGGCATGCAAGACATGGGCGCGGCAGGCATCATCTGCTCCACCTCCGAAATGAGCGCGCGCGGCAGCTGCGGCATGCGCATCAACTTAGACAAAGTACCCCTGCGGCAAACCCACATGGCCGCATGGGAAATCCTACTCTCCGAATCACAAGAACGCATGCTGGTAGTAGTCGAAAAAGGAAAAGAACAAACCGTCGAATCCATCTTTTCCAAATGGGATTTAGCCTGCCAGATTATCGGCGAGGTCATCGACGAAGACCGCCTGCTATTCTACCATCAAGACGCGCCGGTAGCCGACGTACCGGCAGCATCGCTTGTACTGGGCGGCGGCGCACCGGTATACGAGCGTGAATACCGCGAACCGGCCTACTTTAAAGAATGGCAATCGTTCGACATCGCCCGCGTACCACAACCATCCGACCTGCGGAAAGTAGCGCTGACACTGGTCGCAAACCCCAATATCGCCAGCAAACGATGGGTATATGAACAATACGACTCAATGGTACGCACGGTAAACATGAGCGCCAATTGCCCGTCGGATGCAGCAGTAATCAACATTAAAGGCTCCGGCCGCGCGCTGGCGCTAACCACCGACTGTAACAGCCGCTACGTAAAAGCCGACCCCGAAACAGGCGCCATGATTGCCGTAGCCGAAGCCGCCCGCAACGTCGTATGCACCGGCGCCGAACCATGCGCCATCACCAATTGCCTGAACTTCGGCAACCCCTACAACCCCGAAGTATACTGGCAATTCGTACAAGCCATCAAAGGCATGGGACACGCCTGCGAAAAATTCGGCACACCCGTTACCGGCGGCAACGTAAGCTTCTACAACCAATACGAACTAAAAGGAAAAACCGAAGCCGTATTCCCCACGCCGGTCATCGGCATGTTAGGCGTCCTGAGCGACAAATCACACCACACATCGCTCGCCTTCCGGCAAAAAGGCGACATGATCTACCTCCTCGGACATTCACACAACGACATCGCCTCCTCGGAATACCTCTACACCTACCACGGCATCAAAGCCGCACCGGCGCCCTATTTCGACATCGACGAAGAACTGTCGATCCAAAAAGCCCTCCTCGGCGCCATCCGCCAAAATCTGGTAGCCAGCGCGCACGACGTATCCGACGGCGGACTGTTCATCGCCCTGCTCGAATCGGCCATGCCCAATGGACTGGGATTCGACATCACAACCGATGCGGAAATCCGCGAAGACGCCTTCCTCTTCGGCGAATCACAAAGCCGCATCATCGTATCGGTAACACCAGAAAAAGAAGCCCTCTTCGTCGACTACATCTGCCGACGCCACGTGCCGGTGACCACCCTGGGACACGTCACAAAAGGCGAACTACGCATCGACGACGCCTCGTTCGGCTTTGTCAACGACATGAAAGAAATATACGACAACGTGCTGGAAAAACACTTGCAATAACAACGCGCCCCCCCCTCCGGCGCCACAAACGCATGAGCTATCCCCTCGACAAAAGCCCCGGACGCATCGCCGCCATGTTCGACGACATTGCGCCACACTACGACTTCCTCAACCACCTCCTCTCACTGAATATTGATAAATGCTGGCGGCAAACCCTCGCGCGCCGCATCGCCCGGCGACATCCCGCCGCCATCTTAGACGTAGCCACCGGCACCGGCGATTTAGCCATTGCCCTCCACCGCCAGACCACCGCCAAAATAACCGGCATTGACATTTCCGAAGGGATGCTCGATATTGCGAAACGAAAAACACAGCCCCCTAAAAAGAAACCCACAAAACGCCCCAGCCCCCAAAAGGAACGCATTACGTGGCTACCAGCCTCCGCCGAAGCGATGCCTTTCCCCGACAACTCGTTCGACGCCGTAACCGTCGCCTTTGGCGTACGCAACATCAACCGCCTTGCCGCCGGTTTACAGGAAATGCACCGCGTGCTGAAACCCGCCGGCATCGTAGCCATCCTCGAATTTTCGACGCCGGCCGCCTTTCCCATCAAACAAGCGTACCGGTTCTATTTTCATCACATGCTGCCGGTCGTTGGACGACTGTTCTCCAAACACCGGTCGGCATACCGTTACCTGCCCGCGTCGACCGACGCCTTTCCCACCGGCGATGCGTTTGTAACGCATTTGCAGCAAGCCGGCTTTACAGACGTCCAAAGCCTGCGCCTGTCGTGGGGAATTGCGACGCTCTATGAAGGCGTGAAACGTAAAACGCCCCGTTAGAAACGAAATACCGGCAGGAACACGATTATCCCCCTCCAGCTTCGTCCTCGATGAGGACGAGGGGCCAACTACACTGTGTAGTTTTGTTCCCGTCCACGACGAGGGGCCAACTACACTGTGTAGTTTTGTTCCCGTCCACGACGAGGAGCCAACTACACGATGTAGTTTTGTTCCCGTCCACGACGAGGAGCCAACTACACAGTGTAGTTTTGTTCCCGTCCACGACGAGGGGCCAACTGGCGTTGCCGGTCGGCTTCTCGTAAAAAAAAAGAGACCGGCTTCCGAGAAGCGGTCTCTTTTTGCAGTAAAAACTAAGAACGGTGTTCATTACTGTTTGGTAACCGTCAGCAC
>JAITKF010000044.1 GCA_031278545.1 Prevotellaceae bacterium
AGGTCGTCGCTAAGCATGAGCGTGAGCGAGGGACGGTTGTCCACATCAGAACTGGCGACGAACAGGAACTTGTCTGTAAATTCGCCTCTCAATTGGAGCGCGATTTCCCTGACAACATCGGGAAAATAACGTTCCCTGACAACCAAAGTATTGATGCCATTGATTTCCTTCACCTGCTTTGTCAATTCTTTTTTTACGAGCACAAGTCTCTCTTTCTTAAATTCTTCGACCGTTTTCTTCAACTCCTGATTTTCGGCAAAGAATTTTTGCAGAGCCTGTTTCAGGTTGGGCGTATTGTTGAACATTTCGCGGATACTATACAGCAAATCCTGTTGCATGTAAAGAAATTTCTCGCACCGTTCGGCTGTAACGGCTTCGATGCGACGTATTCCCGCGGCGATAGAACCCTCGTTCACAATTCTGAACGCTCCGATATTTCCGGTTTGTTGAATATGAGTTCCGCCGCAAAGCTCTACCGAATCGCCGAATTGAATTACCCGTACCCTGTCGCCGTATTTCTCTCCGAACAAAGCCATTGCGCCCATAGACTTTGCTTCGTCGATAGAGATATTCCGGTATTCATCCAGAGGGATATTGTCGCGTATCGCTTTTGTCACCAATTTCTCGACTTCCCTAAGTTCGTCATAACTAACTTTTTGGAAATGCGAGAAATCAAACCTCAGCGTTTCCGGCGATACAAACGAGCCTTTTTGTTCGACATGAGTTCCCAGAACTTTTCGTAATGCGTAATGAAGCAAATGAGTAGCAGAGTGATTACATTCCGTAGCCGTTCGTTTTTCGATATTTACAGACGCCGCAAACGTTCCGGAGAGATTGGCGGGCAATCGTTGTGCAAGATGCACCGAAAGATTGTTTTCTTTCTTAGTATCAAATATCTCTATCGATTCCGATTCCGATTCCGATTCCAGCAAACCGCTATCGCCGACCTGACCGCCCATTTCGGCATAGAAAGGCGTCGTGCTGAGAACAATCTGATAAAAATCCTTATCTTTTTGTTTCACTTTGCGATATCGGAGTATTTCGGTCTTGACCGAAGTATGGTCATATCCGACAAATTCCGTCTCACCTTCTTTAAGTACAATCCAATCATCGACTTCGATAGCAGCGGCATTGCGTGCGCGTTCTTTTTGCTTCTGCATCTCCGAATCGAATCCTTCTTTGTCGGCTTGCAGCCCATGTTCTTTGAGAATCAACTCAGTGAGGTCGAGCGGAAACCCGTAAGTGTCGTATAATGTGAATATATCCGTACCGTTTATTTGTTTTTTGCCCTGCTTTTTACTTTCGCGAATCAATTTGTCGAGCATGTTGATTCCTATTTCGAGAGTACGCAGAAACGACAGTTCTTCTTCGTGAATAACCTTCTCAATCAGTTGTTGTTGTTTGATTAATTCGGGAAATGTTTCGCCCATTTCGCCCACCAGAGTCCCGACCAATCCGCAGATAAACGGTTTATCGAAACCGAGAAAGGTATATCCGTAACGCACAGCCCTTCGCAATATCCGGCGGATGACGTATCCGGCTTTCACATTAGAAGGCAACTGACCGTCGGCAATCGAAAAAGCGATGGCTCTCAAATGGTCGGCGACTACGCGCATTGCAATATCCGCATCTTTGTCGTCGCCGTATTTTTTGCCCGACAATCCGGCGATTTTCGCGATTATCGGCTGAAAAACATCAGTGTCGTAGTTGCTTGTAACGCCTTGTAATGCCATACACAAACGTTCGAATCCCATTCCCGTATCGACATGTTTTGCGGGAAGCAACTCCAGACTGCCGTCGGCTTTGCGGTTAAACTGCATAAACACCAGATTCCATATCTCTACCACCAGGGGATTGTCTTTGTTGACAAGCGATTCGCCGGAAATTACGGCGCGTTCGGCTTCGGGACGCAAGTCGATATGAATCTCGCTACAAGGTCCGCAAGGTCCGGTATCGCCCATTTCCCAAAAATTGTCTTTTTTATTTCCCAACAAGATTCTATTTTCGGGGAGATACTGTTTCCACAAGTCGAGGGCATCCTTATCTTTTTCGGTATTATCCTTTTCGGAGCCTTCGAAAACCGTCGCATACAACCTGTCCGCCGGAATGCCATACACTTTGTGGAGCAGTTCCCAAGCCCAATCTATCGCTTCTTTCTTGAAATAATCGCCGAACGACCAGTTTCCAAGCATTTCGAACATAGTATGATGATAAGTGTCGTGACCGACTTCTTCGAGGTCGTTATGTTTGCCCGAAACTCTAAGGCATTTTTGAGTATCGACGATTCTGTCGGCTTTTCCGGCTTCGTTGCCTAAAAAAATGTCTTTAAACTGATTCATTCCGGCATTTGTAAACATCAGTGTAGGGTCGTTCTTCACTACCATTGGCGCAGAAGGAACTATCTCATGTCCTTTGCTTTTAAAAAAATTCAAAAAGGTTGCCCTTATTTCTTTTGACGTCATAATTTTCCTATAAAATAATTTGCAAAAATACTGCTTTTATTTGAATTTACGGGATGATTCGAGATTTATGTCTATCTTTGCTCCGTGTTTTAGAAATTAATTACAAATGGGTGAATTATATTTATACAATAGTCTTTCAAGGGAAAAGGAACAGTTTCTTCCCTTACATTCGCCGAATGTCGGTTTGTATGTTTGCGGTCCGACGGTTTACGGCGACCCGCATCTGGGGCATGCCCGTTCGGCTATTACCTTTGATTTATTGTTCCGGTATCTTAAATTTTCGGGATATAAAGTTCGGTATGTCCGGAATATTACAGACGTAGGGCATCTCGAAAACGATTCCGACGACGGCGATGATAAATTGCTGAAAAAAGCCCGACTGGAACAACTCGAACCAATGGAGGTCGCCAAATATTATACCGACCGTTATCATGATATGATGGATTTGTTGAATGTCAGCCGTCCAAGTATCGAACCGAACGCTTCGGGGCATATCATTGAGCAAATCGATATGGTACAGCAGATTCTCGACGCAGGATATGCATACGCAGTCAACGGCTCAGTGTATTTCGACGTCGTAAAGTACAATCAACAATATCGTTACGGGCAACTGTCGGGACGGGTAATCGAAGATCTTTTATCGACTACGCGGGACAATCTCGAAGGACAAGAAGAAAAACGGAACAGCGTCGATTTTGCTTTGTGGAAAAAAGCGCAACCCGAACATATTATGCGTTGGAAATCGCCATGGAGCGATGGTTTCCCGGGTTGGCATCTCGAATGTTCGGCTATGGGACGGAAATATCTCGGCGAAAAATTCGATATTCATGGCGGTGGTATGGACTTGCTCTTCCCTCACCATGAATCGGAAATCGCTCAGTCGCAGATCGCTAACGGCGCTCCGCCCTGTCAATACTGGATGCACAACAATATGATTACCGTGAACGGGCAAAAAATGGGGAAATCGTTAGGAAACTCCATCATGCTCGAAGAATTTTTTAATGGCAGCCATAAATTGCTGGAACAGTCATATACCCCAATGTCAATACGTTTCTTCATCCTTCAGGCGCATTATAGAAGTACTCTCGATTTCTCGAATGCAGCCTTACAAGCCGCCGAAAAAGGTCTGAACCGGCTGTTGAAAGCATACGATACTTTGAACGCCCTTAAACCTTCGGAGACCTCAAGCTTTGAGGTCAGTTCGTTGGAAAAAGACTGTTTTGCAGCGTTTAACGACGACTTAAACAGCCCGATTGCTATTTCCATACTTTTCGACGGCGTGCGCATAATAAACTCTGTCAACGAAGGAAAAGAAAGTCTGACAAAAGAAGATATCGAATCGCTTACGAAACTGTATAACTCTGTGTTGTTCGATATTTTAGGACTGAAAAAAGAAGAAAAATCAGACGCCGGATTAACGGATAATCTCATCAAATTTGTTCTCGACCTCCGGCAAAAGGCAAAAGCGAACAAAGATTTTGCTACTTCGGATAAAATCCGGGACGAACTGAACAGCATTGGAATAGCAGTCAAAGATACAAAAGACGGAACGGTTTGGGAAATTAAAAGATAATGGAAAAATTTTATTTGATTTATGTGTTCATCAAAATTATGTTACCTTTGCATTGGTTTTTGACCATTTAAATATTAAATAAAATTACATTAATAGAAATAAAATTTCGGGAATAATGAAAACAAAGAATTTTTTACTGTATAACTGCGTTTTATTGCTGACTTTTTCCGGTTGCGGACGTGGAGAAAAAACATTGCCGTTGATTCTTCGATACACTCAACCGGCAGTCCGGTGGGAAGAAGCGCTTCCTGTCGGCAATGGTCATCTGGGCGCTATGGTGTTCGGCAAGACGGATGATGAACACTTGCAACTCAATGACAATACTTTATACAGCGGCGAGCCGGACATTCCCTGGAAAGGATTAGACATCGGCGAATCTGAGGGTAAGGTAGTGCAAATGTTGCGCGAAGAAAAATATCCGGAAGCTAACGATTTTCTCCAGAAAAACTGGCTCGGACGTCTTCATCAGAATTACCAGCCCCTTGGCGACTGGCATTTGAAAAACAATATAGAAGGCGAAATTTCGGACTACAAACGTGAATTAGACATTTCTAACGCGATACTACGCGTAAGTTACAGACAGAACGGAACAGAATATACGCGCGAAATTTTCGCCTCGCATCCTGACGATGTTATTGTCATGCGCCTGCGCAGTAAGGGGCAAAACAGATTGGATGTAAGCGCCTCGCTCTCATCCGTACATCCGACTGCCCGGCAGAAAGCCTCATCCGAGGGATGGCTTTCAATGAGCGGACAGGCGCCCGGATATGCCGAACGGCGCTCGTTGAAACAACTCGAAGAATGGGGATTTCAGGACAGACATCCCGAACTGTTCAATCCCGACGGAAGCCGTAAGTTCGACAAGCAAGTCCTGTACGGCGACGAAATAGACGGAAAAGGCATGTTTTTTGAAACCCGCATCAAAGCCCTTGCCCCAAACGCGAAAATGGAAAGCAACGGCAAAGAATTAAGAATCTCCGGCACAGACGAGATTGTGTTTATCCTTTCGTCGGCAACAAGCTTCAACGGCTTCGACAAAAGCCCCTCGAAAGAAGGGAAAAATGCCGCCGAAATTGCCGATAAAACCTTGCAGTCGGCCGCCTCCAACGATTTTGAACAGTTGCTGAAAAAACATCTGGACGATTACCGCGCGCTGTTCGACAGGGTGATTTTCAATCTCAATCCCGACACCTCAACACTTGCTACCGACAAACGTATCATCAATTATGCAACTCAAGCCGACAACAGTCTTGAAGTTCTGCTGTTTCAATATGGACGTTATCTGATGATAAGCGGTTCGCGTCCCGGCGGTCAGCCGTTGAACTTGCAGGGTATATGGAACGACAAGGTTATTCCACCCTGGAACGGAGCATACACAATCAATATCAACACGGAAATGAACTACTGGCCGGCCGAACAAACCAACCTGTCCGAATGTCATCAGCCATTTTTGCAAATGGTGAAGGAGATAGCCGTAAACGGTCGGAAAACAGCGGAAAAGATGTATCATAGACGGGGATGGGTATGTCATCACAACGTATCTATTTGGCGCGAAACGTTCCCGAACGATGGCGGCGTGGTCGCCTCATACTGGCCAATGGCAGCGCCATGGCTGTGTAGCCATTTATGGGAACACTATCTTTTCAGCGGCGACGAAGACTTTCTGCGAAACGAAGCTTATCCTTTGATGAAAAGCGCTTCGGAATTTTATATCGACTGGTTGACGGATAACGGCGAAGGCTTTCTGGTTACGCCGGTCAGCGCTTCCCCCGAAAACGCATTCCTTACCGCCGAAGGCAAAAGCGCTCCGGCAAGTATGGGCTGCACGATGGACATGACAATGATACGCGAATTGTTTGCGCGCACGGCAGAGGCTGCCGAACGTCTGCACACAGATACTGATTTCCGGAACGTATTGAACGGAAAAATATCGCAATTACTGCCTTACCGTATCGGTTCCAAAGGTCAGTTGCAAGAATGGCAGCAGGATTTCGGCGAAGTAGAGCCGCGTCACCGGCATTTATCGCATCTCTACGGTCTGCATCCAGGCAACCAAATCAATTACGACAATACCCCCGAACTGATGCAAGCTGTGGCGCGTACGCTCGAACTGCGCGGCGACGAGGCTACCGGTTGGTCGATGGGATGGAAAATCAATCTCTGGGCGCGTATGCTTGACGGCGACCATGCGCACCGTATCATCGGCAAACTCTTCCGCCCTATCGGATTCGGCAAAATCAAATATAACGGCGGCGGACTGTATGCCAATCTTTTCGACGCTCATCCGCCTTTCCAGATAGACGGGAATTTCGGTTATACGGCAGGCGTAACCGAAATGCTGCTCCAGAGTTATGCCGGATTTATCCATCTGTTGCCGGCATTACCGTCGGCATGGCCGGACGGTAAAATCACCGGACTGAAAGCGCGTGGCGGATTTACCGTGGACATCGAATGGAAAAACGGGCAGCTCTCGAAAGCCCGCATTACATCTGCTCTGGGCGGAAACTGTCGCCTGCGCGCCTCGCAGCCAGTATCGGTAAAAAACGCGCAGACGAAAGAGGCGCAGGGACAGAATCCGAACCCGCTGTTCGGTTTTATCGACCCCGGCAAACCGCAGAATCTGAGTGGCGCGGCGCTGAAAGCAATTCCCGAAAAGATTTTTCATACAGTCGATTTCATGACGGAGAAAGGGAAAACATACGAAATATCGGTTTTATCATACCGGAATTTGCAACGGCGTTTAAAATAGATATGCCGGAGGCATACAGGTACTTGGTACGGTATGGCGGTTTCGGTTTTTTAAGTAATCACTGGTGGGCATTACATACGGATAATAAATTGAGGCTTTGTCGGATATTTATGACGTATGCCGCCAAAATGGAGGCTATTTACGATGAAAGTATATCACGGAAGCTATACCGCTATCTTGCTTATTGACCTGTCGAAGTGCGAAAAACATAAAGATTTCGGACAAGGTTTCTACGTTACTAAGTATCGTAAAACGAGCTGGGGGATGGGCGGAAAAATACGGACTCAAACATCACACTCAAAAGGGGGGCGTTACCGAGTTTGAATTTCTTGAGAGCGCTTTTAATTCATGGGAATGTCGCGTGTTGCGTTTCGAGGATTTTTTTCTCTTCTGCTACCTTTGTCCGACTATCCGATAAGACTTATATCTGAACCCCCGGCAGAAAATTCATGAAATGCTTAGAAAGGAATTGAAGATGTAAATTCTGCCGCTGTCAGTACTGTGATGAGAGGGTTGAATACAAAGAGAGTGGCGATCGGCCTGTTTGCGACGCCACTCTCTTGTTGATTTGTTAGAGGATCCGGCTATTTAGGTTGCTTTCCGATGTATGCCAGAATACCGCCATCTACGTACAAGATATGTCCGTTTACAAAGTTGGATGCTTCGGAGGCCAGGAATATGGCCGGTCCTTTCA
>JAITKF010000074.1 GCA_031278545.1 Prevotellaceae bacterium
AGCGAGCGCGGCGAACCCCATTACGGCACGCACGCCTGGCCGTCGAAAAACGGCACCGTGCTGGCGGTGGTGCAGGACGGCGAAGTGGCCGCGCTGCTCGACGCCCTCCGCTACCTCAATGAGCACGCCGAAGAACAGGGTCTCTCCGCCTTCGTGTGGAACGTGGACGAACGGCTATAAACGAGGTGTGTGAAGGATGATGTATGAACGATAAACCATCATAATCATACATCATCCTTCATACATCACATCATACATCATGACCTCCTTTCTCTTCAGCATAAACTGCGTAGCCCCGATATTCCTGATTATTGCATTAGGTGTATTTCTCAAACGCAGGGGACTGCTCCCGCAACCGGTAGTAGATGTATTCAACACCATCGCCTTCAACGTCGCATTACCGCTACTACTCTTCCGCGACGTAGCCCTGTCGGACATCCGGCAACTATTCGCGCCGACGTTCATCCTCTACGCCATAGGCGCCACTATCGTCGGCTTCTCCCTCACCTGGGCGCTGGCCGAACGCTACATAAAAGACAAAACAACCATCGGCGCATTCGTACAAGGCAGCTTCCGCGGAAACTATGCAATCATCGGCCTCTTCCTTATCATAAACATCCTTGGACACAGCGGCAAAGGCGCACTCATCACCGCATTTGCCATACCGCTATACAACATCCTGGCAGTCGTCGTCCTCTCAGCGCGCAGCAAAAACCCGCAACCTATCCCCTTCCGACGCACCCTGTTGAACATCGCCAAAAACCCCCTAATCATTGGCATCGCTGCCGGCGCGCCATTTTCCATCTGGCAAATACCCCTCTTTACGCATCCGCAAACACACTTCATCGCCGCCACAATAGACTCCCTCGCCGCCATCACCAACCCCTTAGCCCTACTCGCTATCGGCGCCTCCATCAGCCGCTCAAAACTGCGAACAGGGTGGCCAAAAGCAGCTATCGCAACAACCATTAAGCTCGTCATCAGCCCGGCAATATTCACCACCGTCGCCTACCTCTGGCGACAACCATTAGGATTCACCGGTGAAGACATCCTCGTGCTGATGATCATGTTCGCCGTACCCACCGCCGTCGCCAGCTACATCATGGCCGCCAAAATGCACAATGACCAGTACCTTGCCGCCAACATCGTACTGCTGACATCCCTCTTCTCCCTCTTTACCCTCACCGCCGGCATATACCTCCTCAAATCAACCGGCATCATCTAAACCACGAACAATGAACGAAACCCCTACTATCCAAACAAATATACAACTCAACAAATACACAACTCAACATGAAAAAAACACTATTACTATCAGCGCTTTTATGCTATGCAGGCATAGGCGCATCAATGCAGGCCCGTGATGACCGGGATAAACCGTTTATATCATATCGTTTCCCCGCGCAATCAATAAGCAGCGTACAGGCCGTCACATCGGGTGGCTTCCTGCAAGTAAGCGGCGATGCTTCCGACGAAGCGACAGTCGAAGTATTCATACCGCCCAACCACCGGAAAAAAAGGTCAAACGACGAAATCCGTAAGATCCTCGACGAACACTATACCCTGGAAGTAACGGAAAAGAACGGACAACTATCGGCCGTCGCCAAACGAAAAGGAACAAAATGGTCGTCGAACACCGACTTAACCATCTCGTTCAAAATCCGCGTCCGTTCTAAAACGGATACGCAATTAGAAACCAGCGGCGGCGCTATTACGCTGGACAACTTAAACGGCAAACACAACTTTAAAACCAGCGGCGGCAGCTTGAATATAGACAAACTCACAGGCACGATTACAGGACGCACGTCCGGCGGCCGCATCAACGTTCGGAACAGCCGCGACAATATTGACTTGCAAACCAGCGGCGGTAATATCGTCGCCGACGAGTGCAGGGGGAACATATCCCTCGCCACCTCGGGCGGTAGCCTCAATCTCTCGAACCTCAACGGCAGCATCGTTGCTACAACCAGCGGCGGCAGTATCGTCATGCACCGTCTGAACGGGGAAATTGACGCCACAACCAGCGGCGGCAGCATTTCCGCCGACAACATTGCCGGCACACTAAACACCGGCACATCGGGTGGCAGCGTAAAAATCAATAACGCATCGGGCAACGTAGAAGCCAGCACATCGGGCGGTACTATGCAAGTACAGATGAAATCAGTCGAAAACTACGTCCGGCTACGGGGCAACGGGCATACCCACCTCTCACTGCCCGAGCGACAAGGATACCGATTAGACATTAAAGCAAAGAAAATACAGACCGGCCGCGCCATCACCAATTTCTTCGGCTCGTTCGAGTCCGACAGAATCGACGGGACGATCCGCGGCGGCGGCGCAGAAGTACAGATTAGCGCCTCGCGGATAACACTGGATTTTGATTAAAATCGAACGCCCGACATGAAACGTACCTGCTACCTTATAGTCCTGTGGATAATCGCCGGCAGTTGCAGCCGACAGCCATCCTACATCACCATCAACGGATTCACAATGGGCACCTCCTATCAAATCACCTGCCATCCCGGCAACATCTCGCCCGACAGCCTCCTAACTGGCATCGAAGCAACGCTAATGCACATCGACCAGTCGCTTTCAGTATACAACTATCAATCTGTAATCTCCAAAATAAACCGCAACGAACCGGTCGCCATTGACTCCTTCTTCCGCACAGTTTTTACACGCAGCCATGAAATCTACACCGCAACCAATGGCGCCTTTGACATCGCCGCCTCGCCGCTATTTAACGCCTGGGGCTTTGGATTCACACATCGAGAAATCATAACGCCGGCGGTCATTGACAGCCTGCAACAGTTCTGCGGAATGCAGCACGTCCGCCTGCACGGCGACAAAGTCATTAAAGACGACCCCCGCGTAACACTCAATGCCAACGCCATTGCTAAAGGATTCGGAGTCGATGCGGTAGCGGCATTTTTAGAACAATTGGACATCCAGCACTACATCATCGAAATAGGCGGCGAGGTACGCAGCAAAGGCCGAAACCGATACGGCAAACCGTGGCGTGTCGGCATAGACAAGCCGGTTGAAGGCGCTATCCTCCCGGGAGAATCATTACAAGCCATCCTGCAATTAAACGATAACGCGTTAGCCACATCCGGCAACTACCGAAGATACTACGAAGAGAACGGCACGAAATACGCCCATACCATTAATCCGGCCACAGGCTACCCTGTCTCACACACTCTGCTCAGCGTCACTATCATTGCATCTGACTGCATGACCGCCGACGCATACGCCACCGCCATGATGGTAATAGGACTCGACAGCACCAAACAATTTCTAACCACACACCCAGAATTAGGCGCATTTTTAATTTACGACGACCGGAATACTTTCCGTTCGTTCCATACCGACAACATACGTGAAATGATAAATGAATAAATTGAGTGGCTATACCATAAAAGCAAAGACAGGGAAAAGAACTTTCCCTGCCTCTGCTTAATAACCTAAAACTTATGAAAAACTTATTTCGGTTATAAGACGTGCATGTAGGCAAAAGGTTTAATGACTTTTTTTATTTTTATTGATAGCCTCCCACAAATCACTTATTACTAGGTTCTATAACGAGTTATTTTTTTTCGCTTTTTTTTGATTCCGACCTATATCATACCTGCCGAATCCCGTTTTCATGTCCGAAAGTCGGAATCTTTGACAACCGGAAATCAGAAACGTCCAATAGACGTAATCTGGTTGCATAACACTTACGCGAGATTATATCCCTTCCCACTACTAATAATCGCCATCCATTTACTGGCAACCGTTACAAGGACATCCATCCCACAAATATGCCACCATTATTTATGTTCTTTTTTACGGAAATAATATAACACCCCGTAAGAATAACTAAAAAAATAGATAAACATATAAGATATTTGATTAACTTTGTTAACGAAAAAAACAACCTTTCAAAAACAATACTATGATAGAACAATACAAAAATACAGGGCATAAAGATACTCGTTCCGGCTTCGGCGCGGGATTGCTCGAAGCGGCCAATGCGAATCCTAATATCGTAGCGCTTTGCGCCGACCTAAAAGAATCCGTTAAAATGGATGCATTCGCAACGGCATTCCCAAAGCGGTTCTTCCAGTGCGGTATTGCCGAAGCCAACATGATTAATGTTGCTGCCGGCATGGCCTTAAGCGGAAAAATATCATTTGCCGGCACATTTGCCGTATTTGCATCAGGACGAGTATATGACCAGATCCGCCAATCGGTAGCCTATTCGGGAACGAATGTCAAAATTGCCGCTTCGCACGCCGGCCTCACCGTAGGCGAAGACGGAGCAACTCATCAAATACTGGAAGACATCGGAATGATGAAAATGCTACCACACATGGTCGTCATCAATCCCTGCGACTTCAACCAAACCAAGGCGGCTACCCAAGCAATAGCCGCCTATAATGGCCCGGTATACTTGCGTTACGGGCGTCCGCCGGTACCCAATTTCACACCGGCAAACCAACCTCTTGAAATAGGAAAAGCCATTATTATGCATGAAGGCTCCGATGTAACAATTTTTGCAACCGGCCATTTAGTCTGGGAAGCGCTATTAGCCACCACACAACTATTGCAAGAAGGCCTATCGGTTGAATTAATAAATATCCACACCATTAAACCATTGGACAAAAAAGCGGTCGTAACATCGGCAGCTAAGACACGCGCCGTAGTAACAGCCGAGGAACATATGAAAACCGGCGGTTTGGGTGATAGCATTGCACAGGTATTAGCGTGCGAACTCCCGACACCGATGGAATATGTAGCAGTAGACGACCGATTCGGACAAAGTGGAAAGCCTGCGGAAATGTTGGCGGCTTACGGATTAGATAGCAGACACATTATAGCTGCTGCAAAAAAAGTAGTAGGCAAAAAATGAAACAAAATGAAGGACACTCTATAAATCCGACACGGCGGAAAGTTTGTTTGGGGTTTATAGATATCCGGATAAAAACGGAACTATTTTGACGGATAAAGAACTAGTACAGCTATTTCTCGAAGGCGACAATCCTAATTACGCCTTCAGCCTCATCGTGCATAAATACCGTGAACGATTGTATTGGCATATCCGTAAAATTGTTATTTCGCACGACGACACCGACGACGTATTACAAAATACCTTTATCAAAGCATGGAGCGCTTTACCGGAATTTCGCGGCGACTCACAACTCTTCACATGGCTGTATCGCATTGCCACCAACGAATCGTTGACATTTTTAAAGAAAAAACGTACAAAATTTTTGTTGCCTTTGGTTGATGTCGAACGACAATTAAGCAACTCTATCGAAGACGACCCGTATTTTAACGGCGATGCCTTACAGAAAAAATTACAGAAAGCCGTATTGAAATTACCTGAAAAACAGCGATTAGTATTCAATATGCGCTATTACGACGAAATGAAATACGAAGACATATCGGATGTCTTAGGCACTTCGGTAGGGGCGTTGAAAGCCTCGTACCATCACGCCGTACAAAAAATTGAGAAATTAATGGAAGAATAGTATGAAGAGTCGGGGAAGAATAAGTAAGAACAGGATACAGAATTAAACCTTTAACCCAAAAAAGAGTCCAATCATCGAACTATGCGCACGTTTATACTAACCGATGACTTTAAACAGATGCCGTTTGTAGTTCCCGAAAAATATTTCGAGACATTTAAAGTAAGAAAATTTAACCTTACCGATGAATTCAAACGAGTTCCGTTTACCGTACCCGAGACATATTTCGAGACGCTTGAGGTACGTAAACCGGTTGCGCTAACACCCGAATACAAACAAATTCCATTCACGGTCCCTGTCAATTATTTTGATACATTACCATTACGTATAGCCGAAAGGATTACAACTCCTGCTCCGCGACCGGTAGCCATTTATTGGCAAACCATGCGTATGCGCGTATCTTTTGCCGCTATACTTATTCTGCTTATTACAGTAGGAATCGGCTTACTGCCTTTTTCCTCTCAGACACCCCCAACCATTCATTCCCTGCATCGTCCTGCTACCCTCACAGAGGTGACCTCCACCGAATTGGATTTATACGCTATAGATGAACAAACGTTATTTCATGCGGTAGCAACGATGTCTCCCACAAAACAACCGTCGTCCGACTTCTATGATGACGCTATCATGTATTATCTTACCAATAATTCCGATATTAGCTTAACCGAAATAGCCTCTTTATATTATTAGCCACAAACAATATATGATACGAAAATCTATCGCCATTATTTGTTTCCTTTCAGGCCTTTCAGCAATTCCTACAGGAGCGCAAGTGATGCGTATAGACTCGTCCCGCTCTTCTATCCTGCGCGACAAGGAAGGCAATATTATGATTTCCGAATATATTCATATTTCGGGAACATTTGAAGCTCGCGTAGAGTTGTTGCAAAACCAAAAAATAGGGTATTTCAACATGGTCATTAACTTTACGCCGGGAGAAGCCGAACGATTCTGGCCAATGTACAATGAATATGTGCACAAAAAGGAAGAACTTCGTAATCGGGGGAAGAAACTGCTACAGCAGTTTTCATCCCCGATCACAACCGAAACGGTAAGCGACAATGAAATCAAGGCTCTCGTAGACTTATATATGATGGTCTGCGAAAAAGAACGACAATTACAGACCGAATATTATAGAAAGTTTTTAACGATCTTACCGGCCAAAAAAGTAGCCTTAGTCTATAAAGCGGAAGACGATTTCCAAGCCTACCTTTTAAGAACGCTTAGCGGCAGAAAATAGAAATGCCCGCGTTATTTAATCCTCTCTCTCTCTTTCCGTTTGATTTTTCTCTCTTTCAGCGTTACATCTTTTTTGCTTTGTTTGTACTTGTAAGGAGTAATGCCGGTATACTTCTTGAAAAACTGTCCGAAAAACGACGGATTTGGGAAATTAAATTCTTCCGAAATTTGCAGAACGGTCAAATCGGTATTCTTTAATTTATTTTTCACGTCATTAATAACGAAGTCAATAATCCACCTCAACGCCGGATAACCAGTTGTTTCTTTCAGTACGAGAGATAAATATTTCCGGGTTACACAAAGTTGTTGGGAATAGAAAGCCACGCTCCGTTCTTTTTTGTAATGCTCCGTGAGCAACGTGAAAAACTTCCTTGCAACCTTTTCTTTGCGAGTCATACTGGCAGTTTCGCCAATAATTTCTTTCTCCTGATACAGAGCGGCAATCTCCAAAAACAGCGAATACGTTAATCCACGTATAATTTGTACGCGGAATGTTTGTTTATTATAGGAATACCGTTTGGAGATAATCGTCAAATAACTTTCCAGATGATCCATCACTTCATGCGAGACTTTCAGGCTTGGCATTTTTGAGATGCTGAAAAGCGTTGCGAAATCAGCCGGAAGTGCAAATCCGGTAAAAAAATCATACTCGAAACATACGCCCCGTTGTTTGTAGTTATCCGACCGCTGGTCTATTTTGAACTCTTGCATGGGCAATACGATATATACATACCCTTTTTTCAGTGCGTATGCCGTTTGATTAATCCAGATAGTTGCTTCACCCTGCGTACAAAGACCCAGCACCACGCCATTGAAAAGATAAGGCGCGTCTTTCGAAAACTGCGAGATAAGAGGACGCGGATGATTTACTATAAAATGATTAATACCATTTGGAAATACTTTGTCTGCATTTTCCAATGAAAATTTGTTGATTTTACTGTGTGTCATAAAATAGTTAATTTAAAAATTAATTGTGCAAATATAAATATAAATATGGAATATCTAATAACATTATCGAAGAAAGAGATATGAATACCGTTTCCTTTTCTATCTTAAATTGTGTTCTAACTATAAACATATTACTATTAAAGTTCCAAATTTTATTACAAATATCGTCATATTTCGACGAATATACAAGACGGCTTTTGGCATAAAAATGTTGCGTTTCACATATTGCAATCAAATTTTATTTTTTATTTTTTTGATTCTTAAACGATAAATAACCTTTTTCTGTTTTTTATTTTGCCGGCTAAAAAAATAATGGTACTGTGTTATACAAGGTATTAATTTTTTCGTATCTTTGCTGTATCAAACTGTAAATGTATAATTACGAATATGAAGAAAGTTATTACAGCGAACATTGGCGGAAAAAGTTTTATCATCGACGAAGACGCTTTTGCCCTGTTGCAGGATTACCTGGAATATTTTAAGGCGACTATTACTGACCCGAAAGAGGTGGAAGAAGTGATGACCGATATCGAAATCCGCATGGCGGAAATGCTGCAGGAATGCCTGCGGAACGAGATGCAAAGCGTCAATTGCGCAATGGTGGATGTTGTCATTACCCAATTGGGAAAGCCCAAAGGTTGGAAGGGCGACCTCCGGACTCCGGGACGCCGGCGGCTGTACCGCGACCCCGACCACCGGCTGGTGGGCGGCGTGTGCAGCGGGATTGCCGCATTTTTCGGTTTTGATATTGCACTGGTACGTTTGGGATTTTTGCTCTCGTTGCTTTTTGTCCTGACCGGCTTGTGGGTATACCTTATTCTGTGGATTGTGGTGCCACCCGCCCGTACGATGTCGGAAAAATTGGAAATGCGCGGCGAACCGGCGACTGCCGAAAATATCAGGAATATTAGACAGTAGGCAGGATATGGAAACGGTTACAGGGGATAATTTACAGGCGCAGATGCGTAAAGGCATCCTCGAGTATTGTATTCTACTTATTCTATCGAAGGACGAAGCGTCGTATGCCTCGTCGATTATTGCTGAATTGAAGAATGCGCAGATGATTGTGGTCGAAGGTACGTTGTACCCCTTACTTACGCGGCTGAAAAACCAAGGACTGCTGAAATACCGGTGGGAGGAGTCGGCACAAGGCCCTCCGCGTAAATACTATTCGCTTACCGACAGGGGCGTTGTGATACTCAACGAATGGAATCATTCGTGGCGAAATATGGTGGCCTCGATTAACCACATTAGGGAACAGGCGAAAAATAGAGAATCACTATAGTTAATCCATTATTTAAAAAGTATGAAACCAACCCTTAAATCAGCATAAGCGGTATTGCGTTTAATATGGATAGCGACGCATACGATTGCTTACAAAATTATTTGGGGCGTATCGAGCGTATTTTTGCCGGCAAGGAGGGCAGTCGTCGCGCTCTGTGCGCTCGCGGTGTTGATTACATTACCCGTCGGACTGATTACCGGCAATATGATATTGGGTGAATATGCAACGTCCGACATCACCTATTATATACAGCATTATACTGTCGTGCCGGTATGGCTGGTCGTTTTACTGTCGCTGGCCGGTATCGGTATTTACGCCGTTTCTGGCGATTCGTAATCAATGGAAATTTTGATATAACCATGCATCGGTCGGATACCAATTATTTACTTACTGATTGAATACGCCGGGGCGCCCACTTCCGAGATTCATACCAGCGGCGCGGCATAAGTTACGGAGGAAAGAAACAGGCCGCAGGAAGCAGGCATCATCTCCGTCTTCATTTACATTTATACGTTAAACCGGAAGTGCATGATGTCGCCATCTTGCACGACATATTCCTTGCCTTCGATGGCAATCTTCCCGTTTTCGCGGCAAGCGGCTTCGGAGCCACAGGTAATGTAATCGGAATATTTGATGACCTCGGCGCGGATAAACCCTTTTTCAAAATCAGTATGGATGATGCCTGCCGCCTGTGGCGCTTTAGCGCCTTTGCGGTATGTCCATGCACGGACCTCGGGGGCGCCGGCAGTGAAATAGGTCTCGAGGTTCAACAACCGGTAGGCTGCCCGAATCAGCCGTGCCACGCCCGATTCCTGCAACCCCATTTCTTGTAGAAAAAGAAGCCGTTCGTCGAACGTTTCCAGTTCGGCTATCTCGGCTTCGGTTTTAGCGGCCACAACCAACAAGTCGGCGCGTTCTGCCCGGATAGCTTCGCGTATTTGTTCAACATAGCGGTTTCCTGTAATCGCTGACGCTTCGTCGACATTGCAGACGTACAGCACCGGTTTGTCGGTCAGCAGAAACAAATCGCGCGCCAGTTTGCGATCTTCGGCATTGTCCAACGCGACGGTACGTGCCGATTGCCCCTGTGCCAGCACTGTTTTATACCTCATTAAAATATCGTACATCCGTTTGGCGGATTTGTCCCCGCCCGATTGCGCTTGCTTTTGTACTTTGTTGATGCGGCTTTCGACGGTCTCCAGGTCTTTCAATTGCAGTTCGGCGTCGATAACGTCCTTGTCGCGTAGCGGATTGACAGAGCCGTCGACATGCGCCACATTGTCGTCGTCGAAGCAACGCAGTACGTGCAAAATGGCGTCCGTTTCCCGGATATTGCCCAGAAACTGGTTGCCTAAGCCCTCCCCCTTGCTCGCGCCCTTAACCAGTCCGGCAATGTCGACGATTTCGACCGTCGCCGGTACTACTCGTTGCGGGCGGACTAATTTCTCCAGCGCCGCCAGCCGCTCGTCGGGCACGGTAATAACGCCTGTATTCGGCTCGATGGTGCAAAACGGGAAATTAGCCGCCTGCGCTCGAGCATTACTTAAACAATTGAACAAGGTCGATTTCCCCACATTGGGCAACCCTACTATTCCACATTGAAGAGACATAATTTTCTGTTTTTTTCTACGACATACCGCCCCTTGCAGAGCGACCAATTTATTGAACGGATGGCAAAGGTACGAAAAAATCGAGCAAATGTGGAAATCGAAACGGTTGCGCAGATATGCCTTCCGGGAAAAGAGCGCCGTCCCTGTGCCCCTCCTGTATATCCTCCGGGCGCGATGTGTAACGGTTTTTTCACAGAAGGGCGTCGAGAAACACAAAGGGCTACGTAGACCTCGCTCAGTTCCCCGACAGGGGTATAAATCTTATGATTACTTTTAAAGCAGGGGTATATGTATCCAGACGGCAGGGGTATATAATCGAAGTATGGTAGACGAGCCCCAATTTTTGGCGTCATGCAGGTGGTCATAGTGTAAGCTGAATGATTGAACTACGCCGAAGGTCTATCCTGAAATGATTATGCCATAGATAGCGGCGAGGATTAAAATAAATATCTTTCTTATGACGTTTAACGTAGGGTTATTCATATCCGTTATTCTTTCTTCAATAATATGTGAGGCTTTGCTACCTTTTATGACAGTTTGTTATTCACTCATTTCTGCCGGGTTTTTGTTAATGACTATTTTTGTAATATAAATGACGTGACGGTTCCGTCAAGTGACGGAATTATGCTCTACGTTGGGGGACGTTTCCGTCAAGCGACGGAATTATCCCCCACGTTGGGGGACGTTTCCGTCAAGCGACGGAATTATCCCCCACGTTGGGGGACGGTTTCGTCAAGTGACGGAATTATGCTCCACGCCGGGGGACGTTTCCGTCAAGCGACGGAATTATGCTCCACGCCGGGGGACGTTTCCGTCAAGCGACGGAATTATGCTCCACGCTGGGGGGATGGTTCCGGGTATATATGAAATCGTCCTGCGCGGCGTCGCGGGGGGTCAATGTGAATGGATGGCATCCTCCGTCGGGGAGGCTGTGGCCGGGTCTTACTCTAACCGTTCCAGCTCTACTGTGAAGTGGCGCATCAGTTCGGCTTCTTTGGTGATGCGGACGCCGCGGGAGATTTGTTCGCGACGGTCGTAGACGTTTCTCAGGGCGGCGGCGACAACGTCCATGTGGTTGTTGGTGTATACGCGCCGCGGGATGGCCAGTCGCAGCAAGTCCAGTCCGCCGAAGCGGTTTTCGCGAGTCAGGGGGTCGCGGTCGGCCAGCAGGTAGCCTATTTCACATCCGCGAATGCCGGCTTCGAGGAATAATTCAATGGTTAGGGTTTGCGCCGGGAATTCTTCTTTGGGGACGTGGGTGAGGATTTTCGGGGCGTCGACGAAGATGGCGTGCCCGCCTGCCGGTCGTTGGTATGGTACCCCGTATTCATCCAGTTTTTTGCCTAAGTATTCGACTTGTTTAATGCGTGTAACGAGGTTGTCCAGTTCGGTGTTCTCGTCTAATCCGACGGCCAGGGCAGCCATATCGCGGCCGGCCATCCCGCCGTATGTCAGGTATCCCTCAAATTGGATGCAGTATGTCCGTGCGCCTTCGTACCAGTCCTTGCTGCGGGTGGCAATAAACCCTCCGATGTTTACGATGGCGTCTTTTTTGGCGCTCATCGTCATTCCGTCGGCGAGGGAAAACATTTCGCGGGTGATTTCTTTGATGGTTCGTTCGGCATAGGCTTTTTCGCGGACCTTGATAAAATAGGCGTTTTCGGCAAACCGCGCGCCGTCGATGAGTACCGGTTTCTGGTATCGGTCGGCCAGCCGTCGGACGTCTCGCAGGTTTTCCATGGATACCGGTTGTCCGCCGGCGGTGTTGTTCGTAACTGTAACGATGATGAAGGGTATCCGGTAGGCGTATTTCTTTAGCGCCTGTTCCAGTTTCACTATATCGACGTTGCCTTTGAATGGGTGTTCGAGTTGTGTGTCCTTCGCTTCGTCGATGGTGCAGTCCAGCGCTTCGGCGCGGCGCGATTCGATGTGTCCTTTGGTGGTATCGAAGTGAGAGTTTCCCGGGATAATATCGCCGGCTTTTACTAAGTACGAAAACAGGACGTTCTCGGCGGCGCGTCCCTGGTGTGTGGGGAGGACGTATTCGAAGCCGGTGATCTGTGTAACGGCGTCTTTAAACAGGTAAAACGACCGTGCGCCGGCATAGCTTTCGTCGCCTGCCATGATTGCCGCCCATTGGCGGTCGCTCATAGCGCCGGTGCCGGAGTCGGTCAGCAGGTCGATAAATACTTGGTCGGCATTCAGCAGGAATACATTGTAACGGGCTTCTTTCATCCATTCTTCACGCTCTTGTCGCGTACTGCTGCGGATGGGTTCTACCATTTTGATCTTAAACGATTCGGCAAAGGGAATTTTCATACTAAAATTTAATTTAAACGGTTTGTGTGAAACGGGGGATATATCCTGTTTTTTATGTTCCCGGCGTCGTCGCCTTTTATTTGTACATATCCCCGTTGTTTCATTACATTTATTTTTCGCAAAGATACGAAAATTTATTGAGGCGCGAGGAAGGAGCGGGGGGTAAAGCAGGTTGTGGATTTAAGCAGCAAATGTAACGGTAAGTTCAACTAGTAGATGCAACCGTGATAAGAAAAAAAGGACTTCATTTGATAATTTATTTTTAAAGGAAACAAGAATGAGGATGGCAAGGATACTGCTAAGAATAGATGCGGCCTTCATCATGCGGGTCAATAATCTCTACCGGGAACAATCCCCGGCGCATCGACCTGAATGGAAGGCAGACCTTGTGTTACCGGCGCCGGCGTTTTCTTCAATGCCCTTTTTTTATCCATTTGTGTTTTTGTATTGCGGCGTCTAATAATAGTAGCAGGATGCCGGCAATAAAGCTGTTCCATATCGCCGGCGAGAAGGTCGTGCCGTCAAAGAGGGAGGTAAATGCCTTGACGATTCGCGAAAAAGAACCGTAAATATTCGATTGCTCAAATGATAGATGAATCGACGACCAAAGCGAGAAATAATCGCCCACCCACCCTATCAGGAATACTGCCACAATACCGCCGATACAAATGCCGGCAATACCCCATCCGTTGAACCGGCGCGGAGTGGCCGGCAATGTGGCGATACGGGTTACTATGTTTACGGTAAAGTCGGCGCCGGTTTGTGCTGCCGGCAGCCGGCGCAACAATGCGTCTATGTCTGTATTGTTATTCATCATCGGTCAATATTTCCGTTAATTGTTTGCGTAACTTATGGCGGGTTCGATGCAAGCGGACTTTGACATTCGAGAGCGTAAGCCCCATGATGTCGCTAATCTCTTCCACCGATCTGTCTTCTATATAGAACAGCGTAATCAATGCCGTTTCGGATGGCGGCAACTGCCCGACAGCGGTATTCAATGCCTGCAACTGCCGTTCGGTTGCCCCGTCGTCCTCTTCCGGCACAGACAAGGTTGTTTCTGCTATCGGGTATTCCGGTAATGCTTTTTTACGCGTGGCCGAGATGGCGGCGTTATACGCAATCCGGTAGATCCACGTCGAAAACTTCGCTTTACGCTTAAACGAGGACAGGTGTTTGAAGGCTTTCAGGAACACGTCCTGCGCCAACTCTTCGGCCTGCTCGCGCTGCCGCACAATGCGCAATACCAACGTATACACGTGATCTTTATACGCATCGACCAGGGCGGCAAAAGCGGTATGGTCGCCACGTAGCGCCCGGTCTATACAGTTCTTTTCAAATACCTCGTCCATCAATGCCTTTTTGACGCTACCCGCGCCGGTTGGTTACAAAGGTAAGAAACTGTAACCTTTTTCCCGCCTCCGCGTCAAAACGGCAAATCAATTAAAATAAGAAACTGGATATGGAAGAAATTATTATTGTACCTGTGATTTTTATCACTCTTTATTTAATCATCGGGCTTTTCGTTCACCGCAAAGAGCGGTTGATGATTATTGAACGAGCGGCGATGAACCAGTCGCTCGATGTAAATGCTTTGCTGAAGAAAGTCACCGTGCCGTCGTTCGTCGGGCTGAAATTTGGATGCCTGATTAGCGGCTTGGGTCTGGGTTTCCTGACGTGCGCGCTGTTGAACATCCTCTTTTATGCGATGCTTTACAACTATCAGCCATGGTGGCACGGGGGAGCGCTGGATATTGCCTGCATCCTCCTGTTCGGCGGACTCGGGCTCATCATCGCCTACGTTATCGAACGCCGGGCGTATAAGCGGAAGGCGTAACGGAGTACGGCGTACGGGGGTAAGACGTAAAGGGGTAAAGGCCAACTTTACCCTTTACGTCTTATGCTTTATGAAAAAACATTACCTTTGTCGAAACTTTCAGGAATGAAACCGTGGGAATGAAACAGACAGGGTTGTTTTTCGGCTCATTTAACCCGATACATACCGGGCACTTGATGATCGCTAATTATATACGTGAATTTCATGCGTTGGATGAAATATGGTTCGTCGTTACGCCGCAGAACCCGACAAAGGCGCCGCAGGCGTTGGCGGCAGCCGGGCACCGTTTAACGATGACGCAAGAAGCCGTAAAGCCCTATCCCAAATTCCGCGTCTGTGACATCGAGTTCTCATTGCCGCAACCTGCCTATACGATCCATACCCTCGACTCTTTACGCAAACGCTACCCGCAACGGTCATTCTCACTCCTCATCGGCTCCGACAACTGGTACCAACTGCCGCAATGGAAAGACGCCGCCCGCCTCCGCACCGATTACCGGATATGGGTCTATCCCCGGTTCGGGTTCGACCTGCCCGAACGCCCCCCTCACCCCTACACCCACTTTACCGACGCGCCCCGCATCGAAATCAGCTCCACCTTCATCCGGCAAGCAATCGCAGCGCATAAAGCAATCGACTGCTTCATCCCCCCCGAAGTATATCACTACATCAAAAAGCACAACCTGTATCAGGGGTTGCCGGTTCGTTGAATAATCCGTACATTTGCAACCCGTAAATTGCGTATATGATACAACTCCTCCCAGAGCATATTGCCAACCAGATTGCCGCCGGCGAAGTGGTACAACGCCCTGCATCGGCGTTGAAAGAACTGCTGGAAAACGCCATCGACGCCGGCGCGACAACCATCACCGTGACGCTTACCGACGCCGGCCGCACACTCCTGCAAGTCACCGATAACGGCTGCGGCATGAGCGCCGCCGACGCCCGTATGGCCTTTGAACGCCATGCCACCTCGAAAATCACTAAAATGGACGACCTGAACGCTATCCGCACTTTTGGCTTCCGCGGCGAAGCGCTGGCCTCCATCGCCACGGTGGCCGACGTGGAACTGAAAACCCGCCGGACGGGCGACGAAACCGGCGCCTGCATCCGCCTCTCGGCGTCGGAAATAACCGCGCAGGAACCGACGGCATGTGCGGAAGGCACATCTATCACCGTACGCAACCTGTTCTTCAACGTACCGGCACGGCGACGGTTCCTGAAATCCGACAGCGTCGAACTGAAACACATCGCCGCCGAACTCCAACGCGTAGCGCTATGCCACCCCGCCATCTCGTTCCGCCTGCTACATAACGCCAACGAACTGTACAACCTGCCCGCCACCCACCTGCGGCAACGCATCCTATCCCTGATGGGCAAAGATCTTAACCAACGACTGATCGACGTACTGGTCGACACCGCAGTGGTACAAATAAAAGGATTCGTCGGGAAACCCGAAAGCGCCAAACGAACGGCCGGCGACCAATACCTCTTCGCCAACAACCGCTTCTTCAAAAGCCCCTACTTCCAAAAAGCCATCTTCAACGCCTACCAACAACTCCTGCCGCCTGGAAAAGCATACCCGCCGTTCTTCATCTACTTTGAACTGCCGCCCGAAAAGATAGACGTAAACATCCACCCGGCCAAAATCGAAATCAAATTTGAAGACGAACCCGTCATCTTCCAGATACTACACGCCGCCGTCCGCGAAGCACTAGGGAAATTCGCCGTAGTCCCCTCCATCGACTTCGACACCGACGGCGCCCCCGCCATCCCCGTGATACGGAAAAATGACCCGCCCGCCGGACTGCCACAAGTCCGCATCGACCCGTTCTTTAACCCCTTTGAAGAAGAAAAGAAATCCCCGGCACGCCGGCAAACCAAAGAACCTCCCGTGAAAAACGGGCAAAAACTATACGACGGGATAACACAAAATACAGACTTCGACCCCGATACCCCCCGGCACGAAGCCCCCCGGCCCCCGTCGCCGGCATCCCCGCCGGTCGACCTCCTGCCCGCAGAACGCCCGCTGATACAATGGCGGGGGAAATACCTCCTGACGCCTATCAAATCAGGATTGATGCTGATAGACTGCCGGCGGGCGCAGCAACGCATCCTCTACGAACGATTCTTAGACAACCTCACCGACGCCGTACAGGACATACAAAAAGAAATTTTCCCGCAAACCGTTACCCTCTCGCCACTCGATTACGACCTCTTTGAAACCGTCGCCGACGACCTGACGCAAATCGGGTACGACATCCGCCCGTTCGGGCCCCACACGGTCGTCGTCAACGGGCAACCCGCCTCGGCGCCAGCCGTCGACGCCGCACAATGGATGGAAGAACTGCTGGCCGCCCTGCACGAAAATGCCGACGACCTGAAACGGAAACGGCAAGAAAAAATAGCCCTCGCCCTCGCCGCCGCCACCGTCGGGCGCTCCCACGAAGCGCTCACCTCATTTGAAGCCCAAGCGTTAATCGACCACCTATTCGCCTGCCGCGAGCCCGCCCTGTCCCCCGAAGGCAAACCTACGCTGCAAATCATCCCTATCGAAGAAATAGACCGGCGGTTCCTGAAATAACCCCACGACCCGTCCGCAGACAGCGCGCTTTTTCGACCCGTCCATATCAGGTCGCCTGATAGCCTCGTATCAGGTCGCCTGATAGCCTCGTATCAGGTCGCCTGATAGCCACGTATCAGGTCGCCTGATAGCCTCGTATCTGGTCGCCTGATAGCCTCGTATCAGGTCGCCTGCTAGCATCGTATCAGGTCGCCTGATAGCCCCGTCTCGCATAAAAAAAGAGGATGGCCAAATGGGGCCATCCTCTTTTTTTATTCGATACGGGGCTATCAGGCGACCTGATACGGGGCTATCAGGCGACCTGATACGAGGCTATCAGGCGACCTGATACGAGGCTATCAGGCGACCTGATACGGGGCTATCAGGCGACCTGATACGGGGCTATCAGGCGACCTGATACGGGGCATCGCCCCTGTAATGCTCATCCATAAAGAAGGCGATACGCCATACAATAATCGTCCTCTTTTGTTTCATTCCCGTTTGATTTATAGCTGCTTAATGAACGACTAATTCCTCGTTTCCACCGCGCTTACTTCGTACAGTATTGGCCAGTTTTTGCCGGTCACGAAGATTCTTTTTGTAGCGACGTCGTAAGCAATGCCGTTGAGAACGTCGGTGCGGGCGGTACGCAGTTCCTGCGGCAATAGTTTTTGCATAAATACGACGCCGGTTACCTTGCCGTTGCCCGGGTTGATACGAATGATATAATCATAGGTATACACATTAGCCCAAATCTCGCCGTCGATGTATTCCAGTTCGTTCAATAACGGGATGGCTTTTCCCTCGCAGGTTACGTTGAGGTAACGCTGTTCCGAGAAATCGGCGGGATTCAGGAATTTCAATATCGACGAACCGTCGCTCATGATAAGGTGCACGCCGTCGGAGGTAAGTCCCCATCCTTCGCCGTCGTAATGCAGCTCGCCGACAGGGCGGAGGGTTGTATCGTACAGGAAGCAGGTACGCTCTTGCCATGAAAGTTGATAGATGGTATCGTGCCATACGCATGCGCCTTCGGCAAATACCGATGCGGGCAGCGTATAGGTGGCGACGACGTCGCCCGTAGGCAAATCAATCTTGCGCAGGCTCGACTGTCCATATTGCCCGACACTTTCGTACAATTGCCCGCGATGGATGAACAATCCTTGCGTATAGGCCTGCCCGTCGTGCGGGTAACGGTTTTCGATTTTATAGATATACTGCTTTACGGCGTCCGACGGATGGCCGCTTCTACACCCCGCCATTGTCCATAGCGTCGCCGCGGCCAACAAAAAAACAAACGAATGCCCGGAGTGCATTTTTTTTAGTAATTTTGTCATAATTTTAAATTTTACAATGTACAAAGGTAGAAAAAATGCACGTATAACGAAAAGCGCGCCAGAGTCGTTCTCCAATCCGTGCCGGCACGCGAGGGCGAGGGCGTGGGCGTCCCGGCTGCGGCGCGTCGTTCCTAATACGATTACTTCGTTGAATTTGCTTTGCGGATGCGTGGCCACCGTATTCGCCCTTCGCGGCTGGATTGACTATGCTGTTTACGCGTTATTTGCGGCCGCCGTTTTCGATTTCTTCGACGGGCTAAGCGCCCGTCTGCTCCGCGCGTATTCCGAATTAGGCAAGCAGTTAGACTCGTTGGCCGACGTCGTCAGCTTTGGGCTTGCGCCCGCTGCGCTTCTCCATTACAAGCTCCGCGTTCTATTGAACGAAACCATTTCCGGCAGCCTCAGCGCCGCCGGCTGGGAGCTGTTGACATTTGCCCCGTTTGTGCTAACGGTCTTCTCGGCTATGCGGCTGGCAAGATTTAATATTGATACGCGGCAACGCGATTGTTTCATCGGCCTTCCCACGCCTGCCAATGCCCTTCTTGTGGCCTCCCTGACGAGCCTTTCGGTGAACGGTCACTGGCTAACGGCATGGATGGACTCGTGGTATGCCCTCCTGATTCTTTGCGCGGCATTGTCGGCCCTGTTAGTTTGCGGCCTGCCGATGTTTGCCTTAAAGTTTAAGAATGGACGTTGGCGCGACAATGTATCACGGTACATATTTGCAGGCGTCACGGTTGTGATTATAGCCCTATCGGCGCTGTGCCGGCAGGGAATGATGTTTGCGGTAGCGGCGGTTATAGCGGGTTACATCTACCTGTCCGTCCTGCTACACGTGGTATGTACGCCGTCGCCGGTCGATACGCCGGAACTTAGATCATCAAAATAAATTATACTATTATGAAATTCCTTGCAGAAATTAATGTAATGCCTCTTCAGGCGCTGTTAGACCCTCAGGGCAAAGCCGTCACCGGCGTCATCCGCCACAACGGCTATACCGATATGAACCACGTGCGCATCGGGAAACGCTTAACCATCGAAGTCGAAGCCGATACCAAAGAACAAGCCGCCGACCGGGTCGACGAAGTATGCCGGAGAATCCTCCATAACCCCATTATGGAAGAATACGAATTTTCCGTGAAGCAGAAGGAGTAATAGGCTAAAGGCGCATGGGATGTCTGAGGCGGACGCCCGGCGCCCTCTCACGCTTTACGCTCCAGTTTCGGGATCAACCTGTTTTTCCAGTAGACAAAATCGCCAGCGGCAATATGTTCGCCGCTCAGCTCGACCAACTGCAAGTAGAAAGCAAGGTTATGCAAACTGGCAATCTGCGGCCCGAGCATCTCTCCCGAGACAAATAAATGGCGCAAATAAGCGCGGGAGTACATGGTATCGACAAACGACGCACCGTTGGCCTCAATGGGCGACATATCGTCCGCCCACTTTTTATTACGAATATTGATGACGCCCTCCGACGTAAACAACATCCCGTTGCGTCCGTTGCGCGAAGGCATGACGCAATCGAACATATCGATGCCGCGAGCGATGCCTTCCAGGATATTGCCCGGCGTCCCCACGCCCATCAGGTAACGTGGTCGGTTTCGCGGCATTAGCGGAGTAACGGTATCCAGCATTTCGTACATAACTTCGGCCGGTTCGCCTACCGACAAGCCGCCGATGGCCAGCCCGTCGCAATCGAACGAGGCGGCATATTCGGTCGCTTTCCGCCGCAAATCCTTAAATACGCCCCCTTGAATAATCGGGAAGAATGACTGCGGATAATCGTACAGCGGTTTGGTTTGCCTGAACCGTTCGATGCCGCGCTTTAGCCATTGTTGGGTCAATTGTAGCGAACGTTTGGCGTAGGTATAATCAGCAGTACCTGGCGGACATTCATCCAGCGCCATCATAATATCCGCCCCGATGATGCGTTGAATATCCACCACCTTTTCGGGAGTAAAAAAATGCGTAGAACCGTCAATATGCGAACGAAATTCGCAGCCTTCGGGGGTCAGTTTCCGCTTCTCGGCAAGCGAGAAGACCTGATAACCGCCGCTGTCGGTGAGGATTGTCCGTTCCCACGAGACAAACCGATGTAATCCGCCGGCGCGCTGCAAAATGGCCGTTCCCGGTCGCAGGTAAAGATGATAGGTATTGCCTAAGATAACCTGTGCGTTGACATCGTCCCGCAGGTCGCGGTGCAAAACGCCCTTCACGCTGCCGACCGTGCCGACAGGCATAAAAATGGGGGTTTTAATCTTTCCATGAGCGGTGTGTATAATCCCGCAACGAGCTTGCGAGCGAGGGTCTTCTGCCGATATTTCAAATGTCATGCTATGCGTTTATGCGTTTACTGGAACAAAGATATGGATTTTTTTTATTTCCGGCAGGGAACAACATTTGCATTCCCAGAAATTTTACTACCTTTGCATTCGTTTTCCACAATCATCCGGTGAGGTGGGTGAGTGGCTGAAACCAACAGTTTGCTAAACTGTCGTACGGGAAACTGTACCGCGAGTTCGAATCTCGCCCTCACCGCTACAAAAAACGCTTCGTATGAAGCGTTTTTTTGTGACAGGGCGGCAGCAGTATCAAAAAAGTTTGTCCCGAAAGCCTTCCGCTTTACCATCGTACATCATTCAAAAACATTTACTACCTTTGCAGCCGGTTTTTAATTTAACATCGTTACATGATAATTTTTTAAATAAAGTAATTCATTTACATTTTTGATATGAAGAATAAATATATCGATCTAATTGAGCAAAGTTTTGAGTTTCCTCAAGAAGAATTTAAAGTGATTGAGAACGAACTATACTTTAATAATGTGCCGTTGATGGAGATCATAGAACAGTATGGGACGCCTCTACGGATTAGTTTCCTGCCGAAAATAAGCCGACAAATTCAACGGGCAAAGAGATTGTTTAACGTAGCAATGGCCAAAGTCGATTATGAGGGCAATTATTATTATTGTTACTGTACCAAAAGTTCTCATTTTTCGTTTGTGATGGAAACCGCCCTGAAGAACGATATTCATCTCGAAACGTCGTCGGCGTTCGATGTGAATCTAATAGACGCGCTCCACGAACAAGGGCTGATCAACAAAGAACGCTATATTATATGTAACGGTTTCAAAAAAGAACTCTATATTGAAAATATCGCCGGACTGATAAACAACGGGTGGGTCAATACGATTCCTATCCTTGACAATATGGCAGAACTGGATGTGTTGAGCAAGTATATAAGGCAACCGTGCAAGTTGGGCATTCGCATCGCGGCGGAGGAAGAACCGAAATTCGACTTCTACACCTCCCGCTTGGGTATCCGGTACAGCGACATCATTCCGTTCTACGAGAACAAAATTGCGAATGACGAACGTTATTCGTTAAAGATGCTGCACTTCTTTATTAATACTGGTATTCGTGATAATTCATACTATTGGAACGAGCTGGCTAAATGCGTCAGCGTATATTGTAACTTAAAAAAGATATGCCCCGATTTAGACTCATTGAATATCGGAGGTGGGTTTCCGATTAAGAATTCTATGAGTTTTACGTATGATTACGAGTATATGGCAGAAGAGATTATTGCTCAAATTAAGAGTATATGTATGCAAAACGGAGTGCCCGAACCTAATATATTTAGCGAATTCGGAAGCTTTACCGTAGGAGAAAGCGGCGCGGTCATTTACCAAATATTAGGACAAAAGCAGCAAAACGATAGGGAGCGTTGGTATATGATTGACAGTTCTTTTATGACAACTTTACCCGATACTTGGGCAATAAAACAACGGTTTATTCTCTTACCGATTAATAACTGGAATCACGAATACCATCGTGTGTTTTTAGGGGGGCTTACCTGCGATAGCCAAGATTATTACAATGCCGAATCACATGCCAATGCGATTTTCTTGCCGCAGCTCAACCCGCAGGATGAAACGCCGCAGTATATCGGGTTCTTTCATACAGGCGCCTATCAGGAATCAATCGGGGGATACGGAGGATTACAGCATTGTTTGCAGCCCGGCCCAAAACATATTATCATAGATGTGGACGACGAAACCGGCGACTATTCTACCAAACTTTTCAGTAAAGAACAAACGTATAAATCCATGTTGAAAATACTTGGGTACTAATGCCGCCTAGCTATGGTAAACATACGAAATTAGTACCTTTACATCAAGAAATCAATACAATGATTCCATTGGGCAAAGGTATCATAATTCAAATTATTTACCACATAAATATCGGCTTGCAGGTTTTTCCTTTTAGGCGTTATTACCGTATCTATAATAGCCAACTTTATATTACTATTGGTTTTATATTCTGTTTGATCAATCGTCAAAGGGTCAATATGGTAAGTATTTTTAAATTCTCCAGCCATCCTATTCCTATTCGTTGTTATTTTTTCATGAATATGCCCAAATCCGGCCAGTACCACAACTTTTGTAAGGGAATCAACTTTAAATGTGTTGTTATAGATATTTTCGGACTGCTTTTTTTCTCTGTCTTTTGAAAAATCATCGTAGCCGAATACGTTAAACCCTATTCTTTTTGCTTCCCGAATCAGGTTTGATGCCATGGGTTCACGAGTATAAAATCCACTTTTGCTTATTGTAAATCCCCGTTCATTGATGTTTGTGTCCCAAAGCATTTCTAATGCTAAATGTCTATATCCCGCATCATACAAGGTTTGTAAAAGCAGCATTACGAGTAGCCGGTTGTTCGGCGAAAAATGATTTTCATTAAACATCACTATTTTTTCGCTCTTGCATCGGTCAATTAAAAAATCTAATACTTTTTCATCTATGGTTACACAATGGCTGCTGTCAATAAGTTTTGCATCCAAATAATTATTGAGTGTTCGCCATTCCTGTATTGTTTTTTCCTGTTCTGACTCCAAATTTGTAATACGAGATTGATAGGTGCCTAATGCCTGTAAATAGTAGTTGTGCATTTGTATATCATAGTTATAATTCATTTTCTGTTGGTATAATTTCTTTACAGGCTGCAAATAATTTATAAGACTGTCTTCATCCCATGCATATTCTTCGGCTAATGTAAATGCGTCGGTAATATCTATATCCCGATAATCGTCGCCGGTTTTAACAGAGGGAAATATAGATTCCAAATATTCCGACAGCAAACTATGAAAAGCATCACCGGCACTTTTGCCGATTAAATATATAATGCCCCTATCATTTGCTAATGGAATCTTTTTTAGTACCAGATATTTTAAACTATCAATGAAAGGCGCCTCCCTTTCCAAACCATAAACCCCTAATTTAGAAAATGCCTTATCGGCAGTTGTCTTGTCCTTATAATAAAACAAATATTGCTCTAATAACGGGTCAACATTGGTTTGAAAGTAGGCAAGGCAATATTTCGGGTTAAGATACAAATTATTCCTACGCAAACTTTTTTTAATCACTTTTCTTTCAGGGAATACTTGGTAATCACCTGGAAAGGCATACGAAAATTTTAGAGAATCGTTGAGGTAATACTTGTCCCAGTCCAATAATATTCGTTCATTTTTTTGCAAATCTTTTATAGGCGAACATGCAATAAAGACTACGAGAGGTAGAAAAAACACAACACTATGTAGTAGTATACGGATCATAAGCGCATTTAATACCGAGTATTATTTTTATTCTTCCGTATCTGTTTTTGTAATTCCTATACTGCTATCTCGATGTCTTTGTCTTTACCCAATATAAATTCGTCAAAAGAGTAATTGACCAGAATATCCGGCTGTATGCCTTCCGTAAAGGGTTTCATGGAATAGGGGAATAATACGCGCCGTGCGCAAACCCGTGCGAAACCATTATTCGGGAAACCCCATACGACCAGCGGGCTACCGGTAGAGCCAAATGACGGCTGCCCGATAAACAATGGACGGTCGGGGCGTTCGTACAAAATAATCAGAAAATCTTCGGCGGCAGAAACGGTCATGGTAGAAAACAGTACGGCTACCGGCACGTTAAAGCGTTTAATGCTGTCCGGAATAAAAACCGTGTCAGCAGGCACGGTGCGGTATGCTGCATTTTTGTAATAATCTTCATATTCTTTCCTAAAATTGCCTTGCGCTTTTCTTACGCCGTCATTTGTCCGGGTTTGCCATGCGAAGTTTAAAAAATCAGCGTTTTTAATGATATATTGCAGTAAGTGCCATGCGACATTTGTAGAGCCGCCTCCGTTTTGGCGCAAATCTATAATAATTCCTTTGGCGTAATAAAGCGTATCCTTTAACTTTTCAAATTGGGCAATTAATTCGCCATTCTTGTCGTTAAACGTATTAAAGGCAAGCACGGCAATATCATGAGCCTGCCATGTAATCTCTACAGGCTTTTGCCAATAAGATAGTTGGTATCCCACAGAAGGCTCTCCTTCCCTGTTGCGACCGTCGCGAACAAGTGGATTTGTCAAGAGCTTGTTGTCCGGCGTCTGGTATTTGATAGTAAGCGTGTCGGTCGATAATTTTGCTGATAACAGAGCGGAAGCAGCCAGTCGCCGGACGGTTGGCTCGTAGTCAGAATTAATATAAGGCGTTACATATTTACGCATGTAGTCCTCCGTCTTTAATCCGTTTACCTCTATGATGGTGGAGCCTATGGGAAAAGTAGCAGCTGCACTTTCTTTCACATGGATGATGCGCAATTCGTCATCGAAATAACGCGCCGACATGGGTACATAGTCCGTATAGGAATCTTCCGAATAATGCACCTGCGTGTGCCCGTCATGAAAATTGCCGGCAAACAGTTTCATTACCTCATAAAATTCATAATCATTGGCGGTAGCCTGCACTTTTGGGATAAATGTTTTATACAGGCTATCCAAATCAAATTTCAATTTGTCGATAAATGCAAAGTTGTATTTGGCTTCCGACCAAAAAAGACTTAACGCATATAATTTGTCATTTTCAGACAGTTTGCTTGCAAAACGGTTGGTAAAGTCGATAGCCGTATGCGCGGTGTCGCCTTTGTAAATGACATCAAAATACACCGGTTCATTTACTTTTACAGTAAATACTAAGGAGTCAATATCGGAAATGAATTTAATATCATAGGTCTTTTTTGTGCTGCTGTATAAGCTAAGTACGTCGGGATTAAGCGACGAAGTAATCGTCCAATCGTTTTCCCCGCCATTTATAATCAGTTTTATGTTCCGTTGATTGGAGTGCATGACAGGACGAATAGGCTGCGCCTGTACGGCAGACAAGCATACGTAGAAAATGCTGAAAAGCAATAACTTGAGGTTTTTCATAATGTTATTTTTTTTGAAAATTTTTATAAAAATTATCTACTTGTTCTTCTAATACCAGTCGTACGCCATCTTGTTGGCATATTGTTCTAAAATCTTTGTCTGGTGAAAATTCTACCATTTTTTGACTACATGGTCCCATGCATGCAGGCAATAAATTACAATTTTTACAATATATATAACTAATCATGGCGTTAAGCTGATGGGTGAAGGGGATGGACATATTTAATTATTGCCTTGTAGATATTAGTAAATTCAGCATTTTTTCCAAATCTTTTACAGAAAAGCTCTGATACTGGTAATCACCACTAATAGGATAAGGTATATCCGGTAAAAAGCCTCTGTTATCCCATTTGCCGCCAAGATTTACTTCCTGTTGTATCGCACAACTCATAGAAAACTTGGAATG
>JAITKF010000022.1 GCA_031278545.1 Prevotellaceae bacterium
ATGGTTGATTCGATAAATTCATTTTTTTCATTTTTTTATTTGTTTATAAATTGTTGATATAATTCTTCGACATACGGTTTTGTGCATTTTGTAGCCATTTCCGGTTCCAGCATAAAAGAAACGCCATGTTCCACATATTCCGTCAAGAAGTTAAATGGTTTTCCTTTATATTTGGCAATGACTTTATGGTGTCCGTAATGATGGACGCAATTGAAATGTTTTGGTTATATAAGTCGGGGATCCGCTAAGGTTTTATACTCAAAATAATCGACATTTTTGAATTTGCGGGAGTAGTATTTGTAAATGATGATAGACTTTATGAATAGATAAAGATTAACAGGGTTTATCAGTTGTAGTAAGATATTTTTCATTTTAGTTGTTTTTTATTTGTAGTATAAATCAATTCTGCCATATCAAAGTCTTCTTGCCAGTCGATATCAAATGATTCTTTACCGGATAGTTCATATAAAAAGACGTGATTGCCGATTCTGTCTTTATGTTGTTTATAGATAGAACGGTTAGCCATGAAGACGCCGCTGTTAACTTCATACAGGGGTTTTAATGTTTGGGTTCGCGGCCATTTTTCAGATTTTCTATCGTAATTGATTGCTCCTGCTTCGTTCCAGATAAATTTTTTTATTGGGGACACACTCATTAAAGAATCAAAATGATGGAGAACAGCATAGTATTTGTCAATTATTTGGTCGTATAATTCGGTAGTAATAAAGGGGGATGTAACGTGAGTCCAGAGGATTGTTCCGTCGGGAATCAGTTCGGCGGCGTAGGCTATTAAATCATCGGTGGAGGTAGAGGAAAGTCCCAAATGGTCAGGGCGTATGACAGGAACGATCTTTTCATTTTTAAAAGAAGCGCCTATTTCAAAAACCTGTGCGTCATTCGAGGAGAGTATAATTTCATCGATGCGTTTGGATTTTAATAGCTGTTCGAGTTTAATGAAAAGTAATCCCCCTGTAATTCCGGCAAAATCACGAATGTTTTTATTGGGTACTCGTTCACTTCCTTTTCTACATGGGAGAAAGGCTACTGTTTTCATCAGGCAGCCCTCCTTTCCGTAAAAAAGCACAAGTGATATAAATAGCTGATTATTAAGCATATATGTGGGGGGGGGGGGGTAAATTGTTGTGCTATTATTTCACGAACTTTTTTCAAGTCGCCGGGCGTATCTACGGCCACAGTATTTGAATTAACTTCAATGTATTGTACTCTTCGTCCTGCTTCTATAAACCGCAGAATTTCGATGTCCTCAATGCTTTCGACTTTGCCGCGCGGCGAAGTGCAGAAAAATCGCAATGCTTCCGGTGTAAAGCCATATACGCATACTTGCTTGTAATATTTTACAGCGATACTTCCTTTTGGAAACGGGACTGCCGAGCGTGTTAAAAAGACGCCCCGGCCATCTTGTGCTGTAATCACTTTCGGGATGGTGAAATTGAGTAGTTCTACAGGGTCTTTGATTTGTGTCATTAAGTTTGTAACTTGAATGTCGTGGCAGGTATTTTCTCCAAAAGGTAATAGGACTTTTTGAATGGTTTCCGGTTCTATCAGTGGTTCATCGCCTTGAATATTTACATATAAATCGGCAGGAATTTTATCGGCGACTTCACCTGTTCTGTCTGTACCTGTTTGGTGTTTGGCGGAAGTCATCATACATTTAATATTACGCTTCTGACAGGCAGATAAAATTCGGTCATCATCTGTGGCGACATAAACATCTGTCAGTTCATTGACTTTTTTTGCCTGCAAATAAACCCGTTCGATCATTAATTGTCCGCCAATATCCGCTAATGGCTTCCCGTCAAGTCTCGATGAGTGGTAACGCGCCGGTATTACAGCTATTATTTTCATAAGTTTTGATATAAAGATTTAATTTCTAATCCGCCATATAGTGTAGGAGTGAGCGAGGTTAATGTTGTGTTGTAATAATTTTGAAAATCGTTGAACAATGTTTGGTTTTCCACAGTCAAATCGTGTTCTTTTTCCGATAGCACGCTTCCTACATATCCATCATATCCTATCAAATATATATTTTTTGCCTGTGCTTGTCTGGCTATTTGCAACGCAATGGCTGTACAAGAATCAAAATAGCGTTTATCCGTAAAATCAATGCTGTTTAGCTCGAAGGTATTATTATGCAATTTTTTTGGCACGTCTGTTCCCATTTTTCGTGGATAAGGCGGGAGAATAGCAATTTCTTCAAATGTGTCGTCGTTTAACTGTTTCATCAATCGTTTTTCTTCCGTGCCTGTTAAACAAACATATTGTCTGTCATCAAGCGGCCTGTAGAAGTTAAAGTAACGAGTCGTAGCGAAAACGATTGCAAAGGGTTTGTTTTTTTGAATAAATGCTTTCACGCCTTTAATGTGTGCTACAGCAGAATGACCGCCACCGATAATTAATACATTTTCACAAGGTGGAAAGTCAAAAATAGAGAATTTGTCGTTATCAGCCAATTTTTCTTTTTTATTACTTACGGCGCGAACTATGTTATTGAAAGAAAACAATCGGTTGTTTGCCATGTCCATAATGTCTTTTTGAGGCATTGAGTTAGCGCCTGAAATCATATAGGGTAAGTTTGTGCCCCATTTATATTGTTTATGCAGTTCGGTAAATGTAGAAACAATCTCTCCCAGTGCATTAAAATCGACTTCTAAATCATAATGTTTGTTTAGACAGGTAAGTAATAATTCTGTTTTTAAGTTACCGGCGCCTCGTCCCATTCCTGAAATAGTAGCATCAATACTATTTGCTCCGTTATCCATAGCTGTTAAGGTATTTATTAATGCCATTTCGAGATTGTTGTGCCCATGAAAGCCAATGGAACATGTAACCTCCTTTTTTACGATTTGAAGAATTTCAATAATCTGTTTTGGGAAGATACTTCCGTAAGAGTCAACCATATTAAAAATATCGGCAATTTTATTTATTTTATATAACTTGCTGAAAAAGGCGTCATTGGCCATCCATTTCGACATGTACATCACATTGAATCCAACTTCAAATCCAAGTTGCTTTATTGATTCTGCCAGTAAGATACTCTTGTCAAGATTTTCAGGAGCTACGGCAATACGTACCATATCTATTAAACCTATTACAGGGGATAATAATTCTTTGATGTCATTGGCGTTAGTGTCTTTTTCATTAAGCATGATAGCAATCTTTTTGCAAGATTGTTCTCGAATTTGCTGCAACTCAAAAGAGGGGGAATATCCGAATTTTCCCAAATAGTTGGTTTGTGGTTTGCTTCTATATCCAAGCTCAATATAATTTATTGGAAGGATATTAGTTATTTCTATATATTTTTTTACAATATCATCTTCAAAATCCCAATTCGTATAATATCCACCGTCTCTAAGCGTACAATCCAACAAGTTACATTTGTCCATAATGATAAGTTTTTAACTGTTCCATTGTTATTAATTTATTATGTCATTTGTGATCGCCAGATGTTTTCGTGTGTGAGTTTTCGTGTCTTCATTTTATTCAACTCTCGTTTATCATTATCATTTATCTGAATTGGGAGTCGATATTGTATCCTGTTGAATTGTGAATACATTGCGTTCACAATTGGGTATGTTCGATAAAACTGTCTGCAAAAAGCTAACTGTCGATAAGAAAATCCACTGCCGAACTCAGGTTCTGTCGCTGCTGCAAGGTTACGTATTGGGTAACTGCCATATTCCGTTCGCTCTTCGCCTTGCTGTTCTTCTACAAAAATTCGTTCGTCAAGTTTCCAGTACATCATAACCTGTTCAGAATTGACGCTTCTTATTGCAATATTTCGCAATACGGCAATAATATTTCGTACATCGGGAACAAAATTGTTGTTTAGTTGTATGATTTTTTCATTTTCCATATATCAAATCCTTTTATCTCTTGGAACAAGCCTCTTACCTTATTTAATATCACACACACCGTATAGCTCGCTTCTCCCGACATCTTTAATCTATATGACAAGACATCACCTGCTACAACTAACGCTATGCTGCTGTTTATTCCGTTCATTGTGTTTTGATACAGTCTCATTGTTATTAATTTAGGTACTACAATAAAGGTTAAAAAATAACTATTTCTCGTTTTAAAGTTACAAAGGTATAAAAAATAAATAATATGTTACCGTCGGTTAGTACGATCTATCTCGAATGTTCATGGTGTATTTATGTATTGTTCCATTGTAAACGGGGATCCGGTTTCAATGCCGTTCCCTGTGCCGCCTGTCTATATCACTTATACACAGAATGCCTCGCGATGTTTGTATAGTTAACATTCTACAATGGTTACTTCTCCTTCCTTCGACCATTTGAGGCGCTCGCTCCAATGGAATTTGGGCGGCTTCGTGATGGCGGTCGAAAATTACCAGATAGCAACACGCCGAAGCGCTATTGCCCAAACGTAGCGGCGGCGAGAAACTGTCTCGGTAACAAAGGATTTGTTGCACGCCGGTTTCCTTTAGCTTGTCGAGCGACTGCCTTTTCCGCAAAAGTTTAATCTCGATGATGTCCCAGTGACCCATGTATTCCACGGTCAAGTCCATGCGGCCGCGACCGGCGGCAGCATGTAATGGCCTTGAGGATTACATGGCCCTGTAGTATTAAAAAAACGAAGTGCATCCATAATATACTTAATTTTACACAAAACTACATGAAAACTCGAATTTTCCAAACGCATAGAATGAAAAAAGTTTTTTATAACGGAGAGGCATAAAAAAATAATGAAATGCGTTGATATTATTCTCCCTTGCTCCCCGTTTCTTTTTTTCGTATCTTTGCGGCTATTGAAATCCGTAATGTATAATCGTATATGGGAATAGTGTCAATTGTAGGACGTCCGAATGTAGGCAAATCAACGCTGTTTAACCGGCTGGTGGGGATGCGGCAGGCTATTGTGGATGAGGTCGCCGGCGTTACCCGCGACCGTCATTATGGCCGTTGCGAATGGTGCGGGCATGAATTTTCGGTGATCGATACCGGCGGCTATTCTGTCAATACCGACGATGTGTTTGAAGCGGAGATTCGTAAGCAGGTACTGTTGGCTATTGATGAGTCCGATGTAATCTTGTTCATGGTTGATACTCTGACCGGCATCACCGACCAGTGCCAAACGATTGCCGATGTGTTACGGCGCAGCAAAAAAAAGGTGATAGTTGTGGCTAATAAGGTAGACAACCATAATCAAATGTTCAACATTCATGTTTTTCACGCTCTGGGACTAGGCGCGCCGTTTGCCGTATCGTCGGTCAATGGCAGCGGCACTGGCGACCTGCTCGACGAAGTGCTACGCTACTTGCCGGATACACCCGTTGTGGAGGATTCCGAAAAAGCGATTCCGTGTCTGGCGATTGTCGGGCGACCGAATGTGGGCAAATCGTCGCTGACTAATGCGTTGCTTGGTACGGAACGCAATATTGTAACGCCTGTGGCCGGGACTACGCGCGATGCCGTGAGCGCTTATTACAACAAGTTTGGCCATGAGTTTACGATTGTCGATACGGCCGGTCTGCGCAAGAAAGCCAAAGTGCACGACGACGTGGAGTTTTACTCCGTTATGCGGTCGGTACGCGCTATTGAGTACGCCGATGTCTGTATCCTGATGCTCGAAGCGGAAAAAGGCGTCGAGGCGCAAGACCTCAGCATCTTTAACCTGATTATACGCAATAAAAAAGGCTGCGTAATAGCGGTCAACAAATGGGATACGGTGGCCAAAGAAACGAATACTATGAAAGAATACCGCGCTGAAATTCTCCGGCGACTTGCCCCGTTTACAGATGTGCCGGTTATTTTTACGTCGGTGCTCCAAAAGCAACGCCTCTTCGATGTGCTTGAGGCGGCGGCGCAAGTATATGCCAACCGCAGCCAACGCATCCCCACCTCGCAACTGAACGAGGTCATGCTCGCAGAGATTGCCGACTATCCGCCGCCGTCCGTTAAAGGGAAATTTATCAAGATCAAATACGTTACGCAACTCTCGTCGCCGTCGCCCTCCTTTGCATTTTTCTGCAATCTCCCGCAATACGTACGCGACGACTACAAACGTTTTCTGGAAAATAAACTACGCCGGCATTTCCGTTTTACAGGCTGTCCCATGCAGATTTTCCTGCGCAAAAAATAAGCAATATGGTGCGGAAACCTCTTTAACTCCTAAAAAACATGAAATCCTTTTTTATTTACATTGTATTGCTGTGGGTAACCACCGGCGCATCCGCAAAAAGTGAAACAGATTCATTGCTTGTGCAATTAGATAGGGAAATCGACAACAAGTCTTTTTATGAACGGCAAAAAGAACGCGAAATCCAGGATCTGAAACGCATGTTGGATATCCCGAACCTGCAACCGCTACAGACATACGATATTTATTCCGAATTGCTGCATAAGTACCAGAAATATATTTTAGACAGCGCCATTAGCTACGCCGAAAAGAATGTGGCAATAGCCGAAAACCTGCGTCATCCTACGCTGATTATCGAAGCCAATCTGCAACTCTCGCTCCTGTACTCGTCCGCCGGATTGTATATCGAATCAAACCGCATTCTGCAAAGCATTCACCGGCCATCGCTTCCAAAAGAACTTCGTCCGCTTTATTTTGAGATGTACAGTAAATTCCATGGACACTATGCCCAAAGCAATGACCAGTCGTTACGGGAAAACGAACAGTACCGCGACTCGCTCCTGCTGGAACTCGATACGGCGTCGATGCAATATAAAATTCTGTTGGCGATTAAATTAGTTTATAACTGGGAAATAGACGAAGCCGAACAGCAATTGCTAATCCTTGCCGACCAACTGTCGGAAGGAAGCGCCGACTATGCCCTTATAACCTACATGCTCGGCTTAGTCTATGAAAAACAACAAAAGCCCGAACAGCAAAAAAAGTACCTCATGTTGTCGGCCTTAACCGATATCCGCTATGCTATAAAAGACCATGCCGCCCTGCAAAACCTTGCCTTAATTCACTATGCTTCGGGGGATATGGACAGGGCTTACAAATACATGAAATCGGTTATCGACGATATTATTTTCGGCAACGTCCGTTTTCGAGTCATCGAACTGTCGCAATATTATACCATCATTAACACGTCGTACTTAGCTAAAGAGATAGAGCAAAAAACAAAACTCCAACACTACCTGTGGCTCATCAGCGCACTCTCGCTCGCCGTGATTATTACCGGACTGTACGTATACCGGCAAATGCGACGGCTGTCGAAGATTAAAAAAGAACTGTATGAAACCAACCGGAAATTAGCCGAACTGAATAAGAACATGAAATTTACTAACCAGCAATTGCAAAAAGTGAATGTACAATTACTGGAGGCCAATCAGGTGAAGGAAGAATATATTGCCCATTTCTTTGACATCTGTTCCAGCTATATCGACCAACTGGAAAACTACCGGAAGACCTTAAATAAAAAGGCCACCGAGCATCAAGTCAAAGACCTTTTTGCGATGTTGAAATCAACGACGCTGGTAGACGACGAGCGCAGGAAACTGTATACCTATTTCGATACGCTGTTTTTGGGACTGTTCCCTACCTTTGTCGAAGAGTTCAACGCTTTATTGGTTAAAGAAGAACACATCGTCCCCAAGCCGGGCGAATTAAATACAGAGTTGCGTATCTTTGCCCTCATTCGTCTGGGTATTACCGACAGCGTAAAAATTGCGGGATTCCTTCGCTATTCGTTGAAAACCGTGTACAACTACAGGACAAAAGCCCGTACTCACGCCGTGGTCTCGCGCGATGATTTTGAAGAAATGATTATGAACATCGGTCGTATCCAAGAAAAAAGATAGCCTTTTATTTCCCACCCCGTTCCTTTTTTTGCGTTCTCAAAATCAACAGTTCATTTATTTGCAATAGACTAATAGTATTAACAAACTACTTTTTTTACTGCAAAACGAAAATACTATTAGAATCATGCTTAACTTTGCCACATAAATTTTAAAAAGTTTACCGAGTTATGAAGAAAACATTTTTTATTATAACTGTTGCGACATTGTCGGCCTGTGCGCCGCAGTCGCAAAACAGTATTGACAGGCAAGCCGCCGAACTTGTAGCGCAAATGACGCTCGAAGAAAAAATCGGACAGATGGCGCAAATCACTATCGACGTAGTGTGCAAGGGCGAAGACACACCGCCTGCTGGCACGTTGGAGTTAGATATGGATAAACTCTACGATGCGGTAGTAAACTACCACGTAGGATCTATCCTCAACGCGCCGAACAACCGTGCGCGCACTACCGAATGGTGGAACAACACCATCGCCAAAATGCAGGAAACGGCTATCAAAGAAACCCGCCTGAAAATACCCATCCTCTATGGACTGGACGAAATCCACGGCCCCACGTATGTGGCAGGCTCAACGCTATTCCCGCAGGAAATAGGACTCGCCGCCACGTGGAACCCCGCACACGCCCGACGAATGGGCGAAATAACCGCCTATGAAATGCGTGCCGCCAACGTGCCATGGAATTTCGCGCCGGTGCTGGATTTGGGCAGCGACCCCCGTTGGCCGAGACAATACGAGAACTTCGGCGAAGACCCCTACCTCTCATCGGTTTTTGCATATCAGTTAGTAAAAGGACACGAAGGAGACCACAACAGCGTGGGCGAAGCCACCCACGTAGCCGCCTGCATGAAGCATTTCCTCGGCTACTCCGTACCGGTAAGCGGGAAAGACCGTACCCCGGCATACATCCCCACAAACGTACTGTTGGAATACCACGCGCCGCCTTTTCAGGCTGCCATAGACGCAGGCGCCCACACCGTGATGATCAATTCGGGCAGCATCAACAACCAGCCTGTACATGCCAGCTACGAATTGCTCACAAAACTGCTGCGCGAACAAATGGGCTTCCGGGGCATGATCGTAAGCGACTGGGGAGATATTGAAAACCTCTACCGCCGCGAAAAATTAGCGCCGTCCATGAAGGAAGCCATCAAAGCGGGCATCAATGCCGGCATCGACATGTCGATGATTCCATACAACTACAAGGAATTTTGCACCCTACTGCACGAACTGGTGAACGAAGGCGCCGTACCGCTTTCGCGCATCGACGATGCGGTAACACGTATAATAGCCCTGAAACTGCAACTAAACCTCTTCGACGTCCCCAATACGCTCCGCCACGACTATCCCGAATTTCATGCCAAAGCCTTTCAGGATGCGGCTTACGCGGCTGCCGCCGACGGCATCACGCTGTTGAAAAACGATAATCATACGCTCCCCCTGCAAAAAGGCGCAAAAATTTTAGTAGCCGGCCCCAACGCAGTCAGCAAACGCGCCCTTAACGGCGGCTGGACATTCTCATGGCAGGGCGAAAAGGTAGACGAATTTGGCGAAGATTGTCCCTCCCTGCTCGAAGCCATACAGCACAACTTCGGCAAAGAAAACGTTACGTACGTACCGGGCGTAAGCTATACCAACGCCATCGAATACAACACCGAGCACAAAGACAGGTTCGGCGAAGCCATCGCCGCCGCCAAAAAAGCCGACTATGCCATTTTATGTGTTGGCGAAAACTCCTACTGCGAAAAACCCGGCGACCTGCATGACCTCTACCTGAACGACCTGCAAACTGAGCTGGTACAGGAAATATTGAAAACCCAAACAAAAGTAATCGTAGTACTGAGCGAAGGACGTCCGCGCGTGATTTCCAAATTCTCGTCGCAAGTAGCGGCCATCGTGCAAACCTACCTCCCGGGCATGTATGGCGCCACAGCGCTTGCCGACATCCTCGCCGGCAAAATCAACCCCTCGGGCAGGCTTCCCTACACCTATCCGGCATTCCCCAACTCGTTAGCCCCCTATTACCACAAATATAGCGAAGAACAGCAAAAAAGCCCCGGCGCCTACAACTACGAAGGCGACTACAATCCGGAATATCCTTTCGGCTTCGGAATGAGCTACACCACCTTTGAATATTCCCGCCTGCAAATCAACAAAACGCACCTGCCGCTTAACTCCCGCGAGGAAATCACTATCTCGATTGACATAAAAAACACCGGCGCCACAGCTGGAAAGGAAGTCGTGCAACTCTATTCGAGCGACCTCTACGCCTCGCTCATTCCCGACGTGAAGCGACTACGGCGATTTGAGAAAATCGCCCTGGAGCCGGGCGAAACCAAAACCGTAACCTTTACGCTCACGCTCAACGATCTTTCGTTTGTCAATCTGGAAAACAAGCGCGTGGTCGAACCCGGCGAATTTGAATTACTCATCGGCGCATCGTCGAACGATATCAAAGGAACAGCGCGGCTGACGGTACAATAAGCCGCGCTGTGTATCCCCCATTAGAAAGACTGCCGCACCCCTGCAGCGAGGTTTCCAACGGTATTGGAAAGGGTCATTTATTATTGGGCATACATTATAGCTCTTAGTTCTTAGCTCTTAGTTCTTAGTTCATTAATAATCGGTATTCACCGTCCAGCCTTTGCCGATGGCGATGTCTTTGTTGCAGTCTTGTGTACCAGAAGGGTTTCCTTTCGGGTTATCGCGGATATAAATGGTTTTCGTGCCGCCGCCGCTGTGCAGCGTGCCGAATAGGTCGTTGAGCGCGGTGGCGGTAAAGAGGTTGGCCTGCACCCGCAAGTCGGTTAACGCGGTGTTCGTCGTTACATCCAATGCGGTCAATCGATTATAGATACAATTCAATGAGGTGAGCTTAGTGTTCGTCGTTACATCTAATGTATCCAATAGATTAGAGCCACAATTCAACGCGGTTAGCACGGTGTTGTTCGTTACGTCTAATTTGATCAATGAATTATTATTACAAGTCAAATGGATGAGCTTGATATTTTGACTTACATCTAATGCTTCTAACGAATTATGGCTACACTGCAATAGAGTTAGCTCGGTGTTTTTCGTTAGATCTAATGAGCCCAATGGATTACTGTAACAGTACAATTGGTTTAGCACGGTGTTCTGCCTAACGTCTAATTCGGTCAAGTTATTACTGAAACAATTCAAGGTGATTAGCGCGGTGTTAGCGCTTACATCCAATGCGGTCAATGAATTATTTTGAAACTGCAAGGAGGTTAGCTTGGTGTTCTTCGTTACGTCTAATGCTATCAATTGATTACTGTAACAATTCAAGGTGATTAGCTCAGTGTTCTTTGTTACGTCTAATTCGGTCAATTTATTACTGTAACAAGTCAAGTTGGTTAGCTCGGTGTTCTTTGTTACGTCTAATTCGGTCAATTTATTACTGTAACAGTATAAGGTGGTTAGCTCGGGGTTCTTCGTTACGTCTAACGTATCCAATAAATTATTTTGACAATTCAAGGTGATTAGCTCGGGGTTCTTCGTTATGTCTAATTTGGTCAATTTATTAGCGTGACAGTATAACGTAGTTAGCGCGGGGTTTTTCGTTACGTCTAATGCGCCCAATGAATTTCTTTGACAATTCAAGTAGGTTAGCGCGGTGCATCCGGTTACATCTAACGCCGTTAATTGGACATTTTGGGCGTTCAGCGTTGTAATTGTGCGCGCCTGTCCGGTTACGGTGTAGGGCTGCGAGCCGGCGAAAAAGTGTTTTTTCCAGCCACCGGTTGTCATAAGAGTATCTGTCCCGTCGCCCCAATCAATGTACATGGTGCCGGTGAAACTGACATCAATATAGATGCTGTCGGGGTTGGTGGTGGTCATACGGAACAGGTCGCCGGTAACGGTTACGACGCCCTGCGTGGTCGTCGTGCCACAGTTGCCGGTGGCGGTAACGGTGTAGGAGTGGGCGCCGATGACGGTCGAGGCGCCGGTGATGGTTAGCGTCTG
>JAITKF010000084.1 GCA_031278545.1 Prevotellaceae bacterium
TTTTTTTCTCTATTACTAAGCAGGACGTCGATTCATCCCCTAATTCGTCCCCCGATTTTCACTCTTCAACGCGCTGTTTTCACGTCTATTAGGGCAGCCTAAACAAGCCCATTTGCCCCTCGATTCTTCCCCCTATTCGTTTTTTGGGAGGGGGAGTCCTCTTCCTTTCTTCCTGTTATCAGCACGTTGCGGCGGTCTTTGATTAAACAAGAAATTTAATCAAAAAATCGACGACCCTTAATAAGAAAAATTAAAGTTACAGAAATAACATGACAATGAAGAAACTAATTTTAGCATCCGCTTTAGCGCTGTCCGTGTCGATGGCATGGGGACAGGGCGGAACAGTCCATACGCCCCCGACAATAAACCTTTCGGAGTCGCGCCTTACGGGGTGCGCGGGTTCGGAGATTACGCTGGTCGCCGCCGCCGGCTGCTCGTTTGGCGCCTCCAACAGCCATACGCTCACGCTACCCAATACAGGAGATACCATGGTATGGGTATGTATGCAGGTCGTAGACGTTGACGGCTATACCGGCAGCGCCTGTATACCGGTTACAATCCTGCCGACGCCCGTAATTCCTAAATTTCCCGTATCTTTGTATAAGATTATAAAAAAGTATGGACACTGTACAATTTCAGCAATTTTTATTGCAGGGGATTCCCGATGAGTTACCTCTGCCAAAAGCCTGCGACCCGGCCATTAATCATGCCCCGAAACGAAAGGAGATATTAACGGCGAACGAAAAAAAACTGGCGCTAAAGAATTCGTTACGTTATTTTCCTGCTAAACACCACGCTACGTTGGCGCCGGAATTTTACCGCGAACTGGAACAATACGGACGGATTTACATGTATCGCTTCCGTCCCGATTATAAAATATACGCCCGTCCGGTGCACGAGTATCCGCACCGCTCGTTGCAGGCGGCTACTATTATGCACATGTTGAGCAATAACCTCGACGAAGCTGTGGCGCAGCATCCGCACGAGCTGATTACGTATGGCGGCAACGGGGCTGTGTTCCAAAATTGGGCGCAGTACCTGCTGACGATGCAATACCTCGCCACGATGACCGACGAGCAAACGTTGGCGCTTTATTCAGGACATCCGCTGGGGGTGTTCCCCTCGCACAGGGACGCGCCGCGCGTGGTGGTGAGCAACGGTATGGTCATTCCTAATTATTCGAGCAAAGACCACTGGGAGAAATTTAACGCGCTGGGCGTGTCGCAATACGGGCAGATGACCGCCGGCTCGTTTATGTACATCGGGCCGCAAGGGATTGTCCACGGTACAACCATAACGGTGATGAACGCCGTGCGCCGCGTAACGAAACATGGCGGTAAGGAGACGGGCGGGAAACTGTTTGTCAGCAGCGGACTCGGCGGCATGTCGGGCGCACAGCCGAAAGCGGCGGTGGTGGCCGGCATCGTCGGCGTGGTGGCCGAAGTTAACCCGAAGGCCGTGCAAACCCGCTATTCGCAGGGGTGGGTCAACGAAGTGTACACGGATCTTGACCGCCTGCTACCACGTATCCGCGAAGCGACGGCCAACAGGGAAATAGTGTCGATAGCCTATCAGGGCAATGTGGTCGATTTATGGGAACGGCTGGTACGGGAAAATATCCGCCCCGACATCGGCAGCGACCAGACGTCGTTGCACAATCCATGGGCTGGCGGCTATTATCCGGTCGATGTATCGTTCGACGAGGCGAACCGCCTGATGGCCGAAGAACCGGCGGTATTTCAACAAAAGGTCGAAGCGTCGTTGCGCCGGCAAGTGGCGGCAATCAATACGCTGGCCGACCGCGGCATGTATTTCTTTGATTACGGCAATGCTTTCCTTCTCGAAGCGTCGCGCGCCGGAGCGGATGTATTGCTGCCCAATGGCGATTTTAAATATCCTTCATATATTCAGGATATCATCGGGCCGTTGTTTTTCGATTACGGATTTGGCCCGTACCGGTGGGTATGCACATCGGGCAAGGCGTCCGATCTATCCGTTGCCGACCGGATTGCGCTCGATGTGCTGGAGGATATCTACTGTACGGCGCCCGACTGCATCCGTCCGCAATTGGAAGACAATATAAAATGGATTCGCGAAGCGCAGAAAAACAATCTGGTCGTCGGCTCGCAAGCCCGCATCCTGTATGCCGACGGCGAAGCCCGCATCCGGATTGCCGAAAAGATGAACGCCGCTATCCGCGCCGGAGAAATCAGCGCGCCGATAGTACTCGGGCGAGACCATCACGATGTGTCGGGCGCCGATTCGCCTTATCGTGAAACATCAAACATCTACGACGGCTCGCGTTTCACGGCCGATATGTCTATCCAAAACGTGATAGGCGACTCGTTCCGCGGCGCCACATGGGTGTCTATCCACAACGGCGGCGGCGTAGGCTGGGGCGAAGTTATTAACGGCGGATTTGGCCTTACGCTCGACGGCAGCGACGAAGCCGACCGCCGGCTGAAAAGCATGCTATTCTGGGATGTTAATAACGGAATAGCCCGTCGCAGCTGGGCGCGCAACGACGGCGCGCTGTTTGCTATCCGTCGCGAAATGGCGCGCACGCCCGCACTGACCGTAACCCTGCCCAATATCGCGTCGGACGAACTTCTGGCCGCCACCGTCCATGACCATTAAATTTTTCCTACCTTTGCGTAACAGAAAGTAAGAATACAACCATGCACATTGCAAACCCCATTTACGACGCCGTCTTCAAATATATGATGGAAGACAATAAGGTGGCCAAATCCCTCATCTCGGCGATTATCGGGGAGGAAATTCTGGAACTGGAATTTT
>JAITKF010000106.1 GCA_031278545.1 Prevotellaceae bacterium
TTTACCAGCGCTACCAGCGTAGCGGCGGCGTTGCCTGAAAAGTCCGATAACGTTACAACGGCCGAATCGGGCGTAAAGGTTAAACTAAACGCTGAATCCGCCCCCTGCAAAAGCGTCCATGAAGAGGCGCTCATATTGTCGGGCAAGGTATACACTGCGCCGGACGCGCAGACTGTGTCCTGACCGGAAATAGCGACATTGCGCGTAACAATATCCTTGCGTATTGCCACCCCGCCGAGTATTGCTACCAGTGTAGCAGTATCGCCCGACAGGGCGGAGACCCTTACTGTCCTCGATGTAGAATTAATAGGACACCCTATACCTAATACCTATAATATTACCATCGCGCCCAATGAGAGGTGGACGGTAATAACTAAACGTTGTGTCCGATTGCTCAATATTCCATGTAGCTATAGCCATAGCGATTAGCGATCCTGTTATAGCTGATTCGTGTATTCCAGATAAAGTATCCATTGATCTGCGTCCGGAGATCATTAACAAAAGGGAACTGGTGGGTGATTGGGAAATTGATACCATCGTCAGAAAAGAAAACAAAGAAGCTATTTTAATAGCTACAGAACGAAAAACAGGCTTCCTGTTGATTAAAAAATTACCAAAGGGAAAAAATGCGAAAGAATTAGCCATGGAATTATTCTACTTACTCTTGCCTTATAAGAAAATGGTATTGTCCATCACGTCCGATAATGGAAGTGAATTTTATGAATACAAAAAAATGGCTAAATTGTTAGATACAGCATTTTATTTTGCACATTCCTATTCCTCATGGAAAAGGGGATTAAATGAATACATTAACAAACTCGCCAGACAGTATATTCCTAAAAGACACCTTTTAATGCTTTTTCTGACGACGAAATATTAAAACTTCAATATAAGATTAACCGTAGACCAAGAAAATTACTTAACCTCGACTCGCTGTGGAAGGTATTTTCCTCCGCCTTGAATAATACAGTTGCATTTACCATTTGAACTTACCTCTGTGTTCCCCTTTAACTATTTTTTGTCAGATTAAGAAAAAAACGTATCTTTGCCCACCAAAATAAAAGGAGGTATACATGACTTTATGATTATCGTACAATTAAAAGAAGGCGAGAATATCGAGCGAGCGCTGAAGAAATTTAAACGCAAATTCGAGAAAACGGGTATCGTCCGGGAATTGCGTGCACGGAAGACGTTTGAAAAACCGTCAGTGAAACGTCGCGATGTGGTTAAACGCGCCATATACAGGCAATATCTGCAAAACGAGGAAGAGTAACTCTCCTCTCAACAGCCACGCAAGATAACGTAAGAAAAATTGCTCTTACGTTATTTTTTTTGTAACTTAGCGCCATAATTTGAATCCCAAGGAAGAGAAAGAAGGAAATTTTTACATGGTAACACAATTTATACATTACTTACGCTACGAAAAACGTTACTCCGAACGCACCATCAGCATTTATTCCGGTGCTATCCGGCAATTTATGACGACCATGCAGGACGAAAACGGACAGCAAGACTGGACAGACGTTACGGCGCAGCAAATCCGCTCATGGATGGCCGACATGCTGAAATACGGACACACGTCGCGTACCATTGCCGTCAAACTAGCAGCGCTCAACCGCCTCTTCAAATTCATGATGCAACAGGGATACCTCCGAAAGAATCCGGCGCAAAACATCCAGCGCCCGAAAATAACCCAACGCCTGCCTGTCTTTTTTGAAGGTACGGCGCTCAACGAATTTTTTGATACACGCGAAGAATCGGACGAATACATCCCCGCGCGGGACAGCCTGATTATAGAATTACTCTATGTAACCGGCATCCGGCGCGCCGAGCTGCTGGCGCTACGCCCCTGCGACATTTATTCCGAAGAACATGTCTTGCGCGTAACAGGCAAGGGAGATAAACAACGCGAAGTACCTCTGACCGACGGGGTCGTCCAACGTCTGGGAACCTATGTAACGATACGACAAACGACCTTCCCCGACTTATCCGCAAACGATTCTTTATTTGTCAGTGCGAAGGGAAAACCCCTATACCCATGTGTGATAAACCACGTGGTACGCGACCAGCTGACCGGTCAAAAAGGATTTACCGGAAAAAAAACGCCGCATGTCCTGCGACATTCCTTAGCGACCCATTTACTCAATAATGGCGCCGATATAATGAGCATCAAAGAAACACTGGGGCATACGAGCCTTGCCGCCACGCAAGTATATACGCATAATTCGTTTAAAAAACTAAAAACTACTTATCAACAGGCACATCCAAGATATAGCCTGAAAGACGAACAGGAAAATCAACTCAAATAGTCATTTTAATTAAGGAGAACTCACAATGGATATTCGTGTACAAACTGTAAAATTCGACGCTGACAAGAAACTGGAAGCGTTCATCACAAAAAAAGTAAGTAAATTAGACCGTTTTTTTGACGGCATCATTGCCGCTGAAGTGTCGCTCAGCTTAACCGCCGATCACGACAACAAAAAAGTGTCGATCCGTCTGGAACTGCCTGGACATGACCTGATAGTGGAACGCCAGCGCAAAACATTCGAAGGGGGCATCAACCAATGCGTGGACGCCCTGAAAGTACAAATCAAAAAAACGAAGGAAAAAATGCGGGGGCAATAGCCAATTATCGACTATTGACACAGCCTGTGTAACGACCCCTGTACCCTGCCTCGCAGGCGCGCTTTACGTCGCAGGCTTTACGGCCTGCGCTATGGTTTGCGTATTACGCTCATCACCGTATTACAGTGATAAATCCGGTGGCGTGTATTTCGTTTGCGTTTTCGTCCTGATAGTACAATATATGATAATATGTATCTTCTGGAACGTCGTGTCCGTTGTGTGTGCCGTCCCATCCGTCGTTGCCCTCGAAGAGCTTCCGGCCTAAACGGTCAAAGATAATTACCCGTAGCCCTTTCATAAAATAGTCGTTGATGCCGTCGCTGTTGGGCGAGAAGACTTCAGGGATGAAAAAGCCGCCGCGCAGTTTATATTGCTTGAACGCAGAGCAACCATACTGGTCGGTTACCTGAATGCGGAACTCATAACCTACATCATTATATTCAATCTGAAATGGCAATCCCTCCAGTATGCCGTCAGGCATCAGTAGGATGCCGGCAGGAAGTTGCCCTTCGATGAGGGAATATACGGGAAGGATCGCATTAGTCGTGAGTGGCTGTGCGTAGGGAATACGCCGTTTGTAGGGCGGCAACGCATCGGGCAGGACATAAAGCTCGTCGTTGACGGTTATCGTTACCGTATCGTGCACATCGGGGCAGGGATGGCGGCTAGCGGTTACTACGTAGGATTGTGTCGCGGTCAGGCTCGCCGTTAGTTCAGGCGTATTCCATGTAATATCGCCGTCGGCGTATTGGAGCGACAAGGTGATTTCGTCGCCGTAGCAAATGCGCCGGTCGTCCATCGCGATTACTTGGGGTGGCGCAGTAACGGCCACGCTTATCGCGCTCCACGTCCGACATCCGCCCTGTGTGCCGGAGGCTTCGATGTAATACATTGCATCGGTCGTTAATGGCGGCGTGGTATATGTCGGGGACTGCGCAAGGAGTGTCGAATAGCCGGCGTCGCCGTACCAGCGCAGGGTGTCGGCGGGGTTGGCGGTTGTGGCGGCGATGGTGGCGGTAACGCCGGCGCATACAGTCGTGTCGTACACGGTGATGACCGGTTGCGGGTAAAGCGTTAGGATGGCCGATGCTTCGGCGGTGCAGTGGTGTTCCGACGTTGCACGGACGTAATACGTCGCGCCGGCGGTGGCGGCAAGGCTGAATGTGCCGGAAGGCGAGATTTGGTTTGTATATTGGGCGTCGCTGTACCAGTGCAGGGTGTCGGTGGGATTGGCGGTCGTGGCGACGATGGTGACAGTAGCGCCGGCACAGGCGCTCGTATTATTCACGGTGATGACTGGTTGCGGGTAGAGCGTCAGAATGGCCGATGCTTCGGCGGTGCAGCGGTGTTCCGATGTTGCGCGGACGTAGTACGTCGCGCCGGCGGTAGCGGTAACGCTGAATGTGCCGGAAGGCGAGATTTGGTTCGCATACCGGGCATCGCTGTACCAGCGCAGGGTATCGTGGGGATTGGCGGTTGTGGCGGCGATGACGGCGGTAGCGCCGGGGCATACAACTACATCGCCGGTTGTCAGTATGGGCGACGGATGGAGGGATACCCGCACCGAATCGTAGTTGTCGCAACTGTTATTCGATACGGATTTGACATAAAAGAGGGTGTCGGTCGTCGCTATCGTAGTGAACGATGCCCCCGACGCCACCGGTTGGGTACAGGCGGCGTCGCTGTACCACGTAAGTGTGGCGGTCGTATCCTGACTGCCGACGGAGATGACCGTCGGCGCATTTCGGCAGGCGAACACATCAGTTGTCGTCAGGGCGTTCGGCACGCCGAACAGTAGTGTGATAGTGGTGGCGGCGACGGTATCGAGCGTTACAAATACTTTATCAGCGCCGGCGAGGGTTATATGGAGCATGGCATTATTTTGTGCGCCGGGCAATGATTGTACGGCCACGCGGATACTATTACTATCGGCAGGGAATAGCACGGTGGCGGGCAATGTGCCGAAGGAGGTAAGATCCCCCGTGTACGACAAGTTTACGTGAAAGTCGAAGGCCGACGATACGCCGGGCGGAAATGCGATGACAAAGCTGAGGCTGTCATCTTGACACAGGTCGTTCGATAAGGGGGCAAGATGAATGGGCGCGACGACGGTCAACGTGGCTTGTGCGCCTAAGGGCAATGTACGCGACATGTTCGAGATGGCGTCGGCGCCAATGATCCACTGTCCGCATTGCATAATGACGACAGGCACGGACATCATCGCCGAGTCGTACGCATATATCGACGCGCCCGATACGCCATAGGCCGAACTTCCCATCGTGCAGGCATACGTGCCGGTCAAAAAGCCGGACTGCGTGCACGCGGCGTCTATCTCCAGCCCCCGAAGGTCGACGTCAAAGCCGATGTCGGTAATCGTTAAAGAATTATAGCTGCGATACGTCAGGTCGAGGTTCACATGGTCGCCGATATTTGCTGTCATGTCTTTACTGCCGTTCCACGTATAATCCAGTTCGCCGTCCATATCGGAGGTAAACGTCAGGCCGGTGCGTATCGTCGTCGTTTCCCCCGCCGGAATGTCGTCGTAAGCCACCCCAACGCCGTTGTCCCATGTGCTTCCGCCGGAGCAGCTAGGTACAGCGTACGGCCCGAACAGGAAGGTGTTTTGATAGTTGGATATCATATTACTTCCATTTGTAGACAAGAATGTATAATGGGCTGATACCGCCCTGTCGAACGACCGCCCCAGCGTAAAGAACCCGATTAACGAGCCGTTGCCGCGGCTATTAATACCTCCTACCAGACGTAACCCGCGCACTTGCGCCTGCGTTAAATCCCGAGTTTGCGCCGATGAGTTCAATTGATTGTTATACCCCAAATCGGGAACAGTGATAGCCGCCCCGCCGTCGCACCCGTTTACGTATGCGTCGAAGCCGTAGGCCAGCGAAATGGGCGTACCGTGAGGGATGTTAGAGGCGTCGATAGTGGTCGACAGGATAAAATAGTCGGGATTGGAGGTATTGTAATTAATCGTGTGGATAATCGTAAACGAATTACCCTGATACGTGCCTAAGAATTGTTTGGTTATATGCTGCTGTGTGCCTGTGGTCGTAGCAGAGATGTCATTGATGACCAGGTTGTAGCTATGGTACACCGTCGATCCTATTTTCACGGAAAACAGGACAGTCGTGGTATAAAACTGATGAGTCCAGCTACCGTCATACCGATATACTTGATAGCCGCCGTTGGACAGTACCTCTATCCGTAATTGATTGGTCGTGTCGCCACCAAGCGTAAAAAAATTATCCGATGCTTTGATTTCCGGAATTTGCATAACGATGCCGCATATAAAAAAGGCAACGGTATAGAGGTATTTTAATCGGAGCATAGTATGTAAGTTTCGAGGTTGTACTGTAATTCTTATATATTATTTAATAATGGGAAACAAATGTACGGAAAATATTTTAATCTTAGGGTCAATTCCGAACTTTTAGACTCTAAAAGTTCAGCATCGGGGTCAACTCCGAACTTCGACTCCTAATTCGTAATTAAAACCGTATCTTTGTACCTTACAAAATGGCTATGGGTACAATTCGATTAACTAAACAATTCATATTTGAGATGGCGCACGCCCTGTCGGGCTACGACGGCCAGTGCGCGCATATTCATGGACACACTTATATATTATATGTAACGGTACAGGGTCGTCCGGAAACCGACCCTGCCAGCCCTAAGTACGGCATGGTGCTGGATTTTTCGGAACTCAAACAGACCGTTCACCGGCTCATTATCGACCGGCTCGATCATGCGCTGCTGTTGCGCTACGATGCTCCGCTGGCAAAGGAACTGCAAGCGGCGTATAAGAAAATCGTACAAACGCCCTATCAGCCGACATGCGAAAATATGGTACTCGACTTTGCCGCTATCCTCCAGTCCGCCCTCCCCGGCCATGTCGTCCTCCACAGTATCCGCCTCCACGAAACGGCTACGTCGTATGCCGAATGGGTCAACGAATAATAGTTAATAAATTAATCATTCAATAATGAAAACGCTCTACTTAATCGACGGTCATGCGATGGTTTACCGCGCGTATTATGCCTTTATCAAGCGGCCAATTATGAACACGAAAGGGGTGGACACATCGGCCATCTTCGGGTTTACGCGGTTATTGATGGACTTGCTGCGTCGGGAACGTCCGACGCATCTGACCATTGCCTTCGACCCCGGCGGACCGACATTCCGCCACAAAAAGTACCCGCCCTATAAGGCTACACGGTCGGCAACGCCCGAAGTCATACAGGCCTCGTTGCCGGTGGTCAAGGAAATCGCCGCCGCCTTCCGTATCCCTGTGCTGTCGATGGACGGTTACGAGGCCGACGACCTTATCGGGACAATTGCCAAACAGGCCGAACAAAAAGGCTTTTCGGTGTACATGATAACTCCCGACAAGGATTACGGGCAGTTGGTATCCGACCACGTCGTCATCTGCAAGCCGCAATATGCGGGATGGGGGCTGGAAACCGTCGGCGTGCAAGAGATACGGGAGAAATATGCGGTTGAACGTCCCGAACAGATTATCGACATACTGGCCCTGTGGGGCGATGCATCGGACAATGTCCCCGGCGTGGCGGGTATTGGCGAGGTACGCGCCAAAAAGCTGATAGCCGAATTTGGCAGCGTCGAGAACATCCTGCGCAGGCTGGATGAACTGCCCGAAAAGCAACGGGAGAAAATCATCGCCTCACGCGACCTGCTGCTGTTGTCGAAGGAATTGGTAACGATCGACACGCATGTGCCGCTGACGTGGGACGAAGCCGCCGCCGCCTGCCGCCGGCCTGATGTAGAGCGCCTGCGACAGCTATTCGGCGAATATGAATTTGCGTCCCTGATGGCGGGTTTAACGGAACTGGCCGCCAAACAATACGCCGGACATTCTCCCGCACAACCGGTCGCTCCCGCGCAGCCAGCCCCACAACAGTTAAACCTCTTCGGCGAACCCGTCGCCCCCGCGCAGCCAGCCCCACAACAGTTAAATCTCTTCGATGAACCCGTCGCCCCGCCGGCTTCATCCCCCCTGTCCCAACTGTCCACCATCGCCACCACTCCCCACCGCTACCACCTCGTGCAAAGCGACGACGAACTCCACGCACTGCTACAAGTATTACAGACGAGCGACTTGTTTTGCTTCGACACGGAGACGACCGGCGTCGAGCCGATGCGTAGCGAGCTGGTTGGGATGTCATTTGCGGTGGCGGCGCATGAAGCGTGGTATATGCCCGCGCCCGCAGGCAGGGAGGCGACGCAGACGTTGCTGCAGCGCTTCAAACCGCTGTTTGAAGACCCGATGAAGCCGAAGGTCGGGCAGAATGTGAAATATGATATACTCATGTTGAAGCAGTATGGCGTCGAGGTCGAAGGTTTTTTGTACGACACGATGCTGATGCACTACCTGCTCGACCCCGAAAAACGGCACAACATGACCGCCCTGAGTAATACCTACCTGCATTACCAGCCGGTAGAAATCGAGAGTCTGATTGGTCAAAAGGGCGCACAACAGCGGTCGATGGCGCAGGCGCCGCTGGAGAAAATCGCCGAGTATGCCGCCGAAGACGCCGATATTACATGGCAACTGAAAAGTATTCTCGAAGAGGAACTACGGCGGAACAACCTCTTCGACCTCTACCGAACCATCGAAGCGCCGCTCATCCGCGTGTTAGCTGACATGGAATTTGAAGGCGTCAAAATCGACGTGCAAGCCTTAAAGGACTGCGGGCAGGAACTACAGGCGCAACTCGTCGCCCTCGACGGCGATATTAAACAAATGGCGGGCGACCCGTCGCTCAATATCTCGTCGCCGAAGCAGTTAGGCGTAGCCTTGTTTGAAAAACTGCAATTGAACAGTACGAAGAAGACGCGTACCAAACAGTACTCGACCGATGAAGAAACCTTGCAGGCATTAGCCGATAGGCATCCTATCATCCCAAAGATTTTAGCTTTTCGCTCGCTACGCAAATTGCTTTCCGGCTATATCGAATCCTTGCCGGAGTTAGTCAACCGACGCACCGGCAAAATCCATACGACCTTCAATCAGGCCGCCACGTCGACAGGTCGCCTGAGTTCCCATAACCCAAATCTTCAAAACATCCCGATACGCGACGAGAACGGGCGCGAAATCCGCAAGGCCTTTATCGCTGGCGACGCGCAACGGCTCCTGCTGTCGGTTGATTACTCGCAAATCGAATTGCGACTAATGGCGCACCTGAGTGAAGACCCGAACATGCTCGAAGCCTTCCGTCGCAACGAAGACATCCATGCCGCCACCGCCGCGAAGATATTCCATCAACCTCTCGACTGCGTTACGCGCGAGCAGCGTCGGCAGGCCAAAACCGCCAACTTCGGCATCATCTACGGTATCTCGTCCTTCGGGTTAGCGCAACGGCTGCAAATACCGCGCGAAGAATCGCGGCGGCTGATAGAAGGCTATTTTGCCACCTATCCCGGCGTCAAACGCTACATGGAGCGCATCATCGAATCGGCGCACGAGCACGGCTATGTGTCGACGATTTGCGGACGCATCCGTACCCTGCGCGACATCAACTCCCGAAACGCCGCCGTGCGCAGCGCCGCCGAACGATTTGCCATCAACGCCCCCATTCAGGGATCGGCCGCCGACATTATCAAAATCGCTATGATTCGCGTACACGGCGAACTGTGCCGCCGATGCCTGCTTTCGCGTATGATCCTTCAGGTGCACGACGAACTGGTATTCGATGTCTACCGTCCGGAAATGGACGAGGTGAAGGAACTTGTACAGCGTGAAATGGAGCAGGCATTCCCCTTAAAAGCGCCACTGCTGGCCGAAATGGGCATCGGACGAAATTGGCTCGACGCTCATTAACCCGCGCTTTCCCCGATAAAAGAAAATGTATGCAAACTGAAAATCATGGCCGGCTACCTCGTGCCGTTACTGGCCGGAGAGTTTATCGTCCGGTACACCTTTGCCTGCATCGCATCCCTCGTCACGTATCGCGCTTTTTTAAATTTATTTTGTACATATTAAAAAAAGTTATACCTTTGCACTCCCGAACGAAAAATAAAGGGGGAGCTTAGCTCAGCTGGTTTAGAGCATCTGCCTTACAAGCAGAGGGTCATAGGTTCGAATCCTATAGCTCCCACAAAGGCCATCGAAAGATGGCTTTTTTTCTTGGTACAGGGTGGATAGATGCGGGATATACAAAATCTACATAACCTGCGGACAATTTTCACCTTTTCACCCCTGCGCCCCACACCCCGCACCCTCAATTTCCTAATAATCCAAAGTACCCGTCGGTCAATACGCGGGGCGGGGCGAACCATTTGCACATGGCAGCCGGTCGGACGAGGCCGTGTCCGCTCCATAAGGGACTGTGGGAAGGCAGGTAGAAAATGATAGTCTTGCAGTCGGCGTAGCGTTGTCGCAAGAAGGCCGGCAGACGTGGCGCAAGGGTAGGGGAGACGGCTGTTTCCTGTACCGTGACGGTGTCGCCTTCGCATTTGACGATGATATAACCTTCGTCGTCGCGTTCGGCAAAGCAGAAGGCGTCGCCACCCGCTATCCGGCATTCGCGGATGGCGTAGGACAGGAGGCCGGCATCCCAACGCACAAAACTGCCGGCGGTCGAAAAAAACTGTTCACGCCATGTGACGATCTTTTGTATCCCGCTTCCCGTATCACCCGACGGGACGCCTTCCGGCGGCACGAAGCCATCCGGATGGTCAGTGCGAAAAGATACCGTCCGTCGGAAGAACGCGGGCGCAAACCCCTGCCGGCGATAAAACCCAACCAATGCCTCCGATGCCGGCACGACGATGGCCAGCTCACAGCCCTCGGCGCGCATCCGCACATCGGCCTGTGTCGCCAGTTGCTGCGAAAAACCTTGCTCGCGGAATGCCGGCAGCGTGGCCACTGCATATACATAGCGCGCCTTCCGTTCGCCGGCAGGCGTAACAAGCGTGGCCGGCAGTAGCGACAGCATGGCTACGGCGCGACCGCCGACGGTATGCACCAATGTGTTTTCGGGCGAATAAGCGTGCGAAAAATATAGGTCGCTGTACGCTTCGCCGTCGTCAAAGCAAACATTCCAGATATGTTTCAGTTCCTCGATCACGGTAGGGGTTCGGCCAGGTATTTTTCGAGTAGGAAAACCGGATGGTATGATAATTTTGCTTTCCGCAGGCCGGCGTCGCCGGTGTCGTCCTCACGATTAACGTAGGGTAGGCCGGCGGCATGGCGCTGTACAAATTCTTGGTTAATCACCTGATAAGCGCCCGGAAAGGATTCGCTAAACGCCTTTTCGATATGCACAATCAACGTATCGGAGTTAAGCCGCTCGCCCACCGTATAGGCAATCACCCGGCCATCGACGCGCAGGAGACCGCCGAGCAACTCCTCTTCAAAAAAATAAAGCAATGCCCGCTGCACCGCACAAGTTTCGGCTTTCAGCGACAGGTTGTCATTGCATCCGTACAGGCGACACCATTCCTTATTCATCGCTACACATTCCGACAAGTTGGCGCCGGTAATGGGTTCGTATAACCAGTCGAACGTCTTCCTGAATCGTGCGGCATGATTGCGCTTCGCCTGATACTTCTTCCCCGCTAACCGTATCAGGTCTTCACTATGGTAAATATAATCAAAACTGTGGCGTTGCGGCGTAAACCGGAAACGGTAGGGAAACCGTTGTTCCATCTCCGCCTTTTGTTCCGGCAGTATGGCGCGAATACAGGCTGTGTAGCCGCCTTCGGCCGCGTCGTCGAGGATGGCCTGTATCGCCGTCTCTACATCGCCTGCACCGGACGGATAGAGATAATATTTTGGGTTGTCGCCGGAGCGCAGGAGCAGGAGGCGGTCGAAATAAGCGATTTCTATCCCAAACGCCAATCCCCAGTTAAATGAATTGGCAAAAGAATATTCGGCGGCACGAAAATCGGATAACGCAAGCCGGCGGTTGATTTCATCGCGGTCGTCGATGGATATTTTGTGAAATGAAAGCATAAAATTACACGTATTTTCAATTTAAAGTTTGTACATCACAAAAATTTTGTACCTTTGACCGACAAAGTTAAAAAAAGTAAACTATAAAAACAACGTAAACATAGTGTATAACTTAATAATGTAAGAAAATGGCAGAGTACAAAATTCTTTTAGTCGATGATGAAAATGACATTCTGGAATTCCTCTCGTACACGTTACGCAAAGAAAAATTCGACGTGTATACGGCGTCCGATGGCCGGCAAGGAGTAGAAAAAGCATTAGAGGTATGTCCTCATTTAATTTTGCTAGATGTCATGATGCCCGAAATGGATGGCATCGCAGTGTGTGAAGAACTGCGGAAGCACGAATCGTTACGCAACACGGTGATTGCGTTTCTGACGGCGCGCGGGGAAGATTATTCACAGATCGCCGGATTCGATGCCGGCGGCGATGATTACATCACCAAACCTATTCGCCCGAAAGTGCTGGTTTCGCGTATTCACGCGCTGTTGAAACGCCACCATGCGATAGCTGCGCAGGAAGATAACGAACCGCCTGTTATTTCGTCGGTGGTTATCGATCGCGAGCGCTTTATGGTTTTTAAGGAAGGTCAGCCGGTAGTGATGCCTAAAAAGGAATTTGAACTATTGGCGCTTCTGTATTCCCGACCGGAAAAAGTATTCCTGCGTGAAGAAATTTATTCCTCCGTATGGGGAACGGATATCGTCGTAGGCGAACGTACGATTGACGTGCATATCCGTAAACTGCGCGAAAAATTAGGCGACCAGCATATCAAGACCGTCAAAGGTGTGGGATATAAATTTATGCCTTAAACCATTTACCGTTCGGGATGAACGGTAAATAAACCGACAAGGCGATCATAACGATCGCGTACACCACGGAAAAACACGTACACATGGTACGTGTTTTCTGTTTCTGCAAAACACCCTTCTATCGCGTTCCAGTCCACCGTCTCGTCGTGACGAAGGACTACATACCGATAATTATAAAGCCCCTGCTTGACCAGCGTGTTCAACTCATACGCTTGGCGCTGTGCGTTGTATTCCATACGGAATGCCGGATGTAGCGTATGATTGCTTAATGCGCCGAAGACATATACCTCGCCGTCGAAAGGAGTGTCGCGCAGTAACGTAAAAATAACGGTTACATAATCGGCCTCCGTATGCCGGTCGACAGTGCGGGCGGCGTCAATACGAAACCGTCCGTTGAGGTCGCGCTCGTAAAAATATTTCTTATCGCGTGGCCGGTCGGGTTGTAGCAGGGCATAGATAAAACCCTGCTCGTCGGTACGTATTTGTACAACGCCCTTCCCATTGAAATCGGTATTGCGCGTGTCGAAAAACCGGAACTCATTGCCGCCGGCATACCAATTACGGTTGATTTGCGAAAAATCCGTCCGCCCGTTATCGACAAAAGCGGGCGACGGCTGTTCGGCGCCGGGCATGCGGCAGTCATTCTGCTCGACGCGCACTTTCAACTCGCGGAATGCATTGCGCACTTCCAATTGCGGGTGCGCCACGGCAATCTCCAACTGCTGCAAACACGGCTCGCCGGTAACTACCGGCCCGCGCAGACGCAAGGTCGTCGCCGCCGCTCTCGGATCGACCACCGAAAAACCACGTACAAAAACCGGCTTCGACGCACTTTCTTCGTACACTTTCAACAAATAATTGCCTGACGCCTTCAGTTGTACATCGCGGTTGGGTATTTGCAGGGTGTAATGCACATAGCCGATACGCGTGATATGCGAATGAGCGTAATCGTAGAACCAGTTTTCAGGATAGCCCTCCAGATAATCGGTTAAAAACAGCTGATCCTCTTCCCAATCGGCCGTGCAATGGACAATCGTGTAGCGCAACGGCAAACGGTCGGTCGACAAATCGTCGAACCATAGCGTCAGATACTCGTCCATGCCCAACGTCAGCGCCGGCAACGACAGTTCGTTATCGCCCTTGAAAAGCTGGATACTGCGAATATTCGGATCATAGCATGCATCCTTCCACTGCAACTGCCGGTTGAGCAGCGGCTCAATCGTTTGCCCGCCAACAGGTAAAGACAACCACACGAATGCGGCAAAATAAAGGAGTTTGTTCATAATAATAAATTGAAATGCAAAGATAGGGAAAAAGCGTGAAGCGTACCTGCGGCGCAACCCTTCCTTAGTTCGAGGCGGAATCACATCAATCACAAAAATCATAGTTTAGACAGTTTTCCTACTCCTCTGATAAATCGATAAATTTTACTACTTTTGCGGATAGTTTTAAATTTTATGTACACACGTATGAAACATTTTACTCTTTTACTTATTTTATCTGTGGCATTTTGTGGGACATGGGCGCAAGCGTCCGTGCCGGTCGACGCTCCTGCGGGTAACGAATGGTTAGACCTGTCGGTGCTGTCTGTCAACCGTGAGCCGATGCGGGCGGCGGCATTCGCATATGAAAATCAACAGTTGGCTAAAAGCCGACAAAAAGAACAGTCAGCCAGGTTTTTATCGCTCGACGGCAACGAGTGGAAGTTCCGTTGGGTCGAAAACCCGTCGCTGCGTCCGGTGGGTTTCTATCACGACGACTACGACGTGAGCGGTTGGGACAATTTTACCGTGCCCGCGAATTGGGAATTTAATACTGCCGGACGAACCTACGGCTATCCTATTTATGTCAATATCCCCTACGAATTTGGCGTGCGCGAACCCGATGTGAACCGGCTGGTGGAAAATATCCCGGCGGACTATAATCCGGTGGGAGCGTACCGTCGCACGTTTACCGTGCCGGCGTCGTGGGCTGATCATGAGGTGTTTATTCATCTGGGCGCGGTGAAGTCGGTATTCTACCTCTGGATTAACGGACGCTATGTCGGCTATAGCGAAGATTCGAAGCTGGCGGCCGAATTTAATATCACGCCTTACCTGCGTGCCGGCGACAATACGGTGGCTATCGAGGTGTACCGATGGAGCATCGGCAGTTACTTGGAATGTCAGGATTTCTGGCGGGTATCGGGTATTGAGCGCGAGGTGTACTTGTATGCCCGTCCGAAGATCGACATTCGCGACTTTACGGTGGTGAGCGGGCTGGACGAATATTACCGCGATGGCCTGTTCCGCCTGACGGTCGATGTCCGTAACTATACATGGAAACATGCGGGGGAAGCATCGGCATATACGGTCAGCATCCGGCTTGAAGACGCCGCCGGCGCGCCGGCGGTTGCTGACGAGCAGACATCCCGCGTAGCGGATACCGACGATACGGTAACGTTCGAGGCGCGCGTGCCGGAGGTTAAGGCATGGTCGGCCGAAACGCCGTATTTATACACTTTATATATTACATTGAAAAATACCGCCGGCGTAACACTCGAAGTCATTCCCGTTAAGGTTGGTTTCCGTACGGTCGAAATTCGGAATGCGCAGGTGTTGGTCAATGGTCTAGCGGTGTACTTCAAAGGCGTAAACCGCCACGAGCATAGCCCGTATACGGCGCACGTCCTCACCGAAGCCGACATGCGCGCCGACCTCGAACTGATGAAGCAGTTTAACATTAACGCCGTCCGCACCTGTCATTATCCCAATCATCCGCGCTGGTATGAACTGTGTGACGAATACGGCCTGTATGTGTGCGACGAGGCGAATATCGAATCGCACGGCATAGGCTATGACCTCGACCGGACACTGGGCAACGACCCTCGCTGGAAAGAGGCTCATCTGGAGCGAGTTATGCGCATGTACGAACGTGATAAGAATCATCCGTGCGTTATTTTCTGGTCGTTGGGCAACGAAGCCGGCAACGGGTACAACTTCTACGAAGCATACCTCCGCCTGAAAGCCGCCGACCCGACACGCCCCGTCCAATACGAACGCGCCGTGTACGAATGGAACACCGACATTTATGTACCCCAATATTCTACCCCGAAAAGATTCCGCCACTTTGGTACGCAGCGCACCGACCGCCCAATGATTTCATCGGAATACGCGCACGCAATGGGTAATAGCATGGGTAATTTTAAGGATTACTGGGATGTGATAGAAGATCCCGCCTGCCCAACCCTCCAAGGCGGTTTTATTTGGGAATGGAAAGACCACGGCCTAATTATCGAACACAACGGGAAAACCATCTACGCATTCGGTGGCGACTTTGAACCCGATTCGGTACTCGAAGGTAAATCACGTGACCGGAATTTTGTCATGGACGGCATGATGGGTACTGAACGGACGCCCCAGCCCGGCGCGTATGAAGTGCGGAAGGTCTACCAGCCCGTCGGCACGGCATTGCAGGATAGCAACCGCTACGAAATAGCGATTACGAACAAATACTTTTTCCGTGACTTAAGCAATTATTACCTGACATGGGAACTGCTCGAAAACGGCAAGCCGGTACAGTCGGGCAAAGTGACTACCATTACCGTAGCGCCCCGCCAGACAACGACCGTGCAACTGCCGGTAACCTGTAAACGCAAGGCGGGAAAAGAATACCTACTGAATGTAGACTACCGCCTGAAAACTGCCGAGCCGCTACTGCCGAAAGATCACCTTGCGGCCTGCGAACAATTTGCACTGTCGTCGTTCAACGCACCGGCAGTAGCCGACTCTCCGCTGCCGCTCATCGTTACACAAACAGCCACGGAATGGACCGGTCGGGGACGGACATTCTCCGTTACGGTCGACCTCGTGACAGGGCTGCTCAAAAACTATGTCTACAAAGGGCAAACACTCATCCTCAGCGGCGCGCAGGTCAATTTCTGGCGTCCGCCAATCGACAACGACCATGGCGCAGAATTTAATCGCACGCTGCGTGTATGGCGCGACGCCGGCAAAACCGAACCCGCACAGGTGAACATCCGTCCGGTTGGCGCGGCCTACAAAATTACTATCGAAAAATCCCTGCTCAATGGCGACGCCCGATTCGTCCAGACCTATACTGTTGGGAGCAACGGCGTCATTACCGTCGACAGCCGCTTCGAGAAAATTCGGGGCGAATACCCGATGATGCCCAAATTCGGCGCATGCTTCGTACTGCCGAAGACGCTCGACAACTTAGCCTATTATGGTCGTGGTCCATGGGAAAACTACATCGACCGCCATTACGCCGCCCACCTACGCATATACAAAAGCACGGTCGACGAGCAATATTTCCCCTATGCCCGCCCGCAGGAAAATGGAAATAAAACCGACGTCCGCTGGTTCTCCCTCACTGACAAACGGGGCAACGGCATTAAGATTATCGGCATTCGCCCCGTCGAATTTTCAGCGCTACCCTTCTCGCCCGACGACCTCGACCCCGAAATAGACCGGAAACAATACCACGCCGCCGAATTAGAAAAACGCGACGCGGTCTACCTTAACGTCGACTATCGTCAAATGGGCGTCGGCGGCGTCGACAGCTGGGGCGCATGGCCGCTCGAACCTTACCGCGTGAACTACAACACCTACGAATATAGCTACGTAATACAACCGCTTTGAATAAAATAATATGAAACATCCATCCCATCGGCTTCAGCCGACGGCAATTATTCACTGTTTATTGTTCAGTCTACCTCCACTGGCGGGGATGGACTGGCTCGTAATACATCATACATCATGAATATTTTATTTATCGGTGGTACGGGCGTTATCAGCGCGGCTATTTCGACAGCGCTACTGGCGGCGGGGCATAACTTATACCTGATCAATCGCGGAAACCGGAACTACCGGATTCCCGCAGGTGCGACATCGCTCGTGGCCGACATCAATGACGAACAACGGGTGGCCGCCCTGATAGACGGCATGAAATTCGACGTCGTCGCCGACTTCATAGCCTTCACGCCGGCGCATCTCGAACGCGACTACCGGCTATTTCGGAATCGTACGCAGCAATTTATCTTCATCAGTTCGGCGGCGGCCTACCGGAAGCCGCCGGTCGACTACCGCATATCGGAAGCCACGTCGCTGGCTAATCCCTACTGGCAGTATGCGCGAGACAAACTGGCCGGCGAAGAATACCTGCTATCGTTATACCGTCGCGGGCTATTCCCCACGACAATTGTCCGCCCGAGCCATACATATTGCGAAACGTCCGCGCCGGTAGCCGTCCGTGGGGACAAAGGCAGTTGGCAGGTACTTCAGCGGATACTCGACGGCAAGCCGGTGATCATTCACGGCGACGGTACATCGCTCTGGACACTCACCCACAGCCGCGATTTTGCCCGGGGTTTCATCGGCCTGCTCGGCAACATCCACGCTATCGGCGAAGCGGTACAAATCACCTCGGACGAAACACTGACGTGGAATCAGATATACGAATGTATCGCACAAGCGCTCCATGCGCCCTTGCATGCCGTCCACATATCGTCGGAAATGCTGGCCGCTTGCAGCCCCTACGATTACACCGGCAATCTACTGGGCGACAAAGCCCACTCCGTCGTATTCGACAACACGAAACTAAAACGCCTCGTACCCGGCTTCACCCCCACCATTCGCTTCGACCAGGGAATAAAGGAAACCGTCGACTATATACTGTCGCACCCCGAATGCCGTATCGCCGACGATACCTTCGATAATTGGTGCGACCGACTCATCGACGCCCTACGGGAATTTAAAAACACCTTGCGGCATTTCGGCGCCTAAGCCCATCCGTTCGCGATTGGAGGCACTCATATAACTCACCGTTTCAGTTACCTTATCAAATAAGGCTTCATGATTACGGTGCAACCAGTCATCAGTTCTGTTCATATTTTTAATTTTTTGTTATTCATTATGAATATTTCGCGCTGTGCGGCAGATTACGATATAGCCAAACAATCGCCGGACTGCAAAGTAGCGTTGGGCGAGCAGTCGGAAGTATGGACGCAGGCGTTGAATTTGGTATTGACGGGGGCGGCTAAAGTAACGGTAACGGTGGCGGCGAACACACCCGAAGGGTTGCCCGACAGGTAAAAGCCGCGATAGGGTAGGGCTATGGGGTACAATAGCGTGCCGGCGGTCGTCGTCGCTCCGGTTGTGCCGTTGGGGTTTACCGTGCGGTATCAAGAATGGAATGGGAGGAAAAAATATGTTTGAACCGGCGGTAAAGGTATGACTTTTTTTTTAAAATCAGCCAAAAAAGAGTTTAAAAATTGGTAGGGGGTAAGTTCAAATAGTAAATGCAACTGGATTATTCAAAGCCGCCGCCGCAGGCATTCCCATCGGGGAATATTATCAATAGAAAATGATAGCCATTCGGCCATAGTTCAAAGTTTTTAGTTCATCGTGGAGTCCACCCCTATCTTTTGTCTACCCCCGTAGGGAGGGGGTGGAATAGTTCACAGTTCATAGTTCAAAAAATTTTCCTCTTTTTTTAACTTTTTTTGGCTGATTTTAAAAAAAAAGTCATACCTTTGCCGCCGGTACCGTTTTTTTTGTTTAAATTTCTTGTTTTATCAAAGACCGCTGCAACTCGCTGATTATAGGAATAAATGAAGAGTACCCTTCCTCCCAAAAAACGAATTGGGGGAAGAATCGAGGGGCAAATGGGCTTGTTTAGGCTGCCATAATAGACTTGAAAACAGCGCGTTGAAGAGTGAAAATCGGGGGACGAATTAGGGGATGAATCGACGTCCTGTTTAGTGCATAGAGAAAAAAAAAGCCTGCGATTATCAGGCCATTGAAAATAGAGAATAACAAAATGAGAAAAATGAAAGCCAAAGGCAAAAAGACAATAGAAGTACTTAGAGATAAAGAAAAAAGGGAAGGAGGAAATGGGTTTTGATTAAACAAGAAATTTAATCAAAAAAAACGGTATCGGCGGCAAAGGGATGACTTTTTTTTGAACTATGAACTGTGAACTGTGAACTATTCCACCCTCGCCCTACGGGCGCTCCCGCCAGCGAGGGAGAGCTACGCAGGCCAGTCCCGCAGGGACGATACTCTATTAACCGTAAGCTTTAGTTTATGGTTGTTTGTCGCATTATCCTTGCTGCCATTTCCCGTACCGCATGCAGGTTGCCGCTGGAGAAAAATGCGTGGCGGGCGGTGTCGCCGGAGGTATTTAAGAGGTTGTGTTGTATCAGGAGTGATTTTATTCGTTGGGCTACTGCGGGGGCCGGGTCAATGATGGTCATGCGTTGGCCGGCGATGCGGGCGATGGCCGGGATGAAAAAGGGGTAGTGCGTGCAGCCTAATACTAAATGATCTGCGCCGGCATCGAGCATTGGTTGGATGTATTGTTGCAGGAGGGCGCGGGCTTCGTCGCTGTTGGTTTGGCCTGCTTCGGCCAGTTCGACTAACCCGTCGCCGGGTTGTTCGATGATTTGTACGTCTGTGGCAAATTGCGACAGTATTTCGTGGTATAGTCGTCCTTTGAGGGTTCCCTGTGTAGCCAGCACGCCTACTACGCCCGACAGGGAATGTTGCACCGCCGGCTTCACTGCCGGCCCCATCCCGACAAAAGGAACGGGGTAGTGCGTCCGCAGGTAATCGATGGCTGCCGCAGTCGCTGTGTTGCATGCGACGACGATTAGTTTACAGGCGTGTGTTAGTAGAAAATCGACGATGTGAATGCTGCGGGCAATGATTTCGTCGGGCTCTTTGGCGCCGTAGGGACAATGGGCGTTGTCGGCGTAGTAGATGGTGTGTTCGCCGGGCAGTAGCTTAATTCCTTCGCGCCACACTGATAGTCCGCCGACGCCTGAGTCGAAAAAGCCTATGGGTGCATCCATCAAGTAGAAGTTAGGAGGGTTATGGGGTAGAAAATCAATTAGGAATTATTCGGTTGTTTCCAATCAAATAATTCCTAATTTTTAATTTCTGTTTCTAATTCAATGGCAAATTGTAGATGCCATTTGTAAATTACCGGCTGGTAGTTGTTGACGTGGTGGGCGCTACTTTGTCGGCCGGGATATTTAGTTCGGTTTTTACGAGCGGCAGGACGTCTATGCTTTGTTCGAGGTTGAAATAAGGTACTACGCCCATGCTGACGTCAAAGATGTAGGTAAATTCGTTGTCTTTTCCTACTTTGCTGATGGCGGCATTGGCTTTTTCTGTTACCGGTCGGATGACGATTTGCTGCATCTGCGCCAGTTCTTCCTGTGCGTTGCGTTGGTATTCTTCAATGTTTTGACTTAATTGCTGCAATTCTTTTTGTTTTGTTTCGAGGGTTGCCGCCGTCCATGTACTTTGCTTGTTTTGGTAGTCTGTTAATTTTTTATTGAACTCTACTTGTAAAGTTTCAATTTGCTCGGTTAATTCCTTTCGGTAATTTTCCAGTTTTACCAGCGCCGAATCGCGTTCCGGCATGAGCAGGAAGAGTTCCTGGCTGTTGATGTGCCCGAATTTAAAAGGTTGCTGTGCGGTGGCCGATAGCGTTACGCCGGCTACTAATGCAAGAGTTAAAATTATTTGCTTCATAAATGGTAATTTAATGGTATAATGTAAATATTTATTTTTGTGCAAAGGTACGTTTTAATTTCTGTATCCCAATTTTTCGAGGACTTTGTCGCTTAAATCGTATCGTGGGGCGACAAAAAGAATCGACGGGTTGGACGCCGAGTCGAAAATCATGGCATAGCCGTCCTGTGTGGCGATTTCGTTAATGGCCGAGGCGATTTTTTCCTGAATAGGTTTAATTAGTTCTTCTTTTTTCTTTTCCAGCGTGCCGCCCTGTCCGAAATATTGTCGTTGCAGGTCTTTGGCTTCTTTTTCTTTGGTGATGATTTCGTTTTCGCGACGTTGTTTCATGTCGTCGGTCAGCAGTACTTTTTCGGCCTGATAGCTTTTATACAGTTCTTCCAATTTCTGGTAACGGCTTTCGATTTCTTTTTCGTACTGTTGTGAAAGTTTGTCTAATTGGTCTTGCGCGGTTTTGTATGCCGGAATTTTTTTCAGAATGTATTCCGTGTTGACATATGCTATTTTTTGCGCCGACGCCGAGAATGTGATTCCGGCGATTAATGCTAATGTGAGTAGAATTCGTTTCATAAAATATTTTTTAAAATTGTTTTTTTAAAATTGCATTCCGAAGGTAAAGGCGAAGTTTCCGCCGTTGGCGTTCGGGTAGTCTTTGACTGTGTCGAAGCCATAGCCCCAGTCGATGCCCAAAATGCCGACAATCGGTAACATGATTTTGACGCCTACGCCGGCTGCGCGCTTAATGGCAAATGGGTTGAACCGGGCTATGTCCGACCATGCATTGCCGCCTTCCAAAAAGAGACAGGCATAGATTGAGGCTTGCTGTTCCATGATTACCGGATGCCGTAGTTCCAGTGTGAATTTGTCGTAGATGTGTCCGGCGTATGCGCCGTCGACTAAGGGGGTGATTGATGAGTTGGCATATCCGCGCAGGGCGATATTTTCTTGTCCGTACCGGTTGAAGCCGGCCATGCCGTCGCCGCCAAGTACAAATCCTTCAAAGGGTGAATAGCCTAATTGTTTGTTGAAGTACCCCAAATAGCCGAACTGCGCCCGCGTAACTATGACCAGGTCGCCGACGATTTGCGTAAACAATGCTCCCTTGAACGTCCATTTATGAAATTCAATCCATTTATAGCGTTCGGCGGCGGTCATTGATTGGTAGTCGGTTGATGCGGGACGGAAGAGCGAGTAGGGCGGCGTTACCTGCAATCCGATGGAGAAGTCAGAACCCCGACGCGGGTAGAACGGCTGGTCGGTCGAGTTGCGCGACAGCATAATTCGCCAGTTCAGGTTATTCGACGTGCCGTCGGAAAAGCCGTAATAGCTGGCCGGCCAGTCGTGCAAGTCGTATCGTTGGAGGTTGATTTCGTTGTAGAGTTGGAAATAGTTGTCAGGCCATTTCAGGTAGCGTCCGATGCCGACCGAGAGGCCGAAGGTGTTCATCCATTTGTCGACGGTTTGGAGGGTATAGTAGGAGGCATTGGTTTCACGCGTGAAGTAAGCGGTTAGCGATAGCGAATTGCGTTTTTTTCCGCCCAGCCACGGTTCTACGAAATTAAAAGAGAAGGCTTGGTAGTAGTCGCCTTGCATCTGGAAGCGCAGGGCTAGTGTTTGGCCGTCGCCCGACGGTACCGGTCGCCATGCGCGGCTGTCGAACAGGCGGCGCAATGAGAAGTTTGTGAATCGCAAGCCGACTGTTCCAACAAAAGTATTGCCGCCCCATCCGCCGGAGAGTTCCAGCTGGTCGTTGGCTTTTTCCGTCAGGTTATAGGTCATGTCTACTGTGCCGTCTTGCGGGTTGGGGGTTATCCGAAAGCCCGAGCCGTCGGGCGAGAGCAGGCGTTCGGGGTCGAAGTTGCCGTTAGTGGCCAGTTCGCGTAATGATCGTTCCCATCCTGACGCGCGGCTATACAGGTATCCGGGCTTTGTCCATAGTTCGCGACGGATTACTCGTTCGTTGGTTTTTGTGTTGCCGTTGATGATAATTCGGTTCCAGCGCGCCTGATCGCCTTCCTGCATGCGTATTTCTATGTCGATGGAGTCGCCGACGACATTGGTTTCGACCGGCATGGCATTGAAGAATAAATATCCGTTATCGTTGTACCATGTGCTGATGGTCAGTTTTTTTTCGTCGGTGCCGCCCAGCATAGTGTTCAGCAGGATATTGTCGTAGATGTCGCCTTTTTTGATACCCAGTATGTCGTTCAGGGCTTGTGTGGATAGTTTGGAATTACCGACCCATGAAATGTTTCGGAAATAGTATTGTTTTCCTTCGTCGACGACTAATTTGATGCCTAATCGTTTTTCGTTGATGACATAAATCGAGTCGCTGACGATGCGGGCATCGCGATAGCCACGTTCGTTGTATTTGGTGATGATGTTCTGCTTGTCGTTTTCAAATTCATCTTCTTTGAATTTTTTACTGCTGAAAAGGTTCCAGATGGTATTTGCTTTGGTTTTTTTCATTGCCCGCGCCAATTTACGGTTCGACAGTTCTTTGTTGCCGTCGAAGGAGATTTCTTTAATCAGTACCTTCTTTTTGCGGTCGATGTCGAATGTAATCTGTATGGCATTATTTACAATTGTGTCGTTGGTTTGTATGATATTGACTTCGGCGTTGAGGTAGCCTTTTTCCGCATAGTATTTTTTGATGTTGTCAATGGCCGTGTTGATTACAAATTCCGAGTACTCGCTACCGCGCCGGAGGTTGAGGCGTCCGGTCAAATCTTCCTGCGCTCCTTTTTTGATGCCGGAAAATTTCCACAGCGATACACGTGGCCGTTCGGCGAGATAGATATTCAAATAAATTTTATTGTCTACTACTTTTGTGGCGGAGATGGAAATATCGGAAAAGTAGCGTATCCCCCACAGTTTCCGCGCGGCTTTTGAGAGTTCTTCGCCCGGGATCATAATGGTGTCGCCGACCGACAAGTTGGTTAACGACAGGATTTGTTCGGAGGTATAGTGTTTTACGCCGGAGACTGTAATGTCGCCGATGATATATTGTTTTGGGTTCGAGTAGTCGAACGTAATGTTTATCTGTGTGCTGTCGGAAGATTGTGCTGTTGCATAAAAAGCACAAAGGAAGAGCGCCGAGAATATACCGGTGCGCAGTAGCTGTATTTTTTTGAGTAATAATTTCATGCAACTTAATTCAATGGTTTGTCAAAATAGCGTGCAAATATAGTAAAAAAAACATAAACGGGCAGCCCGGATGGAAAAGGCCGGAGAAAATACGCGCGTAGTTGGGCAAAATATGCGTGCATTCGGGCAAAATACGTGCGTAGTTGGGCAGAATACGCGCGCATTCGGAGAAAATACGCACGTAGTTTCTGCAAGCATGCCGGAGGTCGACGAAAAGGCGTCGAACGTCGACGAAAAGATGCCAGAGGTCGGGGTAAGCGCGCCTCTGCGAAGCCGGTGGGGGCGGTTTTATCGGTCGGGCGCGTCATAGCTGTTGTTTGATTTGTTCGCCTGTTTTGCCGTAGCGACGTTCGCGGTGGCTGTATTCCTGTAAAGCTTCACGGAAGTGCGGTTTGCGGAAATCAGGCCACAGGATGTCCGTAAAGTAAAGTTCTGTGTAGGCCAGTTGCCACAACATAAAATTGCTGATGCGCTGTTCGCCGCCGGTGCGAATCAGCAGGTCGGGCACGGGTATGCCAGCGGTAACCAAGTAGTTGTCTATCATTCCGGCGTTGCATTCCGACAGGCGGCATTTGCCTTGCACGACGTCGGCGGCATAGCGTTTAAAAGCTTCTGTGATGTCCCACTTTCCGCTATAACTCAATGCCAGAATTAAGGTCATCGTGCGACCGGCGGCGGTGCGGTCGACGCATTCCTGCAGTTTGGCATGTACGTCGGCGGGCAGCATGTCGCGACAACCGATGTATTGCAGGCGGATGCCGTTTTTGAGCAATGTCGGCGTTTCGTTGCGGATGGCATCGGCCAGCAGCCCCATCAGCCCGTTGACTTCCATTGCCGGCCGTTGCCAGTTTTCTTCGGAAAACGTGTAAAGCGTCAAATATTGCACGCCTGTTTCGGCCGCGCATTCGACGATATCACGCACCGCCGTAATGGCATTCCGGTGGCCGAAAATACGGTTTTGCATCCGCCGTTTGGCCCACCGGCCATTGCCGTCCATGATGACCGCCACGTGAGTCGGGATTTTTTCCGGGACTTTTTCAGGCATACTGTTGTCAGATTTATTTATGGATTTACTCTCCCTTTTAGCGTACGGGTCGCCGGCGTGCGTTGCGAATAGGCCGGGCACAGGCGGTCTTCGGACAGACGGTAGGTAACGACCACGCCCACCGTGCCTATCCAATCATTATTTATAAGTATGGAACCGGGCGGGCTGACGACATAGTCGATTTTATCGGTAAACGTTTTACGCATGCTCCATTCTACGCCTACCGTGATGCGTTTCCAAACAGCCCATTTTACGCCGACGCCTACTTGCAGGTATAAGCTTGATGGCACATCGTCGTTCTCGACGTTGGACGATAGCGCATGGTCGGCTGTTAAAGCGGCGATGCCAATGCCGCCCAATAAATAGGGAGATATCCGGTTGTTTTTCCGCAGCCGGACGACATCGAACGGTAAGAAACCGACTTCGCCGCTTACCTCCGCCAATAATATCGGGCGCACGAAATGCCACGGCAATCCCCCGTTGGTCTGCGGCAAGTCGGAACGAGTGCGGTCGCCCTCCAGCCGCCCGTAGGCCGCCTGTCCACGCAATGCGTAATATTCATTGAAATTATACCGGTACAATACCCCTGCATAATAGGATGGAGTACGGAAAAAGGAATAGTTGTCGCCCAAATCGCCCATATAAAAAGTAATGCCGCCGGCGACGCCCACATCGTGACTCTCGCGGTACGGACAGTCGTCCTGTGCGCTTAATGTAAGCGGGGAAACGAGTACTACTATGCAGAGTAACGCCTTTTTGATTAGAAACGCCATTGGATATTATAATACAAATGCAGAGCAGTTTTGACCATTTCGGCGGAGTAAGGTTTAATATGGATTCCGATAGTCTTTCCCCCACGAAAGCTTTTCGCGAATGGTATCGAAAAACTTCGCGCCGTGAAAGCGGACAATCCGTACCGTAAACGCCGCCTTGCGAATGATGAACCGGGCGCCCGAAGGGATTTCGACTAATTGGTTGTCGATAGTCAGGAAAGCTGTCGTATGACGGGTTTCGACCATCAGCGTTACGACCGTATCGTCCGTAATGACCAGCGAACGGATAGACAGGTTGTGCGGCGAAATGGGCGAGAGGACAAAACTTTTCGACTGCGGCACGAGAATCGGCCCACCGACGCTCATCGAATAAGCCGTCGAACCGGTCGGCGTGGCTACCAGCAGCCCGTCGGCCCAGTACGCCGGCAACAGGTCGTCGTTCAGCCGGATGTGGATATTAATCATGGCCGGTGTATGACGCTGTACGCCTATTTCATTGAGGGCATAAGGATAAATAGTATCGGGCAGGTCGTCGCACTGGACTTCCAACAGGGTACGGTCTTCTATCGTATATTTTTCTTGTACCAACGCTTCGATAGCTTCGGGTAATTCGTCGAACGAGGCGGCCGACAGGAAGCCCAGACGTCCGCAGTTGATACCCGCCACCGGAATACCACTATGGCGGACATGCTGCAAGCTGCCTAAAAACGTACCATCGCCGCCAATACTCAGGAGACAGTCGGTCGCCTTGGGCGGCAACTCGGTAAACAGCGGCACACGGGGAATCCTCATCGCATACGACCGGCACAAAAAATCGTAGAACGGCGCGAACATCGAAAAATCAATCCGTCGCTCCCGCAACAACGCAATCAGCGCATTGACCTGCTCCGAACAATCGGCAGTAAAAGCCCTTCCATAAATAGCAAAATTCATACTCCTATTTTTGCGCAAGGTACGAATTAAATATGAATTTCCCCTGACCCCGACGCCCCACGCCCTTTCAACTATCAAAAATGTTTTTTACTTTTGTAGAAAATTAAAAAGTAATGAAATCCATTTTAGGTATAGGCAATGCGCTGGTTGATATTTTAGCCACGCTAGACAACGATAAATTATTACAACAATTTAACCTTCCAAAAGGCAGTATGCAGCACGTAGACGAGGCTGTCAGCAGCCACATCTGGAATGAAATACGAACGCGCGATGTGCAAATTGTGGCCGGCGGTTCTACATCCAACACGCTGAACGGGACTGCGGGACTTGGTATGCCAAGCACGTTTATTGGAAAAACAGGGAAAGATGAGCTGGGACGGCTTTTTGCCGACGACCAGCAAGCGCACGGCCTGCAATCACACCTACTACACAGCCCGCAGGCGACAGGCCATTGCACGGTATTCATCACCCCCGATGCGGAACGCACGATGGCGACCTATTTAGGCGCCGCCATTGACCTTGTGCCGGACGACCTGCAACCCGACATGTTCGACGGGTACGATTACTTTCACATCGAAGGCTATTTAGTACAAAACCCCGATCTGGTACGGCGGGCGGTAACGCTGGCAAAATCCAAAGGACTGCTTATCTCGCTCGACTTGGCGAGCTACAACGTAGTAGAAGCGCACAAGACTTTTCTGGCAGACATCATACAACACTACGTAGATATCGTATTTGCCAACGAAGCCGAAGCGGCGGTTTTCACCGGCCATCCTCCCCTGTCGGCCGTAGAAAAGCTAAGCCATCACTGCCAAATTGCGGTAGTCAAAATCGGCGACCAAGGTTCGTTGATACAGCGCGGCACAGAACAACATATTGTACCGGCCTGCCCCGCCCGCGCCATCGACGCCACCGGCGCCGGTGATTTATATGCCTCCGGCTTTTTATATGCGCACGCCATCGGGTTACCTTTAGCACAATGTGGCGTTATGGCGTCGACCGTAGCGGCAAAAGTAGTAGAAATAATCGGTTGCCGCATCGATAAAAGCACATGGAAAAGCCTGCGGGAATTGACCATTGAACATTGAATACTCCCCTGACGGGGAAATTCGGTTTTCCGCGGTGCTTCGCGTAACAATGAATAAAAGCGCATCAATCAAAAAAAATGCACCCCTCTAACTAAAAATAATTGGATATTAAAAATGTATACCTTTGCCCCTCTAACTAACTAGAAGACGATGAATATTTCAAAACAACCTGCCTTGCTTGCGTCACATCTTTCCATTTGATGACAATCAGTTAATTACAGCGTCATGCTCTCCACAGGCCTTATCCTGCAAGCCATACAACAACGCAATATATACGCATAAGGCGGCTCTTTCCACGCCGGTTTTGTACACCTATGTACATAATGCATCCTTATTCACCACACTTTTCGGCGTCCCCGCCGAGACCTTCGGATTATAATACGAGGCATGAGGTATTGCCGTCGACTTTAGCTGACGGATGAATAAATAACTACTTGAATGACTACCATGAAAACGGGGTTCACCTTGATGATTGCAGCGACGTTGCTTAATATAGCCGGCTGCGAAAAAGAACGGAAAAGCGCCGCTTGCGACAGTCTAAACGGTAAACGGCGAAGCGCAAAATTCCTTTACCGGTGCGGCCTGATAGTAGACGAGTGGAATTTTACGCCCCCGCCCGGCAACTCGTGGTGGACTGGGGCGATGGCTCCTAACAGGGAATCTATACCGGCATCTCCGACACTATAGTAGAAATAACCGTTAAAAACAAAAGATATAAAAGAACAGGCCACGATATTGAAAGAAATTTGGGAACAGGGCTATATGAACGGCCTGCCCGGTTAAGTGCGGGAACGCGGCTATCGCTATCCCGAAAACACCGCAGCCAAAGAGTTACTCATAACGGGCATGGGTGAAAAATGAAACAGCGCCGCCCGCGCAGGTTTGCGGGCAGCGCTGTTTATTATGCAGAGGCGAACACACAGGCTCACCCTAACGTCTTACGCCTCACTCATCACGCCGATAGTCAAAAATTTTAGTACCTTTGTACGTTATTACTAACATGAAAGGAAAACGTTGGATTATATATATCGTGTTAAGTTGCGCCGTGTTGTTCGGGGCATTCTGGTTATTGCGGTCGCAGTGGCAGCAGCATACCCGGCGTTTGGATATCATGCAGGCCGTGCCGCTCGATGTGCTTTACTTATGTTATTTTGAGCAGGCCGGTATTCTAAACGATGTCTTTACTAATACCGCTTCGGGGTGGCAACGCTTTGTGTCACCCAATTCTCTTTTTTTATACTGGCTGCAGGAGCTTAAGACAGTGGCCAAAACCAACAGTATCGCAGGTGAAGTGTTGCAGTCCGACCTAATTTATTCGGCGCATCCGAAGGGGAAAAATACGATTTCGTCGTTGTATGCTTTTGCCATGCCGCCGGTAGGTACAGATGACAAGTGGGAGGTGTTGCTGCAAATCGGCGGACGTCCGGTACACGAGCAGTCGTACCACGGTACATTTATTAAAACCATTGGGAGCGGCGATACGTTAATGTACGCGGCGCTGGTCGACCGGCTGGCGTTGTTTAGCGATTCACAATTGCTGCTGCAAAATGCGGTGCGCCATGTACGCAGTAATACGTCGTTGCACGATAACGAGCAATTTCAGGAAATCCTGAGAACGTCGGGCGCGTATACCGATATTCGATTTTTTATCAACCATCGTGCAATAAATGCTTTCTTCACGGCTGCGGGGAGCGAGAAATGGCGCAAGTACATGTCTATCATTCCCTATATGGCCGACTGGACAGCGCTCGACGGCGTCATTTCGCCGCAGGTCATTCACCTGAACGGATTCGTTTTTCCATCGTTTACCGACAATAATTATTTGGCGTTGCTACCAGCGCAGGATGGCGGCGAAAATACCCTGTGGGCGCTGCTGCCCGAAACCGTCGCCATTGCCCTCAATATCGGATTCTCCGACGTAGACCGATTCCTTAACGGCTATAAGTATTTTTTAGACCGGCATAAAATATTGACGCCTTACCGGAATAATCTGGTAACGCTCGGCGAGGAATATAACCAGAATGTGAACGATTTGTTTTCGGCATTATTCGTAAAGGAAATCGGGCTGGCCTACATCCCCGACAAGCCTGCCGGATGGGTGAGCATGATTAAAACCGCAAATCCGAAATTTGTCATCGAACAACTGAAAGGCATTGCCGACGACCGTCAGCGACTATGGAAAATCGACCCGAAAAGTTCCGTCGGACTATATCATAATCCGGCGCGCGGGCTACTGGCCGGCCTGTTCGGCGAAGCGTTTAATCGGGACGACAGCTATTTTACGATCAAAGATAATTGGGTTATTTTCGGCGGCAACCGCGAGTTGCTGGCCGCGTTCCATCAGCCACGCACGCCGTTTAAGAAGTATTTGCAAGGCACGCAAGCATCGTCGTATTGCAGCGGCAACAGTCTGTTGTCCCTGTTCGTGCAGCCCGATGCAACAAACAACGCCGAAATCCTTTCTTACCTGCATCCGGCATGGCAGGGGCTGTGGGCAAAAGCCCTGCAAAATGACCGATTTAAAATCGCCGGTGTACAAATGCGTCCGTCGGGCGATAAACTGTACACAACCTTCTTCTCGGTGTACGATATGACAGGTAAACCGAAACCGCCGGCGTCCGTAGCGACTCCTGCCGAACCTGTCGCACGGACGTCCTCCGCACCCGAACCGACGGCCACGACCGACCGCACGGCGCAACGGTCGTTCCCCGTTATAAATCACAATACCAAAGCAACCGAATATTTAACGCAGGACAGCGACCATATCATTACGCTGGTCGACGGGAAGAACAAAAAAACGTTATGGTCGCAGAAAATCGACGGGGCGATTCAGGATTCGGTCTACCAAATCGACTTTTATAAGAACGGGAAACTGCAAATGCTGTTTATTACCGCTAGCAAAGTGTACCTTATCGACCGCAACGGCAATCCGGTGGCGTTATATCCGCTGACGCTGCCCTCCCCGGCGCGTTATTTGTCGGTATTCGATTATAATAAAGACTACGACTACCGTGTGTTTATTGGCTTCGCCAACCGTACCGTCCGTGCCTACGACAAGAAGGGGCTGGCCGTCGAAGGCTGGAAAACATATACGGCGCCGGCAACGCTAACCCGCGCACCGGCATTTTTCCGCATCAATGGCCGTGATTATATTATGATGTGCGACGAAACCGCCACCTGCTTCCTCGACCGTCGGGGAAACATTCGCCTGACGCCAAAACCGTCGGTCGTCGTGAAACCCCATACGCCCGTCAAAGAACAGCAGCAACCGCCGACATTGCAGGTAACGACTTCCGCCGGTAAAACAGTAGCCATAAATATGAATACCGGCGAGGTAAATGGAGGATGATATGGAATTAGTAGTCGTACTTATAATCATGATTGCACTATGGCTGATGCCGAACTTTATGCGGCTTATACTCGGCCTGCTTGCCCGCTACGCCGGCAAACGAATAGAAAACCTCTTCAACGACGACAGCCAGGACGGTGCGGCCAACCGTCCGCAACAACCGCCACGCTCCCATAAGAAAGTCGACGAGTCGATAGGAGAGTACGTCGATTATGAAGAAATCAAAACCAACAATTGACAGTATGCATATCCTTATCGTACACGACGGTATTATTCCCGTATCGCGCTATGGCGGTACGGAACGCGTCATCTGGTATCTTGGAAAAGAATTGGCGCGGCGAGGACATCGGGTATCGTATCTGGTGCGTAAAGGCTCGGCCTGCGATTTCGGAACAGTTACGTTCATCAACCCTGCGCGACCCCTGTCCATGCAATTACCCGCCGGAGCGGATGTCGTGCACTTCCAGAACGTCCCACCGGAAACGCCCATCCGGTCGCCCTATATTATAACCATGCACGGCAACGCAAACAGCGAAACCGTATTCGACCCGAATACGGTATTCGTATCGCGAAATCATGCAGCGCGACACGGCAGCCGTTCGTATGTGTACAATGGGCTGGATTGGGACGATTACGGCAGTCCCGACCTGAACGCCCCGCGCCGGTATGCGCATTTTCTGGGCGATGCCGCATGGCAAGTGAAAAACCTGCGAGGCGCTATACACGTTGTGGCCTCCGTGCCGGACGAACACTTATTCGTTCTGGGCGGGTATCGTGTGAATTTCCGAATGGGCTTCCGCGTAACACTTCACCCCCGCATCCGTTTCTGTGGCATGGTCGGAGGGGAACAAAAAGCGGCGCTGCTGCGGTATTCCAAAGCGCTGCTGTTCCCTGTCCGTTGGCATGAGCCATTCGGTTTGGCGTTGACCGAAAGCCTGTATTTCGGTTGTCCGGTATTAGGCACACCCTATGGCTCGCTACCTGAAATTGTGCTCCCGGAGGTGGGTTATCTATCGGCTAAATCGAGCGAGCTGGCGCAGGCGTTGAAGGACGTCAGGCAGTACTCATCCCGACGTTGCCACGAGTATGCACGCGACTGTTTCAACGCCCGCATTATGGCAACGGCCTACTTAGAAAAATATCACACGGCGATGGACGGGCAACCGCTCAACGAAACGCCACCGAAACTGTTGGAACAACCGGCGGAAAAATTTCTTAATTGGGAGTAAAACAATGAGACCAATCTGTTCACTTATCATTAGCACTTACAACACTCCCGACCGCTTGCGGCGCTGCCTGCAGTCGGTCGCGGAGCAACGGGTGCTTCCGGCGGAAATCATCATTGCCGACGACGGGTCGAGCGCGGACACCAAAGCAGTGGTCGACGAGATGTCCGGCATGTCAATCGTGCCGATTGTCCACGTATGGCAGCCCGACGATGGATTCCGTCTGGCGCGGATACGCAATAAAGCCATCCTGCGGGCATCGAACGGATATATCATCAATATCGACGGCGATATGCTGCTGGACAGGTATTTTGTGCACGACCACCTATACTTTGCACGGCGCGGGCGGTTTCTTTCCGGCGACCGCGCCTTCCTAACGACGCGGTCAACGCAAAAATACATGGACGAACGAAACGGATTCCCATCATTCTATACCGCGTCGTTGAAGAAGCGGGCGCATGCCATCCGCTGGCGCAAAATATCCGAAATATATGCAGCCATTCATCGTCCGCCGGAGCCGTGGCGCTATGTCGTCGGATGTAACATGTCGTTTTGGCGGAAGGATTTGTTCAACATAAATGGCTACAACGAAGCCTTTAAAGGATGGGGCGGCGAGGACTTCGATATTGCCGTACGGTTAGCGAACGCCGGCATTCGGCAGTATTTCCTGCGTTTCTACGCAGTGGCCTACCATCTCGACCATCCGGAAAGCGATCGGTCGGCGGCGGCGGCCAACGACGTCCTTTTCCGGCAATCGGTCGAGCATCGCATTACGCGCATCGAACACGGGATAAACAATCATTTATATAGTTTATACGACGAATGAAAGTACTCTTCCGACTCTTTACGTATGCCCCCCCGCTGGCGCCCGTAACGATACGCTACTTGGCGCTCGTGCTGTTCGGCGTCGTATTCAGCATCCTCAATTTCTCGTTGCTGCTGCCTGTGCTCGATTTGCTGTTTAATACCGGCGGCGTTGACGCCGCGTCAACCGTGCAACCCACTTTTTCGTTCAGCGTAGACTATGCTAAAGATGCTTTCTATTACTACTGCCACCAATTGCAGCAGGAGCACGGGCCGATGGGCGCATTGCGGTTTACCTGCATCGTAATACTGGTGTCGGTAACACTGGCTAACGTGTTCAAATACGCGGCGCAGCGGACGATTACACGAATGCAGAGCCTGCTGATTCGCAACCTGCGGCAGGCGATGTTCGAGAAATTAATGGCGCTACACGTCGGTTTTTTTCGGACGACGAAGAAAGGACATCTGCTGTCGGTGTCGACGAACGATATTAACGAAATACAAAGCGTGGCCGGTAGTGCGCTGCAGGTGCTGTTCCGCGAACCGTTATTTATTATTGCTTATGCAGCGGTACTCTTCTACCAGTCGCCGCAGCTGACGTTCTTTACGCTGCTGGTACTGCCGATAGCCGGACTACTCATCGCAGGCATCACCAACCTGCTGCGGCGGAACGCCAAGCAGTCGCAAACACTGCTGAGCCATCTGCTCGGTTTGATGGAAGAAGCCGTATCGGGCATCCGAATTATTAAAATATTCAGCGCCGAGCATTTTATTAACCGGAAATTCGACGAATTCAACAACGCCCAACGATTAGTGTTTAAACGAATGTGGAATCGTATCGACATCGCCTCCCCGCTGTCAGAGGTGTTGGGCATTGTAGCCGTCGCATTTATCGTGCTCTACGGCGGACATCTTATCTTCAACAGTGCGGCGAGCGCACTGACGGGAAGCGAATTTATCGTCTATATCGTTATTTTCTCGCAAATCCTGACGCCGGCCAAATCGCTGGCGCAGGCGACAGCTAACTTCCAGCGCGGATTAGCTTCCGCCGAACGGGTATTTACGATTCTCGATACGGCGCCGGACATCCGAGAACGTCCCGACGCGATTACGGTGCGGTCGTTTGAACACTCGATAGACCTGCATCAGGTGCAATTTGCCTATACAACAGAACCTGTGTTGAAGAACATCACACTGCATATCGCGAAAGGCACGACAGTAGCGCTCGTCGGGCAATCGGGATCGGGGAAGACAACGCTGGTGAACCTCATCCCCCGCCTGTACGACGTTACCGGCGGCGCGATTACGATCGACGGGGTCGATGTGCGCGACTGCAACCTGCATTCGCTCTATAACCAAATCAGCATGGTGGCACAGGAGCAAATCTTGTTTAATGACACGGTGTATAATAATATTGTATTCGGCATGACCAACGTAACAGACGCCGATGTAGTGAATGCCGCAAAGATTGCGAATGCTCATGAGTTTATCATTGCCATGGAAAATGGCTACCAAACCAATATCGGCGACCAGGGCAACAGGCTCTCCGGCGGCCAGCAACAACGGATTTCGATAGCCCGCGCCATCCTGAAAAACCCGCCAATACTCATCCTAGATGAAGCCACCTCAGCGCTCGACACCGAAAGCGAACGACTCGTACAAGACGCCCTCGCCAAACTGATGCGCAACCGGACATCAATAGTCATTGCGCACCGTCTCTCAACCATCCAACATGCCGATACAATCGTCGTTCTCCACAAAGGTGAAATCGTCGAACAAGGCACCCACACCGAACTCATCGCCCGACAAGGAATCTATAAACGGCTATGCGAGATGCAGACGTTTGAGAGCAATTGAATATTTTGTTATTATCTGAAGAGTGATTTATGATTGATATGATTCTTACAGAGGGCTTAGCAATTCTTTTCTATTAGGGCCTTCACCGCAGAGAGCAAGCATCTTTTTCATTTTCTCTATCTTCTCATAAAATTTTTCACGTCATAGACAGTAACTTAACCAGTATAATTCAAAAAAAACGCAAAAAAGATTTGACAGAATAAAAAAAGATTGTACCTTTGCACCCCGTTTCCGAAAAAGGACACGCGGAAAAGAAGTTCATTGACGTATTGAAGAGAGATATAAGAGGTAAGTAAAGGTTGTTTTCTCAGCGAGTGCTCCCCTCCGGCTTCGGAAGGAAGGACACGCGAAAGAAGACACAAACCAAACAAAAGAGCAGTTTCTGCATTGCGAAATGCGGGAACTTGAGCGAAAGCAAGACAAACAGAAAAAAACAATTTCGAAGAAGAAGTTACAAAGGGCGAACGGAGGATGCCTAGGCTTCTATAGCGCGAAGAAGGACGTGGTAAGCTGCGAAAAGACGCGGGGATCTGCAAACAGGAATTGATCCGCGTATATCCGAATGGGGCAACCCGATATGTTGAAGACATATCACTGAGCAATCAGAGCAGACGCAGGGAACTGAAACATCTAAGTACCTGCAGGAAAAGAAAGAAACATCGATTCCCTAAGTAGTGGCGAGCGAACAGGGAAAAGCCCAAACCGGCCTTGTTTCGGCAAGGCCGGGGTTATAGGACTGCGAGATTAAATGATAGCATTAAGCGGAAGGTTATTGGAAAATACCACCGGAGAGTGTGAAAGTCACGTATGCGTACGAGTTATTAATTTATAGCAGTATCCTGAGTAAGGCGGGACACGAGGAATCCTGTCTGAAATCACGGGGACCATCCCGTAAGGCTAAATACGAATAGAAGACCGATAGTGAACCAGTACTGTGAAGGAAAGGTGAAAAGTACCCCGAACAGGGGGGTGAAAAAGTTCCTGAAACCGTTCGCTTACAAGCGGTCGGAGTTCTGTACAAAGTATAGAATGACGGCGTGCCTTTTGCATAATGAGCCTACGAGTTACATTTCATTAGCGAGGTTAAGGCGTTCAGCGCCGGAGCCGAAGCGAAAGCGAGTCTGAAAAAGGCGTTCAGTTAGTGGAAGTAGACGCGAAACCTAGTGATCTACCCTTGATCAGGTTGAAGGAGCCGTAACAGGCCCTGGAGGACCGAACCAGTTTCCGTTGAAAAGGATTTGGATGAATTGAGGGTAGGGGTGAAAGGCTAATCAAACTGGGAGATAGCTCGTACTCCCCGAAATGTCTTTTGGGACAGCCTCTGAGTGACCTTTATGGAGGTAGAGCTACTGATTGGATGCGAGGGCTTCATCGCCTATCAAATCCAGACAAACTCCGAATGCCATAAAGAACTCTCAGGGAGTGAGTCATCGGGTGCTAATGTCCGGTGGCGAGAGGGAAAGAGCCCAGACCAACAGCTAAGGCCCCCAAACGTGTGTTAAGTTGCAAGAACGAGGTTTTGTTGCCGCGACAGCTAGGATGTTAGCTTGGAAGCAGCTATTCATTTAAAGAGTGCGTAACAGCTCACTAGTCGAGCGACAAAGCGTGGATAATAAACGGGCATCAAGCACACTGCCGAAGCTATGGATTGGGGTAAGGTTCTAAAGAATTTTACTACAATGGTAGGGGAGCATTCCATGAGCGTAGAATCTGTCTCGTAAGAGGTGGTGGAGCGCATGGAAAAGAAGATGTAGGCATAAGTAACGATAATGCAGGCGAGAAACCTGCACACCGAAAGCCCAAGGTTTCCTGATCAATGTTAATCAGATCAGGGTTAGTCGGGTCCTAAGGCGAAGCCGAACGGCGTAGTTGATGGACAAATGGTTAATATTCCATTACTTGTATATTGAGAGAAGGAGAGACGTAGGAGTGACACGCTCGCGAACGGACGGAATAGTTCGTTAAATCTTGTAGGTATAAATTCTCGTTAACAGCGAAAATTTGCCGAGAAGAGACAGTACCGTACGGCTTCGGCCAAGCGGATAGTAGCGGTAATCAGACTACCAAGAAAAACTTCGTATCGTTAATTGATATACAACCCGTACCGTAAACCGACACAGGTGGGCGAGGAGAGAATCCTCAGGTGCTCGAGAGAATCATGGCTAAGGAACTCGGCAAATTGACCCCGTAACTTAGGGAGAAGGGGTCCCTGCAGCAATGCAGGGCGCAGAGAAATGGCCCAGGCGACTGTTTAACAAAAACACAGGGCTTTGCGAAATCGAAAGATGATGAATAAGGCCTGACACCTGCCCGGTGCCGGAAGGTTAAGAGGGGATGTCAACCGCAAGGTGAAGCATTGAATCGAAGCCCCGGTAAACGGCGGCCGTAACTATAACGGTCCTAAGGTAGCGAAATTCCTTGTCGGGTAAGTTCCGACCTGCACGAATGGTGTAACGATCTGGGCGCTGTCTCAGCCATGAGCTCGGTGAAATTGTAGTCACGGTGAAGATGCCGTGTACCCGCAACGGGACGAAAAGACCCCGTGCACCTTTACTGCAACTTAGCGCTGATTTTGGATACTTAATGTATAGGATAGGTGGGAGACAATGAAGCCGGAACGCCAGTTCCGGTGGAGTCGCCGTTGAAATACCACTCTTTGAATATTTGGAATCTAATCCCGAAAGGGAGACACCGCTTGGTGGGTAGTTTGACTGGGGTGGTCGCCTCCAAAAAAGTAACGGAGGCTTTCCAAGGTTCCCTCAGCACGAATGGTAACCGTGCGCAGAGTGTATTAGCAAAAGGGAGCTTGACTGCGAGACAGACAAGTCGAACAGGTAGGAAACTAGGATAAAGTGATCCGGTGGTTCAGCATGGGTTGGCCATCGCTCATAGGATAAAAGGTACGCCGGGGATAACA
>JAITKF010000016.1 GCA_031278545.1 Prevotellaceae bacterium
TTTGATGACATCGCCAAAGACACGCTCGACGAATGGATATATTATCTGAAGAACAACAAGATTGAAGATGACTTCAAAGCGAAAGGGTTATCACAAGCACGGGAGTTATTAGATTACGATAAGTTATCGGACAAGGAGAAACAGGCTTACGACCGTGTATTGGAGAGCCGCCGCGGTGAGCGGGATGCCTTCTATACTGCAAGGATCGAAGGCCGGGCGGAAGGCGAAGCCATCGGGGTGGAAAAAGGCCGGACGAAAGGCAGGAAAGAAGGTCTGCGAAACGTAGCGCTCAACGCGCACAGGGTAGAAAAGAGAATAGCAGAAGGAGATGAAATCGCCCGGATAGAGAAGCAGAAAAAATGTCCCGATTATATAAGCAGGGAAGAATGGAACAACTTGCCTAAAGATATGTTACTGCGAAGAATCAGTTACAAATATCCAACCAAAGAAGGGATGGAAACAGCAGTCCTTTATACTACCCTTTTGAGTGAAAGAATTGAAAAAACAGAAATCATCTTAAAATATACCACACGCTGGGATATAGAGATTTGCATAAGAGAAGTAAAAATATTAATGGATATAAATGTACTGCAGGCCAAAACATCCGATATGCTGGAAAAAGAATTTTCCACATCGCTGATTGCTTACAATTTAGTACAACATTTAATATATAGAGCTGCCCAAAAGAGCGATTTCCCCCCAAAAAAGATATCTTTCGCCAATGCTCTCCGCTTAATCACACAATTTTGCTTGACAGGAAAGAACGTGTCTTCCATCACTGGTCTCCTGGCAGAAATAGAAAAGCTGTTGACTAAAATTCTTAAACACCCTATCCCTAAGCATAAACCAAACAGACATTATCTCCGTAAAACAAAGAAAGGAAAGTATCAAAAATATGCATGATTTTTTTATTATTTTAGTAATATTGCCTGCTGGCGGGGATGGACTTCACAATGAACTATGAACTGTGGATGCTGGCTGTCATTTTCTATTGAAATATTATTCCCCGACGGGGAACGCCTGCGGGGGTGGATGCCAGCGGTGGAGAGCTGTGCAGCAACATTCAAATGCCTTGACGGATGCACCGCTTTTCTACATTTGAGGGCGCCGTTTTAAAACTTCCCCCTGTTTTTTTTGTGCATTCAAAAAACCTTTCGTAAATTTGGCGTCCCAAAAGAGGAACATTAAATTAATACTGTCTTAAAATTCACTGCTATTTAGATGAAAACGTACACAACCGAACAAATCCGCAATGTGGTGCTCCTGGGCGGCACACATTCAGGAAAAACAACACTGGCCGAAGCCCTGCTCTTTGAAGGCAAAGTAATTGAACGCCGTGGAACTATCGAGTCCAAAAATACCGTAAGCGATACCACCGACGTGGAACAGCTCTACCAGCGTTCTATTTACCCGTCGCTGCTCTACACGGAATTTATGGAACATAAGTTGAATATCATCGACACGCCGGGCTCCGACGACTTTATCGGCGGCGTCATCTCGGCGTTCAAAGTCGCCGATGTCGGCGTGATGGTCATCAACGCGCAACAGGGCATCGAAGTAGGTACCGAAATCATGGCGCGCTACGCCGAACAGCACCACAAGCCGTTAATTATGGCCGTCAACCAGCTCGACCACGACAAGGCCAACTGGGACGATACCCTCGACAGCTTGCGGAACGCCTACGGCAACAAAGTAACGCTTATCCAGTACCCCGTCGGGCATGGCGCATCATTCAACGCCTTTATTGATGTATTAAAAATGAAAATGTACCGTTTCAAGGACGATAACGGTACTCGCGAGGAGCTTTCTATTCCCGATGAGGAAATGGAACGTGCTACCGAACTGCAAAAAATCCTTATCGAAATCGCCGCCGAACACGATGAAGCGCTGATGGAACTGTTTTTCGACAAAGGCGTACTGAGCGAAGACGAAGTCCGTCAAGGATTGCGCATAGGACTTGCCAACCGCCAAATAATGCCGGTATTTTGCCTGTCGGCAAAAAAGGACATCGGCACGAAACGCCTGATGGAGTTTATTATTAATGTAGCACCGTCACCCGATAAATCGCGTGATTTCAAAACCGTAAAGGACGAAATTGTGCCGTGCGACGCCACCGGAGCGCCGTCGATATTTGTGTTCAAGACCATGATGGAGCAACATCTGGGCGAAGTGTCGTATTTCCGCGTCATGTCGGGGAAAATCACAGAAGGCATCGACCTGACGAACGCCGTCAACGGTAATAAAGAGCGGTTGACTATCCTCTATGCCGTAGCCGGAAAGAAACGCGAGAAACTAACGGAAATGGTCGCCGGCGACATCGGGTGCACCGTCAAATTGAAAAGCGCCAAAACCAACCAAACGCTTAACGGCAACGGCAAGGAATGGCAATTCCTCCCCATCCACTTCCCGCCCTCGAAATTCCGTACGGCCATTAAAGCTAAAACGGACAAGGACGACGAAAAACTAAGCGAAATCCTTAACCGCGCCCATGCCGAGGACCCGACTATCGTCGTGGAATATTCCAAGGAACTGAAGCAAATTATCCTCAGCGGGCAAGGTGAACACCATATCAACATCCTGAAATGGTACTTGACAAATGTACATAAAATAGAGGTCGACTTGTTCCCGCCACGCATCCCGTACCGCGAAACCATTACGAAAATCGCGGCAGCCGACTATCGACACAAAAAACAATCGGGCGGCGCAGGACAATTCGGCGAAGTACACCTGTTGATTGAACCCTATGTAGAAGGTGCGCCGGAAAATAACCGCTTTAAAGTGGCCGGACGGGAACTGGTGCTCAACCTCAAAGGCAAGGAAGAATACCCACTGGAATGGGGCGGTAAGTTGGTTTATTATAACTGCATCGTCGGCGGCGCTATCGACGCGCGGTTTATGCCGGCTATCCTCAAAGGGATTATGGAGAAGATGGAAGAAGGCCCGCTGACCGGTTCGTATGCCCGCGACATCAAAGTGTATGTCTATGACGGTAAAATGCACACGGTAGACAGTAACGAAATCTCGTTTAAACTCGCCGGACGTAATGCCTTCAAGGAAGCGTTTAAAAAAGCGGGACCAAAAATCATGGAGCCTATTTACAATGTCGAAGTCATGGTGCCGGGCGATGCAATGGGCGATGTGATGAGCGACCTGCAAAACCGTCGCGCTATTATCGGCGGTATGAGCAGCGAAAAGGGATTCGAGGTACTGAATGCCCGCGTTCCGCTGGCCGAAATGAATAAGTATTCGACCGCCTTAAGTTCGCTGACTTCCGGTCGGGCGACATTCTCAATGACCTTCGCCGAATACCAGCAAGTCCCCGCTGAAGTACAGGAAAAACTGCTTGCCGCATACGAAGCGCAGGAAAAAGACGAGTAGGACAATCGGCCATTGAGTCTGTGCGGGCAAATGCGCCACAGTGCAAACAAGCCGTATCAACCCTTCGGGATGCAAATTCCCGAAGAATTGATAGTATACAGGAAACTGCTTATTTTTCCGTACATTTGCATTCATTAAAATCTTTCCAAATGACAGCAAGTGCATTATACAAGCAGATTCTCCGAAAACAATCATTTCTGTGCGTAGGGTTAGACAGCGACCAGCGGCAGTTGCCGGCATGTGTGGCCAACGAAGCAGAGCCGTTGTGGGCATTCAACAAAGCGATTGTCGATGCGACGGCGGCCTGTGCCGTCGCTTATAAGCCAAATACGGCATTTTACGAAGCGGCGGGGTCGGCGGGGTGGCAACAGTTGGAAAAAACCGTACGCTACATCCGTCGTCAACATCCCGACGTCTTTATTATTGCTGACGCCAAACGCGGCGACATCGGTAATACCTCGCGGCGCTACGCCGAAGCGTTTTTCGAGACGTTGGATGTGGATGCCGTAACACTTTCGCCCTACATGGGGCGCGATACAGTGCAGCCGTTTCTGGAATACCCCGGTAAATGGGCGGCGTTGCTTGCATTGACCTCCAACGCGTCGGCGACGGACTTTGAAACGCTGCCTGTCAACGGCGGCGGTACGATATATGAAACGGTGTTGCAAAAGTCGAAAGAATGGGGTACGGTTGATAACATGATGTACGTCGTGGGCGCTACGCAGGCGGCAATGCTGACGGCTATTCGGAAAATCGTACCGCAGCATTTTTTTCTTGTCCCCGGCGTCGGGGCGCAGGGCGGCAGTCTGGAGGAGGTAGCCCGCTACGGTATGAATGACCAATGTGGTCTGCTGGTTAATATTTCGCGCGACATTCTTTTTGGCGATAGCAGCGACAGCTTCGCCGTTGCCGCCGCCGCCAAAGCAAAGGAATGGCAGAGGAAAATGTCCTTGTTAATGGTGAATCTTCGTGCCTGTTATCAATCCAAAATCCATTAACAATTATCAATTATCATGAAAAGTCTTCAGAATTATATCACGGCATTGGAGCGGGCGGGCGAGTTGGCGCGTATCCGCACGTTCGTTAATCCGGTGTTGGAAATCGCCGAGGTAACTGATCGCATGGTCAAAAGCAGCGGGGGCGGTAAGGCGTTGTTGTTTGAAAATACGGGGACGGCGTTTCCAGTGTTGACTAATCTGTACGGTTCGCCGGCGCGGATGTGCCGGGCGTTGGGCATCGGGTCGTACGGGGAGGTGGAGCGAACGTTGACGGATTTGTTCATTGGTTTGTTGCAACCTAAGACAACGTTATGGGATAAACTGAAAATGCTGCCTGTGTTGAAACAGGCGGCGCAATGGACACCGAAAATCATCAGGGGACGAGGCGCATGCCAGCAGGTCGTGATGCCGCACCCCGACCTATCGCGTTTGCCGGTGTTGCAATGCTGGCCACACGACGGCGGACGGTTCGTTACCCTGCCGATGGTACATACGAAAGATCCGGCAACGGGCGCACGCAATGTGGGGATGTACCGGATGCAAGTGTTTTCGAACAATACGACCGGTATGCACTGGCACCGGCATAAAACCGGCGCACGGCATTTTGCAGCATTCGCCGCGCAGTATCCTGAGGGAGGACGGTTTCCGGTAGCCGTGGCATTGGGCGGCGATCCGGTGTATGCTTACTGCGCTACGGCACCCATGCCCGATAACGTCGACGAGTACCTGCTGGCCGGCTTTTTGCGCAAGCGTCCGGTCGAACTGGTGCGCTGTCTTACGCAGCCGCTCGAAGCGCCGGCAGACGCCGATTTTGTGATAGAGGGTTATATTGACACACATGAGCCGCCGGCGAAGGAAGGGCCTTTCGGCGACCATACCGGCTTTTATTCGCTCGAAGACCGGTATCCGATACTGCATGTAACTTGCCTGACACATCGGCGGGAGGCTATCTATTCCGCTACTGTGGTCGGCATCCCGCCGCAGGAGGACGCTTGCATGGCGCAGGCGACCGAACGGATTTTCTTAACGCCCATCCGCCTTGTCGTCGCGCCGGAGGTGGTCGATATTCACATTCCGGTCGAAGGCGTGGCGCATAATCTGGCTATCGTGAAAATAAAAAAAGAATACCCCGGACAGGCCATTAAGGTGGCGCATAGCTTGTGGGGCGCGGGGCAAATGATGTTTAACAAGATCATAGTCGTCGTAGACGGCGAGGCCAATATTACGGATTATCCGGCGCTGCTGCGGCATCTGGCGCGGTATTATGACCCGGAAAGGGATACGTACTTCAGTTATGGCCCGTTAGATGTCCTCGACCATGCGGCGTCGACGCCGGCGATGGGCGGTAAGCTCTGTCTCGATGCCACACAGCCCGACGTGTCGCATGTCAATAACCGGCAGGATGCGTCCTGCGACGAAGGGCTGTTTGCCTGCATCCACAAAGGCGCGCCTATCCCTCCCCGTGCCCGTATTTTGGCGCTGTTCGACGATACGGTAGATATTCATGACCGGGCAACCTGTCTCTGGCTGCTGGGTAACCATATCGACGTTACGCGTGACTGCAAAATAGCGCATGGTCAACTCATCATCGACGCTACGAGCAAAGCTGCGCAAATAGTTCCGCGCCGCTGGCCTAATCCTGTCTGCGCCGACGAAGCGACCATCGCCGCCGTCGATGCTAAATGGCCGCTGTTGGGACTGGGCGATTTGATTGCGTCGCCATCGTTAAAATATCGACGGCTGTTGCAAGGTGAGGCTGCTGCCGCAGGAATGAGGAATTAAGAATCGTGTACTGTCTTCGTTGATGCCGGTGCCGACGGGGTAAGTGATTCCGCTGGTATCCTGAAAAGAACCATTGGTTATTCTACGACGCTCACGCGGTTCCCTGCATCGGTTACTTATGGAAAGCCGATATTGACGCCGGCGTTGCCTTTAAATATCGCATTGGGCAGGGGAGCGAAGTTTGCACTCATTGTGTATCTCCCATTTTAATAGATTAATAATCACAGCTTTTTGTAGTATAATCCCCCAGTAGTAGAGAGTTATCTACTGCCAGTAGATAACTCTCTACTGCCAAGTGCAGAGGCGTTATTGATATTCTTTTCTTTTCTTTTTATTCAGCGTTATTGTAATAGTAGTCTGTATTTCAAAATTATTCTTTACCTTTGCGATATATAGTATGGTGTATGAATAAGCGAATTTTTAGCTTTAAAGTAGCGATTGTTTTATTTTTTCTGTTCGGCGGCTACGCGGCTCGGGCGGCGGAAGAGATTACGATTTTATTTACGCATGATTTGCATTCCATGTTTTTGCCGCACCGGTGGGAGGAGAACGGGGAGACAGCGTGGCGTGGGGGTTATGCGCGTTTGTGTACGGCTATCAGGGAGGCACGGAAGCAGTATCCGTATAGTGTGCTGGTAGATGCGGGCGATTTTTCGAGCGGGTCGTTTTTTTATATGCTTTTTCCGACGGATTGCGCGGAGTTGCAGTTGATGTGGCAGATGGGGTATGATGCGGTAACGTTGGGTAATCATGATTTTGATTTTGGTCCGGCGGGGCTGGCCGATGCGTTGAGGGCGGCGCGACAGGCGGGGGTCGCGATGCCGGTGGTTACGGCAAATGTGAAGGCTTCCGGGACGTCGGTGCAGCGGCTGAGGGAGGCTTTCGAGAACTATGGGGTGAGCGAGTATACGGTGTTTGAGCGGGGCGGCCGACGTATCGGCGTTTTTGGAATTATCGGGGATGAGGCCGTTATGAATGCTCCGGCGGCGGTGGGAGTGTTGTTTGAGGATCGTTTTGCGGCGGCGGCGCGTGTGGTGCAAAAGTTACGTAGCGAGGAGAAGGTTGATCTGGTGGTTTGTTTGTCGCATAGTGGTACTGATGTGGATAGAAGGCGTTCGGAGGATGAGCAGTTGGCGGCGGCTGTGCCAGATATTGATGTTATTGTGAGCGGTCATACGCATAGTGTGTTGCAGGAACCGTTGCGGGTGGGTCGTACATTTATCGTTTCGGGGGGGTGCTATGCGGCTTATTTGGGCGTACTTACGTTGTTCGCGTCAGCGGAGGCGGCGGCGGAACGGACAACGGAGGTTTCATTCCGCTACCGCCTGATTCCTATCGACAGTACGGTGGGCGAGGATGCGGAGGTGGCGGCTATGATAGGGTCGTTTAAGGAGCGATTGAATGTGGTGTATTTTGACTCGTTAGGCCGGTATATGGATGATACGGTGACGTTCAATCCGTCGGGTATGCCGGCAGGACGGTTAATAGCGGAGGCGTTGCGGTGTGCGAATCATCCGGCGTTTTTTCGGCAGCGGCCTGTGGCGGTTGTTCCGGCGGGGGTGGTTCGCGGCGGGATGCCGGCAGGGTGGCTGACCGAAGAGGCGGTGTTTTCTCTTTTGTCGCTCGGTGTTGGGCATGACCGGAAGGCAGGGTATCCGCTTATCCTCGTTTATTTAACGGGTAAGGAATTATGGGATTTGTGCGAGGTCGATGCGTCGTGTGCGGCGTTGTTTCCGGCAGCACGATTGTCGCTGGCGGGGTTGAGGTATTCTCATAATCCTCACCGGCTTTTTTGTAACAGGGTTACGGAGGTGTGGGTCGAAACGGATGAGGGAGAGTATGCTCCACCAGATAAGAAGGCGTTGTATCCTGTTGTGGGAGATTTGTATTCTTTACAAATGTTGGGGGCTGTCCGGCGGTTGACTTACGGTATTCTGCAGTTGCAACCGAAAGATGCGGCGGGGCAGCGGGTGGAGGATTTTCAAAAATGTGTGCTTACTTTACCTAACGGTCTTGAATATAAGGAGTGGATTGCGTTGAGCGATTATTTGCGGACATTCCCCGACAGGCGTTTGCCGTCAGGTATGGTTTTTCCCGAACAGTGTCAAGTGGCGGACGATTCGTCGCTTGCAGCATGGTTTGCGCATCCGAATGGCTTTGCATGGATGGTTTATGGTATTGTGCCGACGGTGGCGGGCGGTATTATAGGATTGATTGTTTTTGGTATTCGCCGGATGCGTAAGCGCGGCAGGCGGCTATTATATACACGATGAAATCGGAGAAGCATCATTTGTATGTGGGCGTGTTCGGGCGGCGTAATGCCGGCAAGAGTTCCGTTGTTAATCTGCTGGCGGGTCAGGATGTGGCGATTGTGTCGGCGATGCCCGGCACAACGACCGACCCTGTGCGAAAACGGATGGAACTGTTCGGCGTGGGCGCAGTAACGTTGATTGATACGGCGGGCGTTGACGACGAGGGGGTGCTGGGGCAGTTGCGAACTGCAAAAAGCCGGCAGATTGTCGAGGAAATAGATGTGGCGATTGTCGTGATGACCGATAACCGGATAAGCGTGTTCGAGGAAAGATTGATGGCGTCTTTTCGTGAAGGGGGTATTCCGTTTTTTGTTTTGCATAATAAGGCTGATAGGGAAAAGGCTACGGCGGAAACACGCGCGCTGATTATGGGGAAGTATGCGGCTCCGGTTATTGATTTTGTGGCCTTGCCTGCTGCCGACAGGGATGTGGCGGTGCGGACAGTGGGCGAGGCGTTGCAAGCTGTGCTTCCATCGTCTGTCGCGCGAAGACCGTCGTTGCTGGAGGGGTTGATGCAGGCGGGGGACATCGTGCTGCTCGTAACGCCTATTGACAGCGAAGCGCCCGAGGGACGGCTGATATTGCCACAGGTGCAAACTATTCGCGACGTGCTCGACAATCATGGCGTAGCGGTAGTTGTCAGGGAGACGGAAGTCGCCGCTTTTTTGCAGTCGGCATCGAAACCGCCGGCCTTGGTTGTTACGGACAGCCAGCTCTTCGGGAGTATCGAGAAGATGATTCCACGCAGTATTCCGCTGACGGGATTCAGTATTCTGCTGGCACGTTATAAGGGCGATTTTGAGCGCTACTTGAAGGGAACGCCTGCTATCAGCCGATTGCGCACCGGGGATCGCGTGTTGATTATGGAGAGTTGTACTCACCAAAATACATGCGAGGATATTGGGCGCGTGAAAATACCGACACTTCTTCGGAAATTTATCGGCCATCCGCTGGAAATAGAGATACTTCCGGGGTTGTCGCCGTTGCCCGACGAGGTGTCTGTATACTCGTTAGTAATTCAATGCGGCGCGTGCATGATTACCGCGCGCCAGTTGCATAACCGCCTGCGTCCGTTTATCGCTGCCGGCGTGCCGGTAACTAATTACGGGATGGCGATTGCTTATATGCAGGGAATTTACGACCGTGCCGTAGCTTGCATCTTGTAGCCTATACTACTTTTGTTCTATAATCGGCGTCCCCTTTGCCGCGGGCGATATTTTGCAGTTTGCTTCGGATAATTTTCCGGCGAATGGGCGCTAAATGTTCAGTAAACAGAATTCCTTCGATGTGATCGTACTCGTGCTGAACAACGCGGGCGGGAATACCGTCCAACCATTCGTCGTGCGGCTGGAAATGTTCGTCGAAATAACGCAGGCGCACACGCTTGGGACGCACAACGTCTTCATGGATGCCCGGAATGCTTAAGCATCCTTCGTTAAACGTCGATTTTTCTTTACTAAATTCAAGTAATTCCGGGTTGATTAATACCCGTTTGAATCCGTCGGCGAGCGGGTCGTCGTCTTTAAATGCGGAGGCGTCAATGACAATTAACCGGATGGTGCGCCCTACCTGCGGGGCCGCCAATCCAACTCCACTGGCATTGTAGAGCGTGTCCCACATGTCGGAAATCAGTTGCGCGAGGGAGGAATCATCTTTTACGACCGGCGCCGCTTCTTTTTTTAGCACGCCGGATCCATATACGTATACAGAAAGAACCATGTTATTTGTTATTTAATTGTTTTCGTGCATCTAAATATCCTTGTAGAATAAGGGCGGCGCTGACTTTATCGAGGGTGGCTTTGTTGCGACGCGCCATTTTCTTCACGCCCCCGTCAATCATCGCCCGCAACGCCATGCGGGATGTAAAGCGTTCGTCGACGAGCGTAACGGGAATATCGGGGAGTTTTGCGTGCAGTTGTTTTAAAAAAGCCTCAACGTATGGAGTCGCTCCGGTGGCGGCATTATTCAAATTTTTGGGGTAGCCGACGACAAATCGTTCTACCGGCTCGTTGTGCGCGTAGGCGATTAAGTATTCGACAACCTTATCGACCGCAACCGTATCAAGAGCGGTAGCAAATAGCTGCAGCGGGTCAGTCACTGCAATACCTACCCGTTTTTTTCCGTAATCAATGCCAATAATGCGATTCATGGAGCAAAGATACAAATTTTCGCGATGATTTTTGGCCAATTCATAAAACTATATTACCTTTGTGCCGACAAAGCAACCAATATATCGGGGCGTGGCGCAGTTGGCTAGCGCACTTGCATGGGGTGCAAGGGGTCGAATGTTCGAGTCATTTCGCCCCGACTAACAGGGTGCTCGTAATTTGGATGAAAAGAGCGAATCGGTTTTCCGGTTTGCTCTTTCTATTTTGAGGTAAAGCGCGCTGTCGGGGCTGCCTGCTGCGTGGCTCCATGCTATTGTTCTTGTGCGACATGTTTCGTTTCTACTTCACGATTAATTCCACCATCCTCACGATTTCCTCCGTTCCGAATACCGATGAATTCATGCAGAGGTCATAGGAGGTAGCCATGCCCCACGTTTTATTGGTGTAGTAATTATAATATCCGGCGCGTTTTTTATCGGACTGTTCGATAAGCAGGCGGGCTTCTTTTTCGGGGATATTATGCATCCGCACGAGACGTGCAAGGCGGTCGTGGAGATCGGCGCAGATGAATATTTTCAGGCAACGGGGATGCTCACGAAGGATATAGTCGGCGCAGCGTCCGACGAATATGCTGGAGGATTCAGCGGCCAGCTTACGGATGACGTCGCTTTGGATTTTAAACAGCGCCTCGTTGCAAAGATAATTGCCCGTATTTTCGGTCATATATCCTGAATGCAGACCGAAAAGATGGCCGCAGATACTGAAGCGGCTTTTTTCGTCGGCCTTCTCGAAAAATCTCTGGTTCAGTCCGCTTTCGCGCGATGCAAGGTTAATAAGTTCTTTATCGTAGCAGGGGATACCCAGACGCTGCGCCAATTGTTCGCCCACCTGTTTGCCTCCGCTTCCGAGTTGTCGTCCGATAGTAATGATATAGTTCATAGCATTGGTTACAAGAATGATTTTACAATAAGGTCTTCTACGATGTATGTCGCTGCGCCTGCAAGATAACCTAACAAAGCCCATCCGCTTATACGTTTTAAATACCAGATAAAATTGATTTTCTCAATCCCCATCGCGGCAACGCCAGCTGCTGATCCTACAATTAACATCGACCCGCCCGTGCCGGCAGCATAAGCCAGAAATTCCCAAAAGAAATGATCCGTCGGGAAAGAGTACATCCCCTGTGCTGCGGCAACTAACGGCACATTATCAACAATAGCCGAAACTATGCCAATGATTGTCACTACGACTGCTTGACTACTTATCACGCTATCCAGCCATGCAGCCATCGACGATAAGATATTAGCATGTTGCAGAGCTCCAATACACAGTAGGATTCCCAGAAAAAACAGGATTGTTGATATTTCGACCTGATGTAGCGCGCGAGTCACCGAGAGTCGTTGTTTGAGGCGTCCGCCGTGATGTTTCCGGTACAGGATGCCGGTATAAATCCACAGGATACCAACCCCTAAAATCATTCCTACGTAAGGTGGCAAGTGAGTGATAGCTTTAAATACCGGTACGCACAGCAAAATCAGGATACCCAAGAAAAAAATAGAAGTGCGTACTGATGGTGGCAAGAGAATTCGCCGTTCACCAGACGCTTGCGTAGGCGGTTCAACCGTTCCTTTCATCATAAACGAAAATATGGCCAGCGGTACAATCATCGACACAACACTTGGCAGAAACAGTTTACTAATAATCGCACCGGTTGTTACCTGTTTCCCTATCCACAACATTGTTGTCGTAACGTCGCCCATTGGCGTCCATGCGCCGCCGGCATTTGCCGCAATGATGACCATCGAAATGAACAAGAGGCGCTCGTCTCGTCGCCCTATCAATTTCCCTAACAGGGAAACCATTACAATTGTCGTCGTGAGGTTATCGAGTACCGCTGAGAGGAAAAAAGTAATAATAGCGATTATCCACAACAGCTTTCGTTTGTTTGTCGTACGGATTTTATCAGTAATAAACCGGAACCCGTCGTGCGCATCAATGACTTCGACAATTGTCATTGCACCTAACAGGAAAAACAATACGCTGGCGATACTGCCCAATTCCTCATTGATATGCTCCAGCACCGGCTCTACTCCTTCAGCGGCAAGCAAGATATAAACCGTCCAGCACAATGCGCCCATACATAGAGCCGTACCCGCTTTATTAATTTTCAGGAAATGCTCGAATACAATCGCGCTATACCCGATTAAGAAAAGAATAATTAAAATTGTCACCATGATAATTTTAGATAATTAATTGAAGATAATTGATTAGGGAATCCTTCCGTTTGTATTCGTTCCGTCGGGGAGGAAATATAAATTTGTATAAAAATATTTGCTGCCATTGTTATTATTTATTATTCATTGCTATTGCTTATTATGCATTATTTATTATTTTTTGCGCCTTTCCCCTGCCAGCAAAATTCCGGCAAGTATGACCGACAACGCGTCGGAGAATGTAAAACTACTCCACACACCTGTTACGCCCCATTGCACAGGAAGAATAAGCAACAGCGGAATCAGGAACAACACTTGCCGCGTCATCGAAAGGATAATCGCCTTACCGGGCTTACCGATACTTTGGAAAAACGTCGAGCATATCATCTGGAACCCAACGAGCGGATATACAGCAAACACCCATCGTAAACCTGTAGAAGCCATATCAATCTGTTGCCCGTCGGTAGTAAATAACGCCGCCATACCGCCGGCAAATAACTCCACGACGATAAATCCAACAAACATAATCGCCGTTGCATACATAATCGACTGTTTTAATACGCTCGATACCCGATGATGTAACTGCGCGCCGAAATTATATCCGGCAATGGGCTGCATCCCTTGCCCCAAGCCCAACACAATCATGATAAAAAGGAACGCCACGCGGTTAATAATTCCATATGACCCGACAGCCATATTACCGCCGTGCTGCATCAACTGCCGATTAATGATAATAACGACCATACAACTGGCGGCATTCATTAGAAACGGCGCCATTCCGATAGACAACGAATCACTGACAATATTCCGCCGCAACCGGTAGATACCCCTTTGCCAATGGATGATAGAACGTTTATCATGAAACCGGTAAAATTGCCACACAAGTACTACTACCTGTGAAATAACCGTAGCAAAAGCTGAACCCTGTATACCCCATTTAAACACAAAGATAAACAGTGGATTCAGTATCAAATTTATCACCACCGTAAAAATTGTACCCAACATCGCCAAGCGAGGATTACCTGCCGAGCGGAGCATGGCATTCAACCCGAAATATAAATGTGTAACCACGTTTCCGGATAAAATGACAACCATAAACTGATTTGCATAAGGTAACATATCATTGCTGGCGCCGAAGAATAACAAAATTGGATCGAGGAATAATAACGACATCATCGAAAATAATACTCCCATCACGACGTTTAATACCAGCACATTTCCTAAAATTGTATTCGCCGAAACATAATCGCGTTGCCCTATCCGGATAGAAAGCAACGTCGATGCGCCAACGCCTACCAACGACCCGAAAGCCGCCGCCAGATTCATCAACGGGAATGTAATCGCCAGCCCCGACAACGCCATCGGCCCCACGCCGTGCCCAATAAATATACTATCGGTTATGTTATACAACGATGCAGCCGTCATCGCAATAATAGCCGGAATGGCATACTCCAGTAAGAGCCGACCTATCTTTTCTGTTCCTAATGTCAATGTTGCTTTCTCGTCCTTCATTCTCCTTACAATTTTCCGTGAATAAACAACCGCAAAATTACATGAAAAACACGAGTTCTCCAAAAATAAAAAGAGACCGGGATGTATAAAAAAAAATGGAATAATGAGGAAATGAAGAACTAACAACGGCAAAAAAAATACTTTCTACCTGCCGGTTAAAATCGATGGCATAGGAATAAAATGAAAAAATGTAGGGACAGAAAAAATCCCGTCCCTACAAATAATGAACATAATCCAATTCTTTTTATCCTCTACTACAATAACCGCCATCTCGAACAACTACCCGGTCATCTATATGATAATCATATCGACCATACGGCGCACTTTCTGCGAACTCCTCTCTTGTCAACAAAGAAAACCGCAGATGTGTGAACGAGACAGCGCATTATCTCTCATCATTCATTCCTCATTTCTCATCTATATCTAAGGAATGATTACACTCACGATTTCCCCCCAGGGACCTTTCTCGCCGCGTGTATTTTCCCAGCGGGCGGTATACCAAAGGGTGTTACCACGATCCTCCTCGTCGAACTCGATAACAAGAGGCGTATGAGTGTCGAACACCGAATGCGTAAGATTACGCACATGTGGCGGACGCTCCTTAGCTATTTCCCAAATCAACTCCAGACCGTGTTGACCCGTCGGCTTTGTTTTTGATAACTCTGAGCCGCCGTAATCAAAACTGACGTGCCGGAGCAAACTCGTATTGGGTTTTAACCAAGGCGGTTCGGTAGCTACCGGAGCGGGAGTGTGAGTGGTCTTGTGAATTGGCAATTCAAGATTTTCACGATCGCTATCGGTAACAGCCGGATTATACGTTAAGTACGACCGTGTCAACGCGCGTAATGAATCTTCATAGTCATCCCTTGCCTGTTGTTTCTCCTTGACGGTAATTTTGGTACGGGTAGCAGGATCTTTAGCAGCGGCGTAAGCAGTATTCCAACGTACCTGTTTTGTTACAATATCAGTTACTACAGCTGCCGGAATGTTAAACCGCGTCGCAGAAGCGGTCATTTTGGTTATTAAATTACTCTGCCAAATATCGAACAGAGCGTCAGAACCTGGAATAAAGTTTCTAGGCATAATAATTCTCTCCTATATTAAAATGATTAAAAAAATAATGATTTTGAATGATATAACAAAAAGTAACATAACTATTAGAAGTCGTACGGACATGTCCGGAAGTCGTACAAACATGTCCGGAATCTTTCCGGACATGTCCGGAAATCGTGCAAACACGTCCGGAATCTTTCCGGACACGTCCGGAAGTTGTGCCAACACGTCCGGAAGTTGTGCCAACACGTCCGGAAGTTGTGCCAACACGTCCGGAAGT